>JBBQBM010000015.1:0-13488 GCA_038317375.1 Saccharimonadales bacterium (SeqCode)
TATAACCGCGAGAAATTAGAAACTTCTCTAGGCTCTCCTTTAGCAAGAACCCTCTGTGGTCAGAACCTATGTATATTTTCATGAGTTAATCTGCGATGACTACGTCTTCGGGTAAGTTTTCGTTTTTACCACCCGGAATCAATTTACCTACGTCGGCCACTAACTCGACTAGTCGATTACTATAACCCCATTCGTTGTCGTACCAGACAACCACTTTTGCAAGGTTGCCACCGACCACATTTGTCAGTGGTGTATCAATTATTCCGGACAAGCTATTACCGACGTAATCGCTACTAACTAGCTCTTCGTCATTCACGCCAAGTATACCTTGGTAGAAAGGTTCGGCAGTCACTTTCTTTAATACTGCATTTATTTCTTCTTTTGTTGTGTCTCTTTTGAGTAGCATCGTTACGTCGCTCAGTGAAACAACCGGGCTTGGAACACGAATGCTCAAACCATCGAACTTGCCGACCATACTTGGTACTACCTGAGCTACAGCAGTTGCCGCTCCGGTACTAGTCGGAACGATGTTTTGAGAAGCCGCCCGACCTTCGCGCCGATCTTTAGTCGGGCTATCTGTTAGGGTCTGTGATGCCGTATCGCTGTGCACGGTAGTCAGTAATGCTTTTTCGATACCAAATTCACGATCCATTATATCCATAAAAGCGGCGATACTATTTGTCGTACAGCTGGCGTTACTAACGATATTACCGGCATCTTTTAGCTTATCTTCATTGGCGCCGAGTACGATAGTATCAACACCATCGCCTTTACCGAGGGCTGATATAACAACCTTTTTAGCACCAGCTTTTATATGCGCGCCTGCTTTGTCAGCTTCTGTAAAACGCCCTGTCGATTCTATAACAACGTCTACGTCAAGATCTCCCCATGGCAACATTTCTGGATCTTTCTCGGCGAATACCGGTATGGGAGTACCATCTACAATTATGTTCTTTTCATCAAAACTGACAGTTCCATCAAAAACGCCGTAATTGGAGTCATGTTTTAGTAAATAAGCCAAGTGATCTGTGTCTGTGAGATCATTTATCCCGACTATCTCTAGATCCGTGCGTTTAGCTGCAATTCGAAAAGCCAGCCGTCCGATACGTCCAAAGCCATTGATTGCTACTTTTGTTTTCATGTCCCACCTATCTTTATTTACTCTTATGTTTATTTTGCACCAACCCTGGTGTATTAGCAATATATGCTACTGCTTTTCGTTTTTTGCCCGCTCTACACACTCATTAATAATCTTCCACGCCTCAGAGGCGCCCATAAATCCGCGCACTTTAGTCCCGCCTTTTTTTAAATCCTTATAGTGGTTGAAATGATGCTCGATCTGTCGCTTCCACTGTTCGCCAAGTTCTTCATAGTTCTTTATCTCGCCATAATGTCGATCGTCCATAGGGACGCAGATAATCTTATGGTCGTTCTCGCCATCATCCTCGAAGTCCACCATACCTATAACCAGCGCTTCTCTCACGACTACTCCCGTAGGCACCGGTTCCGCTGTTACAAGCAAGGTGTCTAGTTCGTCGCCGTCTTCATCGAGAGTTTGTGGGATAAACCCATAATTAACCGGTTTTGCAAAGATGCCTGGTTCTACTCGGTCTAGAACAAATAGCTCATCGTGACGGTCCCATTCAACTTTTAGCATAGAACCTTTAGGAACTTCAATTACTGTAGTGACATATTCGCCGTCGACTCCGAATGCTAGTTTATTGAACGGATAACCCATATTAATATTCTCCTTAATGTCTTGCTATAATTCTAACATGAGATTAGTTAGCCACCGAGGCGCTGGTGGCTTGGCGCACGAAAACTCGCTACGCGCCATCCAAATCGGTGATTCATACTCACCGGAATTTATTGAAGTCGACGTCCATCGAACATGCGATGGTGTATTTGTGATGTATCACGGTGATTTAAAGCGAACCTACCTGGGTACGCCGCTAGACGAAACCTATGACGAGCTTAAAACCAAGGTTCCTACCTTATTAAAGCTAGATGTTTTTTTGAAGTATAATTTTAGATCTAAAATATTATTTGACATAAAGGTCAGAAATTCGACTGATGAACTAATGGCAGCGTTCAAGAAAAATCTCCCTAAGGGCCTAGCGTTTACTTCACCACACTTACTTGCGCTGAAACGTTTAAGCAAAGAATTCCCTAAAAGTAAGATTTACATCTCTCAACCCTTCCACGAAGGTCCGTTTCGACCCATACAACTCGCAAAAAAGTATAGTTTTGCAGGAGTTAGTTTAAATAAGTGGTGGTTGGGACCCTACCCATATTTTGCGTGCAAACGCTCCAACCTAGAATACTTAAACTATACTGTCGATCGTGCTATAACCATGCGCGTAATCGCTAAAATCTACCCCGGTGTTCTACTAACTACAAATCGGCCAGATCGTTTCCCAAAAAACTTACTGAAGAAGTAAAACCGAGTCGATATAATAAAGCCTGTTTCCTTTGTCGTCCTTGAGGTAGATAAGATCAACTTTGGACGTTCGGCCTTTAGCATCTGTAAGTACAAAATGCGAACCGCTTTTTGATACAAATAGCTCGCGTCCGGCAAGTGTAGTGATCTTCTGTCCATCACTTAAAGTCAAGTCTGGCGCAACCCCCTCAGCAGAAGGATAGAATATTGCTGCGTGGTAAAGTCTTAGTTCTTCTTTGGCCGGTTCGGGCGTTGACGCAAGAGGCGTGACGTCGGTTCCTTTGAATGCTGCATTACTAGGCGCAAATAATACAAGTTTTGGGGTTGCCCCCGTGGCATTGGCAACAAGTTTAGTCGAGAGGTCCGTAGCCGACATAAAATCACCAAACTGTTTAAGACTGGCGTTCTCTTTTAGCGCAAGTATTATGTCTGTAACTTTTACTTCTTTGACTTGGTTTTGGCTACCCGCTTTATCGAGTGCAGAATCATTCTTATTACCCGTCCAAATAATAAAATAAATCAAGCCTCCGGCTAGAAGTACAACTGGTATTAACAAAAGTAATGATTTTTTTGATCTTGGAAGCCACTTCATATCTTGAGATTAATTATAACATGAGCACTAAGAATTAGCGGTTGTGGTGCAGATACTCTCTGATTTTTAGCGCTGCCGTTGCGCCTTCACCGGTCGCGCTAGCAATCTGCATTGTCGCACCATCCCTAACGTCACCGGCGGCGAACACACCTTCAATATTAGTGCTCAGATCTTCATTTGTTTTCACAAAGCCAATTTCGCTACGATCGACACCGCTAGATTCTAAGAAGTCGGTTGTTGGCTTTAGTCCGATGAATACAAAAACACCATCGCATAAAATTTCTTGCTTTTTGTCAGATGTTTTATTTGTGACGGAAACCTTAGTTACTAATCCATTTTCTCCGGTAATCTCATCCGTTGAAGTATTAAAATGAATAGTGATTTTGTCCATAAATTCTTTTAGCTCATGTTGCAACACCTCAGAAGCCCTGAGCGAATCGCCACGAACCAAAAGATCAATATGTGACGCAAACTTGGTTAGGAATATCGATTCTTGAATAGCTGAGTTCCCTCCACCAACAACTACCAACTTTTTATCTCTGTATAAAGGGCCGTCGCAGGTTGCACAGTAGTGAACACCACGCCCGTAATAGGTGTCTTCGCCCGGAATGCCTAATTTTTTCCAATCGGTACCAGTTGCGATTAGCACACTTCTCGAAAACATTTCTCCGGCGGTTGTAGAGAGCTTTTTGATTTTACCTTTTCCTTCGAGTGCCGTAACTTCACCATATTCAATTTTTGTACCAAAGCGCTCTGCCTGCTTCCATAAACCGTCAGCTAAATCCATACCGGTTACGCCTTCTGGGAAACCCGGATAGTTATCAATCTTGTCTGTAATGGCTGCAAGTCCACCTACAACGCCCTTCTCAACTAAAACAGTCGAGAGATCCTCGCGGGTCGTATATATAGCCGCGCTCAGCGCTGCAGGGCCGGCGCCGATAACCAATACATCGTAAGGTTTATCTGGGCTCATAATTTAAGCAATAGCTGGGACTAGTTTGGCTAGGTTCCACCCGACTACCACCTCCCTAGAATCATCATTTTTTGTTACGATCGTGACGGGCACCGTCATTGCACCGCTCATCTCCAAAACTTCTTTACGACGCTCAGGATTAGTGTCGAGATTTATCTCTTCGTAAGTCATTTGTTTACTTTGCAGCCAACGTTTTACCATCACACAATAAGAGCAAGTATTAGTAGTATAAATGGCGATGTGTTTTGGCATTTTTGTCTCCCTAGTGTTTGTTTAGTTGTTTAATACACTATATATAGTGCTAATGCTTGGTGTCAAGTACTTCTATGTCGAATACTAGGTCAGAGTTGGCCGGTACGCCTCCGCTAGCTTGGTCGCCATAGGCCAGTGCCGCCGGGACAACTAGTCTTCTAAGTCCGCCGACTTTCATGCCCGGAATACCTTGTGTCCAACCGGTGATCAACCTGCCTTCACTCAACTGAAAAGCTATCGGGCTTCCGCTAGCGAAGGTGTCGTTATTAGCAACGACCGTACCGTCGGCAAGATTTAATCGATAATTGACCGTAATGCAATCGTCAAGTTTCACCTCCTCACCGTCTCCTATTACAGTATCAATTTTTTGCAATTCCGTTACTTTTGCCTCTAGTTTTAATGGTTCTCCTGGTGTCACCTTGCTTGTTACATTTTCTGCCACTTTACACGCCTCCTGTGCGGACTGCTGTTCAGCCAGTTGCTGCTGAATCTTAGAAGCCGCGTTATTATCGTTTGTTTGCCTAGATATCAATATTACCGTAACAACGGTGCTGGCCAAAAACAAGAACGCCAAGACTAACGATAATCCTCTAACTGTTTTTGAAGTCGCCATTTGTATGTCACATTATAGAAGTTGTAGCCGACCAACTCAAAGCTTTTTTCACTACGATATTTCGAAGGCTTTGAGCTGCTTCTTGGTAGCTTCAGTGTTGCGATGATGTTGAAGATCTAGAAGTTTAGAATAAATTCCGCCGCTCTTTGCTAGTTCTTCCGGCGACCCAGTCTCCTGGACTACACCTTTTTGCAAAGTAATAATCGTATCAACGTTTTGGATAGTACTCAATCTGTGCGCAATAATAATGGTTGTTCGGCCTTTCATGAGTCGCTCCAATGCTTCTTGCACCAAAATCTCGCTCTTGTTGTCCAAACTACTAGTGGCTTCGTCAAGGATCAAGATTGGCGCATCTTTTAGAATCGCCCTAGCGATGGCGATCCGCTGCTTTTGCCCGCCGGACAGCTTTAGACCGCGCTCGCCAATTTGGGCATCATATTTATCTTCAAACTTAGAGATAAACTCATGGGCGTTGGCGGCTTTGGAGGCGGCAATAATCTGAGCATCGGTAGCTTTCTGATTAGCGTAGGCGATGTTTTCACGAATTGTTCCGCTAAATAATGACGGATCCTGGAATACCACACCAATGTTAGATCTTAAGCTATTTTGAGTAACTTTATTAATATCTTGATCGTCAATTAAAATCGTACCGCTTGTTGGCTCGTATAGACGCATAAGAAGGTTAGTAATCGTAGTCTTTCCTTCACCGCTTTCGCCGACAAGGGCAATCTTCGAGTCTGGGCTAATGTCGAAACTTAAGCCTCTCAGAACCGCTTCTTTTGCATATGAGAACTTAACATCCTGGAAGCTAACCGCACCTTTACTTACTCTTAGGTTCTTAGCCCCCTCGATATCTGTTAGCGTCGACTTCATATCCATAACTTCAAAATAATCTTTACTATCAGCTATTGCCCGCTGAGTATTCTCAACTAAAAAGCTAATCGTAAAGATAGGAAAGCGAATATTAAATGCTAGAAGTAGTAACGTAACTGCTTCACCTGGCGTAAACGCACCTTGCGTTGCCCGCACAAAGATAAACATATTAACCCCAAAGAAAACGATATTCAGTATCGCTCGGCGTTTAGCATCGGCCCTGTGCCATAACTTACTTTGTGGCTTCGAGATATTGTTAGCTAAAGACAGATGCTTATCAAAAAACCTTAGCTCTGCCTTTTCGCGGATAAAACTCTTAACAACTTTAATTTGGCCAATAGACTCTGCGAAGCGACCGGTAGCTATGTCGCGGTGTGTGTTTATTTCACCTTGGTAACTCTGCCATTTACCACTCGTTCGCACTGTCATAAAAAGAAATATTGGATAAAGAGTGGCTAGCATTAAAGCCGTCGGCCAGCTTATCAGTGCGACGAAAATCAACGAAAAGACTGCCGTGAATATAAACTGCAAAAAGTTATTGCTCATAGCCTTTATAAACTCTGTGACTTGGTCGATAGAACGGCTAAGCCTGTTAATAATCTTTCCTGTGAGTTCAGTATCAAAATAGTTCTGAGGCAGACTAAGCAAATGGTCAAAGTACTTGGTGCTAAGAATCCGACGCAACCGAACAGTCATCATGTCACCAATGTAGCCGCCTAAATTATCAAAAACTGTTGTTCCAATATCCTGCAAAAACACCATGCTAACCAAAAACACTACTCGCCCCATATTAGCATCGGCTCCTAGTCGAATCTCGTCAATCAACCAACCGCTAAATAGTGGCCATAATAAATTTGAGACCGAAAGTAGAATTGAAAACACGCTAATGACGGCGTAATAAGGCCACAGGCTTTTGGCCTGAGATAGTATTTTGAGAATCGGCTTCACGTTTTATTTGTCTTTTTTGTCGTCAGTAGCTTCTTCAGGCTTGTCGCCACCATGGACAGCTTCGACATCAGCGGCAGTCTTTTCCGCTTCGCCTTCTTCGCCCTCTTGTGTTTCAATTTCTTCAACCTGTGAGCGAGGTACTTCAACCTTAAATAGTGGTGTGTCGAGTTCTGTAACTAATTCGACACCAGACGGTACGATAATATTCGCAACAGTAATCATATCTTCTGGTTCAACTAACAGTTCAGCCGATACCTCTAGGTGGTCAGGCAGGCTTGTTGGGTTGGCGGACACCATAACTGTGTCGTTTAAGGTCATAACCATGTTACCGGAAAGTACTGCTGGGGCGGTACCGATAAGTTCAACGGGTACTTCAGCTTCGACTTTTTCGTTACGATTAACCATTTGGAGCTCAATGTGACGGATTCGGCCCTTAGAAGGATTAACGTCGACATTTTTAACCAAGACTAGGTGATCGCCTTCGCCTTCGATCTTGAGTTCTATTGGATGGTTTTTGCCCGCCTCAGTAACTACTTTGCGGACAGTTTCATAATCACCCTCAATAGCTACAGATGTTTGACCACGACCAAAAACATTTCCAATAATTAAGCCATCTCGGTAGAGACTTTTGACACGGTTACCAAAAACTTCGCGTTTTTTAACTGTCAGAACGATAGACACTAAGAACTCCTTTAGTAAAATTTATAACAATTTCTAACAGTATAGCCTAAGAGGTTAGTTTTGTGAAGCAAATGCCTACATTTTTTGCATAATACTTGCGCTTAATTAGTAGAGCCATAGTATTATTAACTAGCGGAAGAGACGAGGGGTGGAGTACTCCAGATCCTTCCCATAAAGGGGCCGGAAATCCGGCCTCTTTTGTATTTTGTTCCGTTTTTATTTATTATCCTCGGCAGAGGTCCGTCCTCTGACATTTTATCTATTACGCTATCTCCAGCGAGCGTGAAACATTTGTTTCACACTCATTGGAGATACAGGTGTTGGCCACCTTATGTCGTATCCCCTCAATCATTCTCTAAACGATCAAGTTTATTAAATTCCAGAACCGTTGCACTGCGTGCAAGTCAGGTTGGTTAGACCACCCTTAGTTCCTTTTCCTCCGCAGCTAGTGCACGCTTTGACTTTGCCGTTACCATCGCAACGTTTACAAGTCATTGATGTGAGTCCACCAAGATTTCCTGAACCACTGCAATTCGGACATGTTTTGTCCGCCACAATATCACCTCCTAGGTGGAAAGTGGATATCTACGTAAAAACCGTGCCGGGGAGTAGTGCGAGACGGGGGGCCACTCACTACTCCCTAGCTAGCCAAAGACTCAAAACCCCACTTGGAAAGGTCGAATCGATGGCTACTTAACCAGGTTACCAGCCTAGTTAGGGAAGTTGCTCGGAGCGCGTCGTCGTCGATATCGTTAGGGGCTGAAACTTCACCCCAATTACTTTCGTACACGATACCCTTACCCTCCCGGCGAGGGTTAGACTTACGCTCGCACTCTGAGCAGTCGGGGGCGGAAGACTCGAACTTCCAACCTTCGCATTTTCAGTGCGATACTCTACCCTCGCTGTTTAGGCGAATTGAGCTAGCCCCCGGGTGGCACTAATGGGAATCGAACCCATTTCCTCACACTCGGAAAAAGTGTGCGTTCACCCTAATGAACTTTAGCGCCGTTGAGAACTAAAATTGTTGCCAACACCTGTTAAATAACTCCTCGGAATCATAAAACTCAACGAGGTGAATAATAATATACAACTTGGGTCGTTATTCGTCAACACCGTATGTCGACTTGTGGGGTTTACGGTTAAGGGTATATATTGAAAGCATGCTGACTCCTGAAGTAACTGCCTTTTCTGAAGACTTAAGACCAGTGGTTGAAAAGCTTTTCAACCGCCACCTAGAAGTGACTCGACCCTGGTCTCTGCACGAACATATAGATTGGGGGGACGGGCATGATTTTCAGACTAAACCTTGGTCAGAAACAGATTACTCGCTGCCGAGAGGTGTCAGAAGTGCAATCTACGTCAACCTGCTTACAGAAGATAATGCACCATACTATACGAACACTTTACTTAGCAAGACGCCAGATAATCACCCGCTTCAAGATTGGAACCGTCAATGGACTATGGAGGAGGGTCAGCATGCTGCCGCCATACGTGATTGGGTCCATATTAGTCGTGCTATAGACCCAAAGAACCTAGAGGCTGCCCGTAGAATACAGATGTCAACAGGAATCGTCCCACAGCCGGAAACTCTTGCAGACCTGATAGCCTACACACCCTTCCAAGAAAAAGCTACTCAAGTTGCACACCGAAATGTTGCAAGCCGTTTGTCTAAACAAGACAAGTCTGGTCGCGCGGTTCTAGGCCTGATAGCCGGGGATGAAGGTCGTCATGGTATCTTTTACAGAGACCTCGCCGAGGCTGGTTTCGAAGCTAATCCTTCGCTGATGATGCGGGCAGTAGCTCGTCAAGTTATAGGTTTTGCCATGCCCGGAACAGGAATCCCCGGCTTTAAACGTCATAGTCTACATATATCCAGAGAAGGCATATACAACATTGGTCATTTTCGCGACGTTGTTGTTTTGCCAATCTTAGAATATTGGGGTCTAGACGCCATAACTGGACTAGACGATGCATCTAAGATTGCTAGAGATGATCTTTATAAACATGTTGAGACACTGGGTCGAATGGCGGCCGAACAAGCCGAAAGACTAAACCAAAGATAGTCATACTTCTGACTTGCGTAACGATTAACGCGGTCTACGAGTAAGTAGAATGGTCGTAAATACAATGTTGATCAACACTATATATACTGCGTATGTAAGACTAGTCCAGTTGTAACTTGTGAGTGCAAAAATAGCTAAAAGCGCACCCGTCCCGCCCATCGTATAAGTTGCCCATGTTTCTTCATTCGGCTTGAGCCAAGAGTGCCGGATTGTAGGTAATGCGCCGATGAAATCAATTGCCACAGTAAAAATAACCGCAGCTCCCGGCGAATCGAAGACCGCCCACACAACAAAGCCAAATAACGCACCAATTTGGCAAACTATGTCGAAAGAAGTGTACTTCGTGTGTCCATACTTAATACCGAGTAGCACTATAATAGTCGTCTCGAGCACTGCCGTGCCTGTAAAAATAGCTGTTCGATATTCACCAGCAGCAAATTCTGCGACAGTTGCAACGCCCGTTAATAAAGTCCATGTTAGCCATGAAACAATATTTGGCTTAGTTACACCTTTGATAATGTCCCGAATATATGGAACAGCCGAGCCAACCGTTACAAGCCCTGCGAGTACTAAGAATATGTCCTTCACTTCTCTACCATAGTAAAGTTTCTATGAGCCCATGGCATCGAAAATAACTACCAGCCACCGCCGCCTCCACCGCCGCCTCCACCACCAGAGAACCCACCACCGCCCGAAAAACCCGAACTGCCGCTAGATGATGGTGCTGTGAACGAAGTATTAACCGCCGTCACGCTACTGTTCAAATGTGATACAAACACTGCAGTGTTAAACGCCGTCCAGTTGCCCTGGTACCAGTCTGGCGGAGAGGTATAAAGATCCTTAAAAGCCTCGGCCCAACTTTTCTCTACACCAAAAATAATAGCGTAGGGCAACAACTTTTCGAACAGCTTGACGTTACGTTTTGGCTCATTAGCATTTTCGGCTAGCGGAGCATTTGCGCTCTGTTGAGCGGCAAGACGATCTTTCTCGGCCATCCCAAGATAAAGCTTCAGTCCTTCAAGTTCGGTCTTGATTGCTTCGCCCTCTCGGCTGCGTTTGCTCATAGCTGTCTGCAAACCAATGATTATGAATATGCCGGCGAAGCCGAGTACTATCGGCATCGCCGTGAAGACGCTAACGCCGATGAATGCCGCGGCTAGTGAAGCCACTATCATTCCAATTTGCTTAGTCATCATTCCCTTAGCTTTTTCGGGCGAGACTTCATACATTCCTTTAGCAGTCATTTCATTGCTTAAAGACTTAGATAGTTCTGCTAGTTTGGTGTGTTGTTTCGACTTTTTATCGTCCAGGTTAATAACTTCGCCGACTGTCGTCGTGTCAAAAAGTGCTGTCAAAATCATGGTCTCTTGGGTAGTTAAACCTTCCGTAGGTTTTAGTAGCTCAAGAGAACGCTTGGTTTTTTTCTTAATTAATCCCCCTCCATCGGTCTCGATAATTCGAATATGGCCGCGTACGGCTAGGTCAATGATGCTAGCCGATATATGCTTCGGCAAAGTAGCATCGTTATATACATAGGCAGCTCCCAGCACATCAAGACCCTTAGGAGGACCAAAAGCTACGGCGATCACTGGAGAATGCGGATAATCCTTACCAAATTTTCGCCACTTGCGATACGCCGAGATAACTATTAGTAGTTCAAGAAAAGACAAAATCGCTCCAGGCAAAAATACTATCAATTTTCGCCATAATGGTATCGGTGTAAAATAGCCTTTTTTGAAAGCGGCTATAAAAGTAAGAGTTTGGTTTGGCAATAATTTTGCTGTGGTACTTGTAGTTAGCTCGAGACTATCGGTGTTAATCTCGCATGTCTGGTTAGTCGAGCCGTAACTCCCGGTATAACAAAGCGGTTCTGGGTTTTTTAAAAAACTTAAGCCATCCGGGCCAATAACTGTTGCCGACACCGACTCAAAAGGCTGAGCCCACTCGTCACCATTAACGTCCCAATACAGCTCGTCGTGATCTTTATAGAAACGAATGACATTTTCGACACTGTACTTCAGCACATAGCGGTGTATGCCAGTAATAGTTCGTGCCGCATTGCCGATTTGTAGGACCAAATTGTTGTTTGACGAATATGTTGTGAATGGTTCAGGCGCGTCGTCACGCATGACACTAATCACTTTTGGGTTTGTGTCGTCACTTCCATACTTTGCAGGAATCGATCGTAGAATCCCGTGATTATTGTCAGAAAATGTTAGGTCAATTGTTTCATTAATCGTCAGCTTCCCTTGCGGGTCGGCGCGACTCAGTTGATAGGTTGCGTTAAAATAATTGATCACAAAGTCGTCAACGCTAGCTTTGGTCGAACCGGCCGGCAATAGAATAAAAACCGCTAAAGCCAGTAACAAAAATCTAGATACGTATGCCGGCCAGCTTTTCATGAGCCCTTTCAGCTACTTTATCAAGTAGAGTGTTCACCTCTTCGCTAGTCAAGGTTCTTGACGGATGGCTGAGCCACAAACGAAGCGTAATGTTCTTATTCTTTTTGTCATCCTCAGCCTGATAAATGTCACGGATTGTAGAAACAGGGATATAACCGTGTGTTTCTGATTGCTTTTGCAGCTCGCTCCAAACAAGATCCAGAAGTTTCTGTACAGGCATCAGGTCTTCGATCTTGAAAGTAATATCAGCTTGCGTTTTTGGAAAAACAGAAAGCGGCGCATATTTCTGCGGCTTTAATCCCAAGTGTTGATTAAACAAAGTAATGTCTAGCTCAAAACCAGCCGTGTAGTCTGGTAGCTTCAGGGACTTCTTTGTAGCTTCATTGAATTCGCCAACTACACCAAAAATCTCTTTGCCAACCATAATCATGGAGCTTCGACTTAGTTCATAAACACTAGTTATCGGGTAGGCATTGCTAGTCAGTGGCGCGAGAGTTGCCCGGCCACCCAAAATAACGTCGAGATACTGTTTAGCCATATAGAATGCTGAGCCGCTGTATTTACGAGCAGCAGTTTTTTGATCAGCCGAAAACACTAAAGCTAATCGTTCAAATTCACCTGGCAACTTTTCGTCGTTGTCGTGTCCCTTAACGTGAGCTTTACCGATTTCGAAAATCGCAAAATCGTTATCATCATTAAGGCGAACTCTATCACTTCTAATATTTGCGTAGACTTTCTCTAGAACACTAGGAATTAAACTAGTTCTGTAATATTGAAGGTCTGGGCTGAGGGCATTTCGAATATGATAGGCCCACTTGTCCGGATCAATACCCGAACTTTTCATAAGGTCGCCGTGAACGAAGCTATATGTTAATATCTCGTTCGCTCCAGCCGCGCTTAGCTTTTGGCGTAGCGACTGTTTTAGGTCAAGGAGTTCGTCGCGCTTAGTCGGCTTTGCACTCCGCGCCGGTAATGTCACCGGCAACTTGTCGTAGCCATAAAGCCGACCAACTTCTTCAACAACATCCTCTTTGATCTCAACATCTGTTCGCCAAAAGGGTGGTATAACTCGAAGTTTACCACTATTACTAGCTACGTTAAATTCAACATTTCCAAGCAGCCGCACAATGTCCTGACTCTTCAAGTTACTACCAAGTCGGCTGTTAATAAAATCAACGCTGACACTTATTGTTTCGGGTTTTTTGAGCGTGGCATGTTCGTCTTTAACATCACTGGCCTGGACGCCACCCGCAAAACTAGTAACTGCCGCCATACAGAACTTCAGCACCCTGTCGTTCTGCAGCGGACTTTGGCCTTTAGTGTAACGAGTCGAGGCTTCAGTGAATAAGCCGTGACGCATGCTGCTGCGGCGGACGGCGTACATATCAAACGTCGCACATTCCAGCACGATACGTTTTGTCGTGAAGTCTACCTCAACGTCTTGACCGCCCATAATGCCGGCAAGTGCCACAGCTTTTTTGTCAGTAGCTATTACAATGTCTTCTTCGCTCAATGTTAGTTCTTTGCCACCTAAGATGGTCAGTTTCTCGCCTTTTTTAGCTTTTCTCGGGCCGATAACCACACCTACACCAGATCGGTTCTTTAGCTTGTCATAGTCAAAAGCGTGGATCGGCTGGCCTGTTAGATGCAT
>JBBQBM010000016.1:0-13303 GCA_038317375.1 Saccharimonadales bacterium (SeqCode)
GATAGATGAAACGTCATTGTCCGAATTAAAGATTACTACCCCCGCAGTCCGACTGACTAGAATTGGATCAATTTCAAAATCGAAAAAATCTACCGTATCGTAAGCCAGCTCATTCTCGGGATTTATCCATGGTGCTACCAATACGACCTTACCTACTTTTTTGTCATTATTCTCACTAAGCCAGCGTACTAAAAAACCACCGCCGCAACTATGACCTATAAGTAGAGTTTCTTCTGTTATATCAAACCTTTCAAACTCCTTTTTCCAGGCATCATATCGTGGCCGCCATGGTATTGTCGGCTCTAAGGCAACAGCGAATATATCATTAATCTGTAATTGTTTAGATACCCATGGCACCCAGTGACTATTACTACTTGTTGGGTACACTGGGTTGTAGTACTCCTCTTCGTCAACATATCCAGGTACAAGAATTGCATTTTTCATGAGAATTGCCTCAAGAATTCTAGTTTGCCAGACTCGAAGTGACGAACATCTTCAATATTGTGTTTAAGCATCACTAAACGGTCAATACCGAAGCCCCAAGCAAAGCCAGAATATTCCTCGGAATCTATTCCTGCCATTTTTAACACATTTGGGTGAATCATTCCGCAGCCACCAAGCTCTATCCATCCTGATTGGCTACAAATACTACAGCCTTTGCCGCCACAGAAGATACAACTGGCTGCGAATTCGAAGCTAGGCTCAGTGAAGGGGAAATAGAACGGCTGGATCTTCGTAGTGATTTCCTTGCCAAAATAACTACTGAGCCAAGCTTGAATAGTAGCTACTAAGTTGCCGACTGTTACGTCCTTACTGACGTAGATTCCTTCAAGCTGGTAAAAAGTATGTTCATGTCGGGCATCGACATCTTCGTTTCTGAACACTCGGTCGGGTATAACTACGGCGATCGGCTCGCCACTTTCTAAACTTGCTTTGTATTTCTTTAGAATTCGGTTCTGCATTGTACTGGTATGAGCAGGTGCTATTAAACCCTCATCCGTAACGAAAGAATCATAATCGTCACGCGCTGGGTGACCTTCTGCAAAGTTTAGGCTACCGAACATATGGAAATCATCATCTAGCTCCCTCGATTGCACAGCCGTGAATCCCATGCGATAAAAAATATCTACGCATTCAGCTATTTCAGACATTAGTGGATGAACAGAACCGAGGTTACTCGGCAAGACCTTGGGCTTCTGGCTACTTTTAGTATTAACATCCCAAGGTGCAGTGATATCAATTGGCGAAACCTCAATTTTGGTCGTAGATATATCTGAAATTGCCTCTTCAAGCTCTTTCCTTAGATCATTTAATGCTTTACCAAATACTGCCCGCTCGCTCTTGTCTGTAACTTTTAGTTGGTCAAACAATCCTTTAAGCTCCGGAGCGTGCAAAATCGAATCCGGCTTATCCAAGGTTTTTAGCCGCGCAAGTAACTTTTCACGTACTTTTATAATTTGTGCGTTGTAATCTGACATTTTAACTCTTACTACAGATTATACGCCAGAACCGTAATGTTCGAAATCTACAACACCACTGATTCTAACTCCAGAAAGTGCTTTAGCGAATTCAACCAGAATTTTTAAAGAATATTCGGCTCGTGATTTGAACTTATAGTCGTTACTGGCTTCGTCCCAATTATCATCGAGCGCCAGGCCCTCACAACCTTGGGCGATAACATTTTCGCTACTTATAATTACGTGTGAGTTTTTGATACCCGACACTCTCAGCTCATCGAGTACATGGACACCTCCTCGACCAGAACTAACGGCACAGATCATTAACGGTTTATTGGCCATCTCATGACCTACAAATAGCATCATGTTCTTATAGACCACCGATGCCATTCCATTCCATTCCGGAGATACGACTACGTAACCATCAGCTGCTTCTAGCTTGCCCTTTATTGCCAGCCAATTTGTATTGGAGCTCATTGCGTCGTTATCATCGTAAAGCGGCAAAACCGTTTCATGAAGGTCTAAAAGTTCAACTTCGCCCATTTTGCTCACGCGACCAAACAGATAATCAGCAAACCGCCGTGACTGCGACCCAGCCCTAGCGCTGGCAGAAATAACCAAAATCTTCATGTAGTAAGTATACTAGGGATATGGCAACATTTTCATTTGATATCGTTAGCGACTACGACAAGGGCGAGATGAACAACGTCTTCGACCAAGCTCAGCGTGAAATAGTCGCTCGTTATGACTTCAAAGGCTCTAGCGCCTCTCTTGACTGGATGCCGGATAAAGTAGGCTTCAAAATGACCGGCGACAGCCAACTCCACCTAGATTCGATAATCGATATTCTCCGCAAAAAGGCAGCTACCCGTGGGATTAGTCAAAAGACATTCGATGTATCAAAAGAAGTAGTCACTACCAACCTAAAAATGTATTGGGACGTCCCGTTTCTAAAAGGTCTCGACCAAGATAAAGCCAAAAAGATAACGTCCAAGATTCGCGAAACTATGCCAAAAATCAAAACCCAGATTCAAGGCGAAGAAGTGCGTGTTATGAGCCAGAAAAAGGACGAGCTCCAAGCGGTCATGCAACTCCTAAAAACCCAAGACTTCGACTTCCCCGTCTCTTTCACCAACTACCGCTAGATTCACTTTCTAATACGACCCGATCCGACCCTTCCCGACCTGACCTCTTGTACATATTTGTATACGTATACAAATATGTACATGGGTTTGGCAAAGAAGTGGTTCTATGCAATCTGTGATATTTGGCTAAAGCGGTATACTAATACGTGATGAATCCTGAGCACCAAGAACTATTCGATAAGTGCCTTGAAGTTCTTCATAAGAACGACAAAGGAAACCATACAAAACCGGCTAGTGGTCTATACCCACATCAGTGGTTGTGGGACAGTTGTTTTATTGCTATTGGCCTTCGACATGTTGATGTTCAGCGAGCCAAAATTGAAATTGAGACATTGTTCGAAGCGCAGTGGGCCAATGGGATGGTTCCACATATTATTTTTGAACCAGATCGCTCATACCGCGCCGAGCGTAACATTTGGAAAAGTTGGTCGTCGCCATTCAGCCCAGACGATCGATCGACAAGCGGCATTAGTCAACCGCCATTAATGGCGGAGGCAATTTGGCTTATTGGCGAGAAATTATCAAAAACCGAACGAACTCAGTGGTTTAAGAAACTGCTTGGTGATTTAATTAGACATCATGAATGGTTATACAACGAACGCGATCCTCACAGCGAGGGGCTAACTCTTCAAATTCACCCCTACGAAACCGGCCTCGACAGCACCCCACCTTGGCAAGTACAACTCCATGAGCATTCCAAACCAAAATGGATAGAGTTCATTGAATGGCTAAAACTCGACGGACTCGTAAACTTACTACGCCGCGATACGCGTTATGTACCACCCGGCGAGCGGATGACAAATATAGATGCTTTGCTATATTGGGATATTATCGGTCGGTTTCGACGTAAGGGCTGGGACATATCTAAAATTCTGCACCGTTCAGAATTTTGTATTGAGGATGTGTCTTTTAACAGCATTCTGGTTAGGGCCAATAAACGCCTCATTCAAATTGCAAAAGTTTGCCGCATGAAGGTACCAGAACATTTAACTGAAGCAATGAAAAGAACCGAGAAGGCCCTTGAAACACTATGGGACGAACAGACCGAGCAGTTTTATAGTCGCGACTTTATCACTCATAATTTGATCCTAGAGCCTTCAATTGGTAGCTTGCTGCCACTTTATGCCGGAACAATTTCGAAAGATCACATCTTGAAGCTTAACGACTTGCTCCGCGACCACCGCCAGTACTGGACCAACCACCCCGTACCAAGCGTGCCATTAACTTCGAAGTTCTTTAGCGATATCCGCTACTGGCAAGGACCGTCATGGGTTAATACTAACTGGTTGTTAATCAATGGATTAAGGCGTTGTGGCCAAAACGAACGCGCAGAGGAACTAAAGCAAAAAACTATCGAAACAGTTAAAAAATCTGGTATCTTTGAATACTTCTCTCCAATCGATGGCCGAGGCTTAGGTGCACCAGACTTCTCCTGGACAGCAGCGCTAATTATTGATTTGTTATCTGAAGATAAAGGCTAGTCATCGCTTGACGGCTTGTCGATCAGCATTGTCTCGTGCACCGGCTTTACGCCGGCAATCTTGACGATGTCTTTATCAATTCGCCCAAGTTCTTTGCTGGCGCTGTTATAGTGACCAACGGTCGCTCCTAACGAATTACCAAGCTTTTTGTAATAACCATCGTAAGCAATTAGATGCTTTTGCAGCTGCTCGACATTGTTCCGAATAAGCTCAGTATCTTTGTGGATCTCTAGGCTTCGAAGCCCTTGCACGATAACTTGAATCATAGCCGAAAGCGTACTCGGGCCAACGATAATTACCCGTTTCTCGACTGCTGCATATTGCATTAGGTCGCGTCCACTGACTCCAGCCGCCCCGACTTTATTTGCAAGCAAATCATAATAAATCGCTTCACTTGGAATAAACATTAATGCTTGCTCCATAGTCTTCTTCTTTGGCAAGATGTACTTTGATGTTTCATCAATCCGTCGCTTGAGATCTTCTTTGAAAGCCTTCTCTAAAGCTGGCCTCTCTGGGGCTTTAGCGTTAACTAGACGATTATAATTTTCTAAGCTAAATTTACTGTCGATTGGAAGTAGTTTGTCGTCTAGGTGTATCACCGCGTCAACAATCAGTCCATCATCAAGCTTATATTGCAGGCTATAAGAACTTGGCGGTAATAAGTTTTGTAAAATTTGATCAAGATAAAATTCGCCCAAGACCCCACGTTGCTTTGGATTCTGTAAAACATTTTGCAAGACCTTTAGTTCATCTGCTACATCGACCACTCTACGATTAGTTTCATCGAGCTTCGTTAGTCGCTCGGTGACATCACTTACTAGTTTGGCGCTGGCCTCAAGCTGTTTGCCCATACTACGCTGATTGCGATCGGCTTGTTCGCCGAGTTGTTGCGACACACCTTCGCGTAACTTTTCGAGTTGGCGAGTCATTGCTGTCAGGTCTTGCTTTAAGAGCGAGGCGCTATCACCACTCATGCCAGTTTTTCGGCTAATTAACCAAAAAACCAGCCCCGCGTTGATAACTAAAAAGACAATAATTAAAATTTCCATTACACCCTTATTCTAGCGCACTTTAGTTTAGGGCTTCTTGCCAACTAATTTCGCACCTTCGTTATCGTCGATCCCGAGCAGATCTCCGCCGACTTCAATGAGATCGTGACGAATAAATAGTGCTCCCAGGCTAGCTTGGATAATGGCAGCAAGCGGCAAAGCTAGGAAAGCTCCGATCGCTCCGTATAAACTTCCACCTGCAAGAGCGGCTGTAATCGCAACAGCAGGATGTAGTTGCATTGTGTGGGCAGTAATACGAGGGCTTAAAACGTAATTTTCAAACTGTTGATAAATTATGACGTAGATTACGAATATTAAAGCCATCCAAGGATTCTCGAGAAGTGCTACGAGCAGAGGGACAGCTGCGGCAATGTATGTGCCAATGACCGGGATAAACTGCGATATCACACCCATAAACAGCGCTAGCGGTAGCGCAAATGGAACTCCAATTATTAGAAGAAGGATTAGCGTCGATACTGTCGAGATTGCAGCCAGCAGCAAACGAGAATACAAATAACCGCCTGTTTTTTCGATCGATATTTCCCAGGTGTTTAGTAGCTGTTTTTGCTGACGCGGCGGTAGAAGTGCCATGACTTTGCGACGAATCTTAGGCCCTTCGGCAACAAGGTAAAAAGTAAACAGCATGATGGTCAAAAACTGGAACAAGGCACCCGCAATCTTGCCACTCAAGTTGATGATGTTACCGGCAACATTTCCGGCGGTGCTACCAAGAGAAATGTTGGCTTTTTGGATTTGATCAAGCAGCTGCTTAGTAGTTACTTCAACCCCAAACCAATCGTGGATCAGCTGGCTTATTCTTTTAACCCAATCTGGCGCAACCTTCACAAGTTCGCGAATTTGGTCAATAACTAGCGGCACCATTGCACCAATAAACACCATCATTATGACTACAAAGCCTGCAAGTATAAGACCTGTTGCGAGGCCACGCTTCCAGCCTCGCTTTTCAAGGCGGTTAACTAGAGGCTCTAGCGCAAAAGACAGGAATAGAGCTGTAACTAGCCAAAATACTAAATCTTGGAGTCGGCCTAAGACCACTAGGCCAACATAGGTGGCCAGCACCGCCCCGATGACTGTAAAAGTGGCGCGTAGTACCCAGGACGGCATTTCTTTTTTTGAGTTATCGTCGCTCATATCTGAAATTATTGTATCACTTAAGGGTCACTAAGATAGATTCGTTCTTGCCGCGCCGTATCACTACAAAGTCATGTATTAAGTCATCATTGTCGAGTGTAGTCTTCGACATCGGTATCTGCGAGCCATTGACGTATACCGCCGAGTCTTCCAAAAAACGCTTAGCCTCTGTTTTGCTGCTTGCAAGTTTGCCCTCTATCAAAACATCTACCAACTCTGCGTTATGCGCTGCTTCAACAACAGGCAGTTCGCCAGCCAATTCTTTAAAGTCAGCCCCACTTAAATCCTTGTAATCCTTCAACCCAAACAACGCATCACTAGCATTTTTAACGCTTTCAGCCTTATCCACTCCGTGAACAATAGCCGTTACTTCGAAGGCTAGGCGTTTTTGGGCTGGTCGTAAACCCGGGTTTCTCTTTTGTTCGGCCATAACTTCGTCGACTTCTGGTTTCTCTAGTTCGGTATAAATCTTAAGGTATTCTTCTACTGCTTCGTCGTCGACGTTGATCCAAAATTGGTAGAATTGGAAAACGCTGGTTTTATTCGCGTCCAGCCAAATAGCACCACCCTCACTTTTCCCAAACTTCGCACCGGTCGCCTTATTAATAACCAATGGCATACTAAGCGCGTGGGCTTCTTTACCTTCTTTTTTGCGGATAAGTGGAATACCGGAAAGCATATTCCCCCATTGATCAGATCCACCAATCTGCATCACTACTCCATGATTTTTAAATAGATGCCAGAAATCGTAGCCCTGAATTAAATTGTAGCTAAACTCGGCGTAGCTGATCCCGGCACTATCGGCACCCAAACGGCTAGCGATAAACTCCCTTTGTAGTAGCTCAGTCATGCTAAAGGTTTTGCCAACCTCGCGCAGAAAGTCGAGGTAGCCGATGTCCTTAAACCAGTCGTAGTTGTCGACAAGTTCAAACTCCATGCCATTAAACAGCTTTTTGACTTGCCCGGCGATGCCCTTAACGTTTGCCTGAATCTCTTCGCGTGACTTTAGATCGCGCTCCGATTCTTTGCCTCCCGGGTCGCCAATCAGGCTAGTTGCACCACCAACAAGTAGCACCGCCTTCCAGCCATGCTTCTTAAGCCGTCTAGCAAGCATTTGAACTGCTAAATTACCGATTGTCAGGCTATCAGCCGAACCGCAGTCAGTTCCTAAATAAAAAGTCTTCGGGTCGTCCAACCAGGTGATATCGTCAAAAGTCGTGTCTTTGATTTGATTTCGCCACTTGAGTTCCTCGGAAAGCTTCATATTTGTCCTTTTAGTAATTGTATTACATTAGTATACGTTATTGCTATTTTTCCTCTGGTGTTGTATAAATAAAGCGTAGGCGGTAGCTTATCTACCCTGAAGAAGACAAACCAAGCCGTATTTCGTGCTTAAGTGGTCCGATAAAGGAAATATAAGAAGAGTCGAAACCGCTAAATATTAAGCATGAAAGGCTTTAAATAAATATGGCATTTAAGATTTACGTAGGTGGATTGCCTTACAGCACCACTGATGAAGAGCTCCAGAAACTGTTCGCCGAGCACGGCGAAGTTGAAAGCGCACGCGTTATCGTTGACCGCATGAGCGGTCGTAGCAAAGGATTCGGCTTTGTCGAACTTGTTAGCGACGAAGACGGTGAAAAAGCTATCACTGCCCTTGACGGGACAGATTTTGGCGGCCGCAAGTTGATGGTCAGCAAAGCACGTCCACAAGAAGAGCGACCTCGTCGCGATTTTGGTGGCGGCGGCGACCGTGGCGGTGATCGTGGCGGTTACAACCGTTTCTAGATCCGTCTAAGACACAAAAAGACCTCGGTTTTTCCGAGGTCTTTTTGTTTACATTGCAAAACATCTAACTATTCTTCTAGTTCAAACCAAAGCTCACCATGGGTGCCACAAAATCTGGCCCCGACCCCTGTTATATCATCCAAATCATCGCCTAACTCTTGTGCAACACGATGGTTCGCACCAATCGGCCCACGCACCATCGTCTCGTGTAATAGCACTTCAGGTAGACTCCCACCCGCTAGCGATAGTGCTAGTAGACCAGCATTTGTAGAGAGTATGTAATCCTTAGAGCCAAAGCTAAAATCTCTATAATCCATAACATCCATCAAACTTTGATCCGGATTGCACGACTGTAAAACCTTGCGGACCACCGTTAGCTTGCGTCCATCAATTTCCTCTTGATGTTCCACTGCACTTCCATGCTGATATGAGTCAAGCTTCATCAGTAATAAATCACTCACATCCGCAGGTGCATCTTCATCAAGAATAAAAACACTATGGAAAAGATCTCTAGTAGCTTCAGCGAGCTCAAGCGTCAAACTACGCTGTCGTTTCGCTAGTTTTTCTCTAGCATGTATAAACCTATCGAGTTTTCTTGATGAAAATGCCATGCGACAACTTTACAACCCAGAACAGTTTTTTGCAACATCTTCAACGATATGCACCCATCACAGATTCTGCGCTTGAGCTAGTTTCGGCACTAGAAGGAGAAACAAAGCAAGACGTATAAGGATACGTCGATGCGAGTATCGGACTTCTTGGGCTGAAAATAGCCAAGAAGCTAGAGAATGCCTGGCTTTGCCAGGACTAAGCTAGCTGGCGCAGGATTCGTGATCAAGGATGGTGGGAGACGAAGGTTAAGGCCTTGCCCTTTTTCCCGGCACGACCAGTTCGGCCGATGCGGTGGACATAGTCTTGGTAGGTGTTTGGCTGGTCAAAGTTGATGACATGGCTGACATTCGATATGTCTAGGCCGCGAGCTGCTACGTCTGTTGCAACAAGAACCTGAACATTGCCATCCTTGAAGGACTTGAGTGCTCGTTGGCGTTGAGCCTGAGTTTTGTTGCCGTGAATCGCTTCAGACTTGTAGCCATCTTTTGTTAGGGTGTCAGCAAGTCGCTGTGCGCCCCATTTGGTCTGCGAGAAGACTAAGACTTTATCAAAATCCTGGCCCTTTAAGAGGTCGACAAGCTTGTCGTATTTCTCTTCTTTAGTGCCTGCAACGATGATGTCTTGGTCAACATGCGACGCAGTTTCGCCTTTGCGGACAGAAACTGTCTCTGGGTTCTTTAAGATTCCGTCGATTAGGCGGTTAATCTCTGGAGTAATTGTGGCGCTAAAGCATAGAGATTGTCGTTCGGTAGGCAGTTTAGCCATAATGAACTTAATATCTGGCAAAAAGCCCATGTCGAGCATTCGGTCGGCTTCGTCTAGAACTAGGCCGTCGCATTTTTCTAGTCGCAATGCGCCTTGTTCGATAAGGTCTTTTAGACGACCTGGTGTGCCGATAACGACATGCGGGTCTTTTTGTAGCGAACGAATTTGGTTATACATGCTTGTTCCACCAACGCAGATTGCCGAATAAAGTCGAAGACCTTGGGCGAACTTGCGCCATTCTTCTTCGATTTGCTGTGCCAACTCGCGGGTTGGAGCCATAACAAGCACTTGGTATATCTCTTTTTTGAGAATTCGGTGAATTAGTGGCAATAAAAAGGCCGCTGTCTTGCCAGTACCGGTGTTAGCTAGGCCAACAAGGTCTTTGCCTTCGATAATTTGCGGGATCGAGCCGTCTTGAATAGCCGATGGGTATTCAATCCCCATAGCCATAAGGTTGGCGACAACTCGCTCGTCTAAGCCCATAGATGCAAAGGTGTGGACAGGTGTAAAAACCTCCTCAGCAATTTGCTCGTCTGAAGCTTTGTTAATAAATTTCGACGGGTGGATATATTGGCCACCCCTGTTATTTGGTGCACGGCGCTGTTGTGCTGGGCGTTGCCCAGGTCGGCGCGACATTTTGTATGCGTAACTCAAAAGAATCCTTTCATTTAATGTTGTTCAGGCAATGAACAACGAGTAAATGTAGGTTAACAGATACGCTCGGTATTCATTTTTGTTTAAAAACTAGCCTATTACGAGAGATTATAGCATATATATTGTGCTTATGTCAACACTTTCTATTTATTACAGGGGTGGAGTCTGTTAAAATTAAACCTCTATGCAGAAGATTATTCTCTATTATAAGTTCACGACAGTTACCGACCCGGACATGACTATGCGTTGGCAGCACGAGCTTTGCACCCGGCTCAACCTCAAAGGTCGGGTGATTGTGAACGAGCATGGCATTAACGGCACCTTGGGCGGCGACATGGACGACCTTAAAACCTACAAAAAGGCCATGAACGCCAGTGGTGTGTTCAAAGACATTGAATATAAATGGAGCGACGGCGAGCGCGACGACTTCCCTCGCCTCAGCGTAAAAGTCCGGGACGAACTTGTAACGTTAGCTCCCGGCAAATCTTTTGACGTTTTCGACCGAGGCACTCCGCTTCGGCCCAAAGCTTGGCACGAACACCTTACCAAAAACCCCAAAGCCGTGATTATAGACGCCCGTAACGACTACGAAAGCGGGATCGGCAAGTTCAAAGGCGCGCTAACCCCAAACATCAAGACTTTCCGCGACATTAAGCCCGAGATCGACAAACTCCCTAAAGACCAGCCAGTTTATACCTATTGCACAGGCGACATCCGCTGCGAATACCTCAGCGCCTATATGAAGAACGAGGGCTTCAAAGATGTCTATCACCTCGAGGGCGGTATCGTCAAATACGGCCAAGAGTTCAAGGACGAAGGCCTCTGGGAAGGTAAATGTTACGTCTTCGACAAGCGCAAAAACCTCGCCTTTAGCGATCGATCGCAAGACATCGCCAAATGCGTTCACTGCCAAGCCCCAACTAGCCACCAAGTCGATTGCGACAACCCTGAATGTTCCTTGCAAATAATAGTCTGCGAAACCTGCGAACCCAAAGAAAAAACCCACTGCGTTAACCATATCCGCCGCAGCTCAAAATAATACTTGACGTGTTAAGTATTATTTCTGGCCTCTATTAATATGCTTATGTTTGTATTAGTATGTTCCATATGACACAAAACAAACAAGATCAAACGGATTCGCTCATTTAATAATCTTCCTACTAATAGTTGTCGCCGTAATCGCCGCGTCGGGATTCTTCGTATTTAACAAAAGGTCTAAGGAAAAGGCCGACAACCCTTTTAGTTCTATCGGTAAAGCTACTGGTTGTAGCGATGCCGACAGAGTCATCCTCACCCACTCGCCGATGAACATCGAAGATATTGAAAGCGTTACACCTTATGGTCTAATCGCAGGAGCGCACGTAACACCCATCGATCACCTTTATTTTTACCCTAAAGCCGGGCCAAGAGACAAATACCCTGTCTTCGCCATGGCCGACGGCGAAATAACTGGGATTACTGTCCGAAGCGTGAATGTCGGCACTGGCGAAAGCCGCCCATCAGAATATCGCTACGAATTCAAGCATTCTTGCCAAACCTATAGCTATTTCGACCTTGTCACAAAGCTCGACCAAAGTATCTTAGATGTCGCACCGGATGCAGCCACCAAAGGTTACTCTGGAAGTATTAAGGTCAAGGCTGGCCAAGAAATCGGCCGCATCGGTAACCAGTCCTTAGACACGGCCGTATATAACTCGACGCTAGTTTTGCCTGGGTTCATTCATCCCGAAATGTACAAAGCCGAGCCATGGAAGGTACACACCGACGACTTCTTTAGCTATTTTAACGACCCCCTAAAAAGCCAGATATTAGCGTTAAATGCGCGAACAGAGGAACCGCGTAGTGGAAAAATTGATTACGACCAAGCTGGCAAGCTAATCGGCAACTGGTTCCTAGAAGGCACCAACGGCTATGCTGGTCCTGGGAGCGAACAAGGAAAAGCCGGTTCTGGCGATGGTAGCGGTTACTGGAGCGGACATTTAGCAATCATTTACGACGCCTATGACCCTTCAACTGTCATTATCTCTTTCGGAAAGTTCCGTGACCAAGGCCCCCACTCCTTTGCAGTAAAAGGTAACACTCCTGACCCAGCAACAATCGACAAAGCCAGTGGAGTTGTTAAGTATGCGCTCATACAACCCGTCAACCATCTCGCTCCAACGCAA
Source organism: Saccharimonadales bacterium (SeqCode) (assembly GCA_038317375.1). Classification (GTDB taxonomy): domain Bacteria; phylum Patescibacteriota; class Saccharimonadia; order Saccharimonadales; family JAGQMS01; genus JBBQBM01. The sequence continues at coordinate 12,269 of JBBQBM010000016.1, forward strand.
GGCGTTATGTCTGAAAAGATCGAGGGCGTTGTCTTATTCCAAGTGTTAGGAGGCGAGAAGCTCAAAGTCGAAGCCTTCCCCGACAAGACCGCCGACGAAGTCACAGCCTTCACTAGCGCTGCTCAAACCTACGAACGCTAAATAATACTTAACACGTCAAGTATTATTTACGCACTGTGTAGACTTATCAGGATTTACCGTGCTGTTCTAAATAAAACAAGAACTCTTTGTTCTTGCCTTTGGTGCCTAGGATCGGCGATTCGACTTCGCCTACTACGCTGAGCCCCAACTCCTGCATCTGAGACTTAACTTTATCTAGGACTTCAGGAATAAATTCTTCTGGCAACTTACCTTTTTCTAACAGTTTTGCATCGGCCTCGTAGTGTGGCTTAACTAAAGCTATGATGCGACCATCGGGATTAAGGTTTTTTAAGGCATTTGGCACAATTTTGCTAAGCTTCGTCCAGCTGGCGTCGATAGTGATTAAATCGACCTTTTCAGGAAGTTCGACATGCATGGCGTTAGTGCGCTCCATTACACCTACTCTTTTATCATTCCTTAAGTTCCAATCTAAGACCCCATACCCCGTTTCGACGGCATAAACTTTTTTTGCTCCGGCCTGCAACAGACAGTCGACAAAACCACCAGTACTAGACCCGAAATCTGCGCATAAAAAACCGCCCACATCAATACTAAGGTTGGTCAAAGCATATTCCAGCTTCTCCCCTGCTCGTGATGCGTATTTACTTGTATTCATCTAATATCTGGCCCAAAGAATCTAAAGCTACTCGGTGCACTCAGTAGCGTTCAGAGGCTATTGGCTTTGAATTTGTCCATTACTATCTTAGTGCGTCTTTCGGCTTCGTCCGAGCTCTTGGCCTGTCGCTCCAAGCCAACTGCTTCCGATTCTAGTTGGCCCGCGAGGCGCTCAAGGTCTCCAGCAGTGTGATGCATCTCAACTGCCTGGTCACGGTGTTGCTTTGCTTGTAAACGTGCTTTATTTGCCGCATCGCGTACCTGATCTCCTGCTGCCAT
>JBBQBM010000017.1:0-13241 GCA_038317375.1 Saccharimonadales bacterium (SeqCode)
CAAGATCCTTAGCTTTAGGGATAATGTCGAGCACGGGGACTACGGACCAACCATAATAATTGAGCACTCCCTCGATAAAGGAGAAACTGTTTACGCTCTTTATGGCCACCTTAGCCGGGAGTCTCTGGATGGCAAATTGCCCGGGCAGCCAGTATTGAGTGGAGAGAGAATCGGCGAAATCGGAGACAGATCTATTAACGGTGGGTGGGCACCACATGTTCACTTACAGCTATCGCGAGCTAAACCAGATATATGCGATATGCCAGGGGTTGCAGCACCAAGTGACTTCAGTGAAATGACTAAAATATATCCCAACCCGCGGTCGGTTATTGGCGAAATTTATTAGTCGTTATAAAGCTGGTGCGCAGACATTTGTGTAACGCAAGCGTTGCGCACATCTTCTAGTTCGGCCTCGTCTAAATGGCCGTTCGCCGCCTCTGTTTTTAGAGCTTGGTCTAATGTTTCAAAATAACCGTCGCCACGTAGTTTAGTGAGTTGATCGTATTCTTTATAAACCTCCTCGGCATGAGAAAAAACGCGTCGGCAACGCTCGGTTTCGAAGGCCGCGTTGATGATTCCCCGTCCAACAATATTTTCTCCCAACATGTCTACCTCGGCACCCGATAAGATACCCTCGCCAACATCGCCACGAGACTTGGCGGTTATAAAATGGACGTCTTGATCGGTTCGAATTACTAGCATGCGCCCTGGGTGGACGCCATAAACCTTAAACACCACCGCCTCTGGTTTCTCGGCTAAAACCTTTGTCATATTACTGGCAAAATTACGATGAGGGTCTAGACTAAGCGACCGGCAAGCATCGTTATAGCCCTTCAGGTACACAAAGTCACCCTGCGGGCCAACATTATCAAGACAAGTTACCACAGTAGTATCGACGCGGTCGGTGTGAGCGCCGTGTTCTTGGCGTGTTTCAGACGGAGACTCGAGCTGAAATAACTGAAGGTTAATAACCGTGCCTTCGCCCTCGTCGGTTGAGACCTCAACTGTTGGGTCGTTAACAATCTTTCTAATAGTCGGCGTTAGCTGGTGTTGTAGCTCGATTACAAAATCAAAATGTTGCTGAACATTGTCGAATGACACTGTCCGCATATGTCGCTCTGTTCCGTTATAGGCACCATAGTCCTTTTGCTTAATCACGGCTTCGCGAGCATCGGAGTTCCAGATAGCCTGCAGTCTAGAAACAGTTTTTGCCGCAACATTAATCGCTAATTCCTCGACTGTTGTTTCGTGGTTGTTGCTACTACTGTCAGAAATTTCTATCGGGCATTCCGGAGCCAGTGAAACCACGCCGTCTCTTGCGAATATTTCGGCAGCTTCCTCAAGACTCTCGGCGTATTCATCAATTCTCTCAACATGCGCAAAGCCTTCGATACCCTTAAGCCCAAACTCGGTTACGTTAACTAATTTATTGGGTTTTTGTACTTCCATTTACACCTAGTATTTCATTACTCCACGGTTGTCGGCAAGCTAAAGCAGTTTTATGCCAAATTTCTTGAGGGAGTTTTTGAGCGCCGACTCTTCGTCCCATGGTTTGTCGCCATCCGCTAGAGCTATGGTTTTTTCGTGGCCTTTGCTGAGTAATAAAACAACGTCTCCTGCGCGGGCTAGCTCGATGGCTTTATCTATCGCATCCTCGCGAAGATCAATTTCAATGATTTCCGGGCTTTTTTTGCTTTTAGCAATCCCCTCTTTGATCTCGCCCATAATTACCTTGTTGTCTTCACTCCGAGGGTCGTCCTCGGTTAGGATTATACGTTCACAGTAATCTGCAGAAATACCGCCTAGAATCGGTCGGCGCTCTTTGTCGCGCTCGCCCGCATGGCCGAACACAGCTGTTAATTTGCCTATTGTTAGCGGCCGAACTTCTTTAAAAATCTTCTCAAAAGCATCCGGCGTGTGAGCAAAATCAATTATCGCCGTAAAGCCTTTGTCGGTTTTATAACTCGCCATTCGGCCAGGGACTGACGGCAAGTCGGCTACACCTTTTGTAATTACCTCTGGTCTAATGCCAAGCGCCAAGGCCGTAGCCGTAACAGCTAGAACATTCGAGACGTTAAAAGCCGCTGGCAACTTGGTGATAATCTCGAACGGCTCAGCTAGGCTACTTTTAACTGTAAACGACGAACCCTCGGAGCTGCTTTTTACATCTTTAGCTTCAACATCAGCTGACTTTTGGCGGGCGTAACTAACCGTCATTGGAGCAATTTTGAAGTATTCGACGTTGGCATCATCGGCATTAACAACCCCTACCCCTCCGTATTTTTTGACTAGCTTAAAGAGTTTTTGTTTAGCGGCGCGATAACTTTCAAATGTTCCGTGATAGTCGAGGTGTTCGTGGCTCAAGTTGGTAATAATCCCTGCTTTAAAAGGAATCCCCCAAACTCGGCTCTGCGACAAAGCGTGCGAGCCAACCTCTAAAACTACCCATGTGCAACCATTGTCTTTAGCCTTTTGAATATTGTGGAGCATTTTAGCGCCGCCGAGAGTCGTCATGCGACCGGCGTTGTGCTGCGGGCCATTGCCAAAATCATGCGCAACGGTGGTGAAATACCCAGTCTTATAGCCGGCCGCCCGCAGTACACTAGCCATTAAGGTCGTAGTAGTAGTCTTCCCCGACGTACCGGTAACACCGATAATGTTCAGTCCGCGCGCCGGAAAGCCATGCCGAGTTTGGGCGATAACCATTTCAAGTTTGTGGCCGGTTGGTTCGATCTTTCTAAAAACTTCCTTTGGAATTAGTTTTTTGACTATAGATCTGGGATTCATATCTATAAAGTATACTGTTTTTGTCGTGAAAATACTTGGGATAGAAACTAGTTGTGACGAAACCGCTGCCGCCGTTGTCGAAGATGGCCGGCTTTTGCTGTCGAACGTTGTCGTCAGTCAAATTGATATTCATAAAGTTTATGGCGGAGTCGTGCCAGAAATCGCCGCTCGTAGCCATATCGAAGCGATTATTCCAGTTATTGACGAAGCCTTGAAGACTGCAAAAGTTGCTAAAGAAGATATCGACGCTATTGCCGTTACTTACGGAGCTGGCCTCGGCGGCTCGCTACTAATTGGTGTGATGACTGCTCGGTCGATGGCCATTGCTTTAGGTAAGCCCCTGTATGCTATCAACCATGTCGAGGCCCATGTTTACGCCAACTTCATAACCGAAACCGGGCCCTCCCTAGAAGCTGCCAGCTATCAACTACCAACTAATCCCCCTGAGTTCCCTCTTTTAGCCCTAATCGTATCTGGAGGACATACTCAACTTGTACTCTTTAAGAACCACTTCGATTACAAGGTTCTAGGGAAGACTCAAGATGACGCCATCGGTGAGGCCTTTGATAAGGTAGCCAAAATGATTGGCCTGCCTTACCCTGGTGGCCCTTCGGTGGCCGAAAAGGCAAAGTCCGGTGATGCTCATAAATTCGATTTCCCCAAGGCCAAAGTCGAAGGAAAATACAATTTCAGCTTCTCTGGGCTAAAAACAGCCGTTTTACGCACCGCTCAGGGGCTAACCGGTCATAACCACACTTTGAGCTCTCTGGAGCTTCCTGGGCTACTTAACGAGGCCCAGAAGGCCGATATTGCCGCCAGTTTCCAGCGGGTAGCGATGGAAACAGTGGTCGATAAGACTGTCAAGGCATTCAACGAGCACTCCCCCGCCTCTGTAGTGATAGCCGGAGGTGTAGCATCTAGCGACGAACTTCGGCGCCAGTTATCTGAGAAACTGCCGATTGAGATCGAATATACTGATAAAAAATTATGTACCGACAACGCAGCCATGGTTGCAACTCTCGGATGCTTCAAAATATTGTTAAAGTCCCCAGAGGTCGACCCCTATAAACTAGAAATCCAACCCAGCCTTAAGATGTAATTCAACCCAAAAACTCTAGAAATAAAGTGCTTGGGTTGTGCCAGATTACCGATGTTATCGGTCCGTCTGGCGGCGGTTTGTTGCTCACACTTCGCAGAGTTTAACTACTCTGTCATAGATGACGTCTGCAGGCTGAGCCTGAGCTTCCCGCCCTATCGCGAACAGCGAATCGTTGCCGTTCAGCTTGACGAGTCTTAGCTCGACCCGGCATGCACCTATCTCAACGTGAGGGCTAGGCCCAGAGGCCGACACTTCCCAGTCGTACTGACTGAGAACACGTGCTACTTCTTTGCTCTGTAAACGCTCTTCCCTTCCGTCCTCCATAGTGGCGCTAATCATTACGACATACGCACAGAGAATCGCAAAGACAAGGAACCACACATCCCATGCGAAAATGGCGATCAGAAGCAAGATCGCACCGAGAAATATGGCAATTGTGAAAGCCATGCTTTCGCCGCCACCCCAATTATTGAGGTATCCAAGAAACATTTTTACCTTCTTTCCGAATGTGAGAGTACTAATCACCACCTCGGTGATCTGTTAAAGATTATACATCATTTCCTCTGTTTGTCAATGGTTTACAGGGGTGGTTGTGGGTGTATAATGCTTATGAAAACAAACAGTGTTTGGGAATATCTGCAAACCCATGCAGATTGATCTTTTGAAGACAAAATTACAACAAAAGTGTCTTACTTTCGAGGGTGCTATAGGCAAACCTGTTGATTGTGATTACCAAAATGTTTCACGTGAACCCAGAGGTCAAAAAAATAGTTTTTAGTTTGTAGTTGCTAGTTTCTAAGGAGTGGTGCGCCCGGGCTCTAGACACTAACACCTATAACCTATAACCTATTAACTGATATGAATTTGCCGAAAACTTACGAGCCTGCTAAATATGAATCCGACATATATGCCCTTTGGGAGCAAAGTGGGGCTTTTCAACCAAGTGATAACAGGGGCGCGAAGCCTTTTTCGACTATTATGCCACCACCCAACGCCAACGCCGGTTTGCACGTTGGCCACGCTACCTTTATGTATCCCGATATTATTGCTCGCTACAGACGCTTAAAAGGGGATTCGGTTCTGTATTTACCAGGAGCCGACCACGCCGGTTTTGAAACCTGGGTAGTTTATGAAAAGAAGTTGGCCGCCGAAGGAAAAACCCGTTTCGACTTCAGTAGGGAAGAGCTCTATAGACAGGTTTGGCAGTTCGTTCAGGCTAATAAAGCAACTTTCGACTCGCAATTTCGAATGTTAGGGTTGTCAACAGATTGGACTCGCTTTACTTTTACGCTCGACGACAAGGTTGTTAAGACCGCCTACAGCGTCTTCAAGCGCCTATGGGATGACAAGCTAATTTATAGGGGTGAACGAATTGTTAACTACTGCACCTTCCACGGCACATCCTTCTCTGATATCGAGGTTGTTTATAAAGAAGAGGTTGGCAAACTTTATTACACCGCTTTTCCGCTAACAGACGGCAGCGGGGAACTAGTGGTTGCAAGCGTTCGACCAGAGACAAAAGTCGGCCAAGCGGCTCTGATGGTCAACCCTAACGACGAGCGCTATAAACAGTACATCGGCAAAGAAGTTAATCAGCCGCTCGTACCAAATACGCCGATCAAAGTTATTGCTGATGATTATGTCGATCCAGCCTTTGGAACGGGGGTCGTGACGGTTACTCCTGGTCATGATCCGAACGATTTTGAGATAGCAAAGAAAAACGGCCTACCGATAATCGAGCTAATTACTTATGAAGGCAAAATGTCTGATAATGTGCCGGAGCAGTTTAGAGGCCTCACTGTGCTTGAAGCCCGAAAAGCCGTTGCCGACGAGCTAGAAAAGGGCGGCTTTATCCGTAAAGTCGAAGATTATACCCACAAAGTAGGGAAGTGCTACAAGTGCGGCACAGACATCGAACCACTAATCCGCGACCAGTGGTTTGTGAGCATGAAGCCACTTGCCGAAAAAGCCATTAAGGCCCTCGACGACGGAGAAATAACCTTTTATCCTGCCACAAAAAAGAAGGCTGCTCTTAACTATTTGAAAGGCATTAAAGACTGGAATATCTCCCGGCAAATCGCTTGGGGGATCCCGATCCCAGCCTACCAGAACGTCGAAGACCCCAAAGATTGGATCTTTAACGAAGACGTTAGCGTAGAGACAATAGAAGTCGACGGCAAAACTTATAAGCGCGATCCGGATGTTTTTGACACTTGGTTTAGTAGCGGGCAGTGGCCATATGTTACGACTGGTTATCCCGACGGCAACGACTTCGAAAAATTCTACCCAAACACCCTGATGGAGGTCGGTACTGATCTGTTATATCAGTGGGTGTCAAGAATGATTATGCTCGGGCTCTACACAACTAAACAGGTGCCGTTTAAGACAGTTTATATGCATGGAATGGTGGTCGATAGTAAGGGTCAAAAGATGAGCAAAAGCAAAGGTAATGTAGTCGACATTATGGGCGCGCTTCAAACCTATGGCTCGGACGGAGTTCGCATGGGCTTGTGCCTCGGAAGCACAGCCGGTTCGAACCAACCATTTGCAGACTCAAAGATGCTAGCTGGGCGGAACTTCGCCAACAAGCTCTGGAATATGGCCCGATTTGTTGAGGACAAACTAGGGGACTCGAAGGTTGAGGCACCTGAGCCCCAGACCATTGCTGATCATTGGGTGTTGAGTAAATTACAACATTCAGAACGGATGATTAGTTCTGCTCTAGATAGCTACAAAATCGGTGAAGCGTATGACGTCCTTTATCATCTAGTTTGGGATGATATTGCAGATTGGTATTTAGAAGCCAGCAAGGTAACCACAAGCCCGGGAGTTTTGAAGTTCGTATTAGAGTCGATCTTAAAAATGGCGCATCCTTTTGCACCATTTGTTACAGAAACCATCTGGCAGACCATTCATGGGAATGATAAAAGTAATCTGTTAATTTCGTCTGAGTGGCCGAAGGTTGATCAAAAAGTCGACAATGAAGCTGTCGAGCAGTTCGAGCTATTGCGCGGTGTAGTTTCTGAAGTGCGCTTTATCACCACGGCTCTGCAAGTTTCTAAACCAAGTTTGTACTTTAGGGACGCTCCGTTTCTGACAGCCAACGCCGAGCTTGTTATTAAGCTGGGGCGGCTTACTAAAGTACAAGAAGTCGAGGACGGGAAGGGTATGCACCTAACGCAAACACCGCTCGATGCGTGGCTCGATATTAGTAACCAATCAGCCCACTCGTATTTGCGCAAACTCGACGACTCCAAAGACGAAAAGACAGCCTCGATTGCGCGACTTGAGGCGAGGCTCAACAACAAATCTTATGTCAAAAACGCTCCGGCTGAAGTTGTTGACGAAACTAAATTGCAACTGGAGAGCGAAAAGGCACTCCTAGACAAACTCAAAACCGAAATCGCCACCTTCCAAAACCTCACACAATAATTTTTAGACGTCGAGGAGTTCTTTGATTTTGTCGACCGATTCGGAGGGGCGGAAATCGTCAAACCATAGCGTGTGCCAACCCATTTTTTCGGCGGCCATCAGGTTGGCGCGACTGTCATCGACCAGCAAGATATTCGAAGGCGAAACACCGGCCTTTTCGGCGGCAATTTTATATACTTCGGTCTCGGGCTTAATGGCATGGACCACCGACGAGTCAACAACGGCGTCATAATCAAGTTTAGGGAGCGTACCTTTTTGTAGTAGGGAATCTATGAGCCCTGGCATGATGTTGCTGAAAAGTCCAACCTTAAATGACTGGCTAGCCTGAAGTAACGCCTCCTGGACTTCGGCAATCGGTTGAACAGCTTCGAGATAATATTTGCTCCAGTCGATAGTTGGTTCGCCAACGCGATCAGCCAAAATTTTATTGAATTCTTCAACGCTCAACTCGCCGCGACAGACGGCATCGTTATAGTGCCAAAAAGTCCCCTCAATAATCTCTGGTGATGAACCAGTGTCAGCTGCAATATGAGCGAAGGCCGACTGGAAAAATCGCACCATACAGCCATTTATGTCGAAATAAACGAACTGTATGCCATTCTTAGCCGTTTTGAGGGCTTTTTGGGGTTGGGCAGTACTTGTGGCTGCTCCTGCCAAATCTTCAACAGTTACACCGCAGATTGCGGCGATATGCACAACCGTGAAGACGCTCGGACATTTGATAGCGCCACGCTCAATTTTTGCTAGGGTAGAGTAGGATATGCCCGTTTTTTGACATAGCTCCTGTTGGGTCAACCCAACTTTTTTTCGAGCCATCTGGATAGAATGGCCAAGTTCCACCTCGTTCATTTCTATTATTCTAGCACTATACGGCTAGTTTGGTAGACCATATTAAGCTTTTGTTTAGATCTACGAAGTGTTTTATGATTGCAGTCAGAAGGGATAAATTTATGCCACAACGTCGAGTAGTTCTAAAAGTTTCGGGTGAGCAACTTGGCTCGCCAAGAGAAGATGATCTTATTATTCAAAAGGCTGATGGAATCTGTTCGGTGATTGACGCACTTCGTGAAGCCGACTTTGCCGTGGCCTGTGTGGTTGGTGGAGGGAATATTGTAAGAGGTGAGGCGCTAACCAAAAACGGCTTTCGTAACCGAACTAAAGCCGATCATATGGGTATGGCTGGGACTGTAATTAATGCAATATTCCTAGCTGAAGTACTGAACCAGAGAGGGGAGAGAATTGCTCGGGCCATGTCGAACCTACCGATGGAGGCGATTATTGAGAGTTTCAGCTATGACCGAGCAATGAGTGAGATGGAGAGAGGGACGGTAGTAGTAATAGGTGGCGGCACGGGTAAGCCGGGTGTAACGACCGATACAGGGGTAGTGTTTGCCGCAAGCGAGCTTGACTGCAGGGAAGTGGTAAAAACTACTAAAGTTGACGGAATTTATGATAGAGACCCGGAGCTTTTTCCAGATGCAGTTAGAATACCCAAGCTAAATTATGGGCAGGTTCTTCGCGACCATAACATACAAGTAATGGATGGAACGGCCATGGCGTTTGCCGAAGAAAAAGGGCTGACGATTGCTGTTTGCCTACCAAATGCTCGGGACGTATTAGGAGTACTAAACGGCGATACTGAGCGCGGATCGCTAGTGACACCTGCTTAAAGTTGTTGGTGGGCGAGAAGGTTGGCGAAGGCGCCCTTGGCGTTCTTTAACTCTTCGAATGTGCCTTGTTCCACTACTTGACCTTTGTCCAGAACAACGATCTTATCGGCGTGGGAAATGGTGCTGAGACGGTGGGCGATTATGACTGCGGTACGGTCTTTTAATAATTTCTCGAGACCTTCCTGGACATATTTTTCGCTTTCGCTATCTAGAGCACTGGTGGCTTCGTCTAGCAAAATTATCTCTGGATTTCTAAGTACCGCCCGAGCAATACTAACTCGCTGTTTTTCGCCGCCGGACAGTTTGATGCCGCGTTCACCGACCATAGTGTCGTAACCCTTAGGAAGCCTGGAGATAAACTTGCTAATATGCGCTATTTTGGCCGCAGACTTAATGTCCGCCAAGGATGCTTCGGGGTTGGTTACAGAGATGTTGTTGGCTACGGTGTCGTTGAAAAGTGCAATGTCCTGGAGTACCACACCGGCTAGTTTCCTAATGTCCTCCTGAGCGTATTCTTTAATATTATGCCCGTTCACAAGAATCTCCCCCTGCTGTGGGTCGTAGATTCTGAGAATCAACCTAATAATTGTGCTCTTTCCGGCGCCGCTTCTGCCTACAAGGGCAACGCCTTGACCCTTATTAATGATGAGTGTTACATCTTTCAGGCTCGCGCTTGACTTGCCCTCATGCGTGTATGTCACATTCCTGAATTCAATATTTTCAATACCGTCGATCTTGAGTGGATTAACCGGATCGTTAATTTTCGAGTCTTCGTCTAATATTTTAAGTATCTTTTCGGCGGCGACACCTGCATCTTCGGTCAGATTAACTGCGTTTCCGAAAGCATAAATGGCGTCTGTTATCCAGTTCAAATAAATCGTCAACACAAGCAGGTCGGTTACGTCGCCACCGTGCCTTATCATAAGTGACAGTAATAGTAGCGCCCCAGAATACATTAGTAGGTTGACGAGTGAAATTGCTATGTCGTACTTGCTAGAAACGTCGAATTGCTTGAGTCTAGTATTCTTTTGTTGAAGATGGAGGGACACAAATTGTTTTTGCCGCATGCCCTCAAGCCCGAGTGAACGAACTTGTTCAATTTGCGAGACGGTCTCATTAGCTTGACCAATAGACTGCTCGTAATATCCTTGAGCCTCGATATGGAGCGGTATTCGTTTTTTAGATCGTTTTTTTCTAAGAATGTAGACGAACGGCATTATTATCAAAATCCAAAGTAATGCAAGCGGTGCCTTAAGGCCGATTATTACCATAGCAGCTACGGCGTAGGCTACTGATTGAGTAATCCCGGCTGAAATCCCATTTGACCAAGCAGCAACTTCTCTAGTGGAGTCACTTATTCTTGATATTGTCTCGCCGACACGGTGTTTGCTGTAATAATCAAACGACAAATGCTGAAGCCTAGATGCCACAATCGCCCGCAGAGAATGCAGAAGTTGCCAGTTAAGCTTTTGGCCATTATAGGCAATGAATCGATCGGTTATTAAGATAAGTGCCGAACGGACTAATACGTAAAAACCAATTGCTGTAAGAAGGCTAGCAAAACCAAGGGCAGGATTGCCGGCTAGCGCTAGAGCCTTTTTTGCAGCATTCTGGACTAGTAGGGGGACTGTCGCCCCGACCGCTCCGCCAAAGACCGAGAACAACAAGATATAGAATATAAGTCGCTTAGAGTTTTGAACAAGCGATAGAACCTTTAGAATGTTTTTCATTGTTGTACCCCTAATTAGGTTCTAATCATAGTCTTTTCATTTCAAAAAACAATTCTTGATTTTTGCAAGCATATGTGCTATACTGTTAACAGATCAGAAAAACAAAAATTAGAGTGTGAGTTGAGTGGCAATTTTGGCTAAAGATGCGTGGTCTGGCTCGATTTGTGGCTTTGTAGCGTGTTCGGTCAAGATATGTTCAATACCTTTTTCGCCGGGGATTAAATGGATGTGCGCGTGGTCTGGCATATTGTAGCCATCGACCAACATGGCTACCCGAGTCACCTTAAGAGTTTCTTTGATATGGCTAGCAACGAACTTTGCGACGCTCATTAAATAGTGATAATCGTCGTCGGTTAGGTCCCAAAGATGAGCAGTCTGAGTTTTTGGGACTACTAAAGTGTGCCCGGGAGTTACGGGGTTAATGTCCAAAAAGGCGATTGTCTGGTCGTCTTCATAAACTTTGTGGCAGGGGAGCTCGCCTTTAATAATCTTAGTAAAAATTGAGTCTGCCATTTCCTATATTGTAACCGACTGGTCGAGAGTACAATAATTCTTATGAATATATTACGAAAAATCTTTTTAACTCTTATTGTGCTTGGGTTTGGCTGGTTATTACTTTTGAATTCGTTTGTTTGGGTCGGGCGGCAGACCGTCATGGACCGAAACGTCGTAGAGAACTGGCTAAGCGAAGGTAAAGTTTATGACAATTTCGTTGGTGAGCTAGCTAAGACAGTGGAGAAGCAGCAGGCAAATAGCCGCGGCGCCAGTGATTCCGGATCGGATACTAACGTAGATGTAGCCGCCTTAACACGTGCAGCTAAAGTGGCGTTCCCGCCTGAAGTTTTGAAAAAGAATGTCGAATTAGTACTAGGCGGCAGCTACGACTGGCTAGAGAACAAGACTGACAAGCTAGTTATTAATCTCGACTTGGCACAAGAAAAACTGGCCTTTATAGATGCCCTTGGTAGCGAAGCAGCCACTAAGCTAACTACTTTGCCGGCTTGCCCAGCGGGGACATCCGCTGAAGGAATTGACCTATTCTCGGCAACTTGTTTGCCAACAGGTACAGACATTAATGCCGAGGTCGTTAAGCTGAAGACTGAATTAGCTAACAGCAAAGAGGTCTTACCAGATACTTCGCTAAGTGCAGACGACATAAAAGTGAATGTCGACGGCAAAGATAAGACCTTAGGCGAGGCGTTTGCAAATGCGCCTATATGGTACGGCTGGCTCAAAAGTTCGCCACTCATTCTGACGGCATTAGTACTGGTGGGTGGCGGATTAATCGTTCTGCTAAGTCGGCCAAAAATAAATGGACTAAAGAAATTGGCCTGGTTGTTTGGTCCAGTAGGTGCGGTTCTGCTGATCCTTGGCACGACGAGCACATTACTAAGCAACCAGCTCGGTAACGGCTCGTTCAAGCTAGATGGCGGGCAAGAGGGGATTGCAGACAACCTGCTTGTACCGTTTGTGAAGCAAGTTAGCGCGTCGGTATCGGCCTGGAATATGATAATCGGCGGAGCTTACCTAGTAATAGCTGCGGCCTGCATAGTTATTTATGCTGTACACAAGAAAAAAGATGCTGAACCGGCCAAGGAACCTGAAGAAAAGATAGAAGTCGAACCAAAAAAAGAAGAACCTAAAGAAGTTAAGCTTCCACCTCTAGTCCAATAATCACTTAAAGCAGAAAGATTAGAGGCAAAGGGTCGGGGGTGTAGGTAGTGGTTTCTGTATGGGGTATAGGGTCTACAGTTGTGTGATCTAATGCCTCTCGCGTTAGGAACTTAGCTGCCGCCCAACGGATTTCTCTCTCTCCCAGATAAGGGTAGTTAATCCCGCAAATACGTAGTTCTGGATGGGAGCGATATTCATCATCTAAGAACGAAACCCGTACATTACGACTAACAAGTAATGAATCAAGCTCGCTCTTTAGCACTTGCACGATTGGATCCGCTGGGTCGCCAGAGAAATAAGCATCAGTGGTAGTTGCCCAATAAAAGGCCTCACGAGCCTCGGGGTCGGCCATTACGCGAGCATACAGACTCGGTTCGGTAGGTTTAGTAGTCGGGGCTTTCTCTGCAGCACTCATTTCATAAAATTATATCAGAGATAATCAAACTGGCGGTGTTTCTTGATTGATGTTCGAACATTTTTTGAGCAAAACCCCCAATAAGGAAGCCAGCCCCGCCACTGCGCGCCTTGCTCGCCACACCACAGAAAAATACTCTTTGCTATTTTCATTTTGCGCGTGCCCGATTTTTTCTTCTTGTAATGAAAAGAGTATTTTTCTGTGGTGCTCTGCCTTCCAAGTATTCAGGCAGGTGGCGGGGCTGTCCGCAATTTGATTTCGTAAAGAAAAAGCGGAATTCCCCCCAAACCCCTCTTCCGCTTTTTCTTTTCTCAAACGGAACGGGAACGGCAAGCACGAGCGGGCAAAAAACTTGTCCTGAGCTTGTCGAAGGATTCCTTCCCCCCAACCCCCTTCCTTTTTGCCCGTCTGCTTGGGCTTCGCCCCCAAAACTT
>JBBQBM010000018.1:0-13050 GCA_038317375.1 Saccharimonadales bacterium (SeqCode)
AGTAGTTTTCATTGTAGAATCACCTAAGTTTTCTACTACTGGCTATAGAAGTTAGTGGAGATGGGAAACGCACCTTACGACAGAATGGAGAACAGATTGTTTGTGCAAATTAAAAAGTTGCGCGCATTGTCGCCCACTAAACTTCTTGACAAGCAGCGGGTATTCGAGAGAATGGGCTGGCGTGAAGTAGCTGCCTCGTCCCGCTGTAAGACCACGAACTTTGTGTTTTTTCGCGTATGTGTCTACAGCGTCCATCTATATAGTCACACGAGAGAGCAGGGTTATGGGTGACAAGGAAGTTGGTCAACCCACTAAAGAAGCAACTAAAAAGATCCTTAGTCCGAAAGTTGGGCGATGACCCGACTGAACACAACACAGTACGCGACAAGCGAACCACCAACCGAATCATGACAAGACACAAGCCCAGAAAGAGGACCACATGAAGATGAAGATATACGGCACTGAAGAACCACAGGTCTTGATGGCTGCAGTAGAACGTTGCGTTATCGATGGCTGGAAGTTAGTCAAGTTTCGTTCCAGATTCTTCCGAGATGGCGACGTTGCAATATTGGAGAAAGTTAAGAAATAATGCTGTGGGGCGCCAGTTCATCCGTTCTGTCGCCTCACCATAATAGAGAAGCAAGAGTTCTCTCTTGTGGTGAGGTATACTAAAAACAAATATGAAGTTATATGACACACCGGAAAAAAAGGTAGTCGACTTAAACCTAGACAAGTCAAAACCAATAAAACTATATACCTGTGGACCGACTGTTTATGATTTTCCGCACATCGGTAATTGGTATACCTTTATACGCTACGACCTATTAGCTCGAACACTAAGGGCAAGTGGCTACGACGTAAACTGGGTAATGAATATTACAGATGTCGGGCACCTAGTTAGCGACGCCGATAGCGGTGAAGATAAGTTAGAAAAGGGTGCAAAGCGCGAAGGCAAATCCGCCTGGGAAGTAGCCAAAACATATACCAATTATTTTTTTAATGGGCTTGAACGCCTCAATTTTTCAAAAGTTAGTCAACTCCCAAGAGCTACAGATTATATTCAAGAACAAATAGCTTTGATTAGCCTACTAGAAAAGGGTGGATACAGTTACGAAACATCCGATGGAGTATATTTTGACACTTCTGAGTTCCCGGGATACTCAGACTTCGCACATCTCAACCTGGAAGGTCAAAAAGGCGGTGAGCGGGTAAAAACAAATGGCGAGAAGCGCCACGAGGCCGACTTTGCATTATGGAAATTCTCACCAAAAGGGCAGAAACGAGATATGGAGTGGGAGAGCCCCTGGGGAACGGGCTTCCCGGGATGGCATCTAGAATGCTCGGCGATGATTCACAAACTGCTTGGCGAGCCGATCGATATCCACGCCGGTGGTGTTGATCATATCGCCACGCACCACACAAACGAAATTGCGCAGACTTTTGCCGCCTATAATCAGAAACTGTCGAACTATTGGATGCACTGTAATCACATACTAGTTGACGGCAAAAAGATGTCAAAAAGCGATGGTACTTTTATAACTTTAGAAGATGTTGAAGCCAAAGGTTATTCGATAGATGCCTTCCGTTTCCACGTACTTGGCGGTCACTACCGAAGTCAATCGGAGTTTAGCTGGGAACTCATGGAGGCGTCTAGAAGCAGACTAATGCGGTACTACGCTACCGCGGACCTAATCTTCCAGCCTGAAGAAAAAGTGGTTGACTGGCTTGACTCCAACACATCATTCAACAGTTTTAAGAATGCTCTATCGGACGACCTGAATACACCTTTAGCACTAAGTTTTTTAAGCGCACTAATGGCGATGGTCGAAGAACGGCAGCTGAACTCTAGGGACGCCGCTAAGTTTTGTGAGCTGTTAATAGAAGTTGATGGCATGCTTGGAACTAGGTTAAGTGGGCAAAAAGATATAAGTTCTGATCAAAAAGAAACTCTCAAGCAGAGGCAGTTAGCACGCGCTAGTAAAGACTTTGGCGCGTCAGACAAATTACGCCAGAAGCTGAAGGAGCAGGGAATTGAAGTGAAAGACACTGACGACGGCCAAATTTGGTCAAGACTTGTATAGTTTCAGGAGTTGTTCGCCTACATTTGCTACGTCGTAACGCTTTGCTTGGTCGTGTAGCCATGCGCTTAGCTCATTTGCTTCCGGAGTCTCTCGAAGCGCCCAAGCCAATTTGTCGGCAAATTCTGGTGTGTTCTTAGGGTTGAAGAGTAACTCTGGCTTAGCGGCCAGGACTGAGGTGTAGCCAGGGTTATTGCCAGCAATTATCA
This sequence comes from Saccharimonadales bacterium (SeqCode), assembly GCA_038317375.1. Classification (GTDB taxonomy): domain Bacteria; phylum Patescibacteriota; class Saccharimonadia; order Saccharimonadales; family JAGQMS01; genus JBBQBM01. The sequence goes on from JBBQBM010000018.1 coordinate 2,288, forward strand.
TACGAGAACCAGCCGCCATAGCCTCGACAAGTACTATCCCGAAACTCTCACCACTAGTTGATGGAAAAACCGCCACATCTGCACTGGCTAATAGTCTGGCTTTATCAACCTCTGGTATAAAGCCAAGCTGTTCAAACTGAGAACCATAGGGTAGCGACATTAGTAGTCCATGCACTGTGTCTTTGAGAGGACCTTTGCCTCCTATTATTAAACTAGTCCTTGTGATCGACTTAGGATCTATCTCCAGCAACTGCTTGTAGGCCCTTACGAGTTCCAAGACACCCTTACGCTCCTCTAGACGTCCTAAAAAAACTATCCTTCTTATATTTGATCGTTCATTTTGTTTTCTTGCACCAGTAAAATTTGCAGTCGTCACCGGATTAGGAATCACTATCGACGATATCCCGAAACTAGCTTTTGCAAACTCAGCGGCTGGCTGGGATACACTCACAAAAGCATCAAACCTCTTCAGTGAGCTACGCAAGAATCTCGCTAACTGCTTTGTTGCGAAAGAACTAAATTTGGTATAGGGCAAGATGTGGAATGTGCCGACTATTCTGGTTGCTCTTGGTGCTAGTTTTATAATCTTAGCGGCAAAGAAAGGACTGTAGGGCATTTGGACGTGCAGAACATCAAAGTTGTGACTCTTAAAGAATTCTTTGAGTTGACTGCTCGATGTTGGCAGGGGAGTACCCATACTGTTGCCGTTGAACTTAACGCGAAGTGTTTTGGCTAAACTATGGACATTCTTTATATCGGTTCTCTCAGTATGACCAACCAAATAATGAACTTCGTGGCCCTTGGATCTCAGCCACTCACCGGTCGTCAAAACAGCTTGTTGCACACCGTCCGGCTTATCTAGTGAATCATCAAGCACGAAGCCTATATTCATTATTTTTGAATTAGTGTTTTATAGATCTTTTCGTAAGAGTCAACAATTTTTTCGTAAGAGAATTGCTGAACGTATTTTTCTGCCCACTTTTGCCATACATCACGGAGAGGCTTGTCTTCCATCAATAGGCAAAGGCGCCTGGCATAGTCAGTAATATTCTCGACGTCAACAAGCGACATACGACCAGTCTCCTTAAGCACCCAGGCGTAACCTTCAATCGAGTTAGCTACTATCGGCGTACCAAGCGCCATAGCTTCGGCCAGAACTATGCCAAAACTCTCCCCATAAAGTGCAGGGCTGGTATAGACAGTCGCTTTTTGAAAGAGCAACTTCTTTTCTTCGTCACTAACAAACCCGAGGAAATGAACGTCACGTATTTCGTGGAGATTAACATAATTCTCTAACGAACGTCTGAGGGGGCCATCGCCAACTATTAGTAGTTGAGCATCCGGACGCTCTGCCTTCACTAGCTCAAAGGCTTTTATAGCGAGCTTGGCGCCTTTGCGTTTCTCTAGACGGCCAACAAACAGAATCGAATCTGTTTCTCTTACTATCTTTTTGCTCGGTTTCAATACTTTTAGTTCGACACCATTGGGGATGTAGTTAATGGGTAGGGAGTTTGCTTCCTCAATGTAGCCGATTGCGGCTGGAGACACTGCAGTCACGGCATCGATACCGGGGAGTACAGACCGAGCGTATGCCTTAAAAGAACCGGTAAGTGATTTGCCGAGAGCATTGCCAGGTAGTGCCGCATGAAACGTGCCGACAATCGGGCAAGTAGATTTTTGCATAATTTGCCTCGCCAAGAACGGAACGAGAGGTTCGTGGATATGGATAATGTCGAATTTCTGTTTTGACAAAAACTCTTCAACATCAAGTTCCGACACAACTGACACGTCGGCGCTGGTTGCGTGTGGGGCCTTAACCCGAGCTGATGACCCCAAAAAAACTGTTCCGGTTGGTGGAGTTTCTGTAATCCTATAGGGGCGAGGGGTGATAATAGTCACTTGGTGGCCACGCGATCTTAGGACTCTTACCTGGTGAGAAACATGCTGCTGGACTCCTCCAGCCTTGAAGATGTTATAAGGGCAAACAATTCCTATCCGCATATCTTGAAGAATTATACAGTAATATTTAACTTCCGAGGTGGTCGCGAAAGCAGCTTGCGAGAAGCGACTGGTATTAAACCTACCGTTTCTGATTTGTCGGCGATTACCGAGGGCATGTGTGTCTTCATCTTGGCAATTTCAACTGCATAGCCAGAAAAGATTTTTTTCATGTTTTTAGCAACCGATTTGTTATCAAAATACTGGTCAACCTTTCCCAAACTAATGTAATGAACAGGCAAGTTAATTTTTTGATGCGTCAGGTCTAAAAGAAACATCTCTCGGGCCGTTTTCATGTAGGTTTGGACGTCATTATTTTGCCAAAGTTCTACATCGAAGTTAATCATCCTTTTGTACTCAGTATTGCTCAGATCGCTAAACTTACTCCTGGCATTTGGCATAAAACGATAAAAGCTCTTTAGAATAAAGCTATTCAATATAAGATAGCGGAAAATATTCGCAGACCATTTAGACACAAATATACGACTGACATTCATATAAAACTGCTTATACCTATTTGGTATCTTAAAATCGCTGTAATGCGTAAAACCTGCAACACTAATATACAAATCTACCCGTGCGGCAATCTCGGGATATTTTTGAAGCATTCTTGTAGTAATTGCCGATCCGATACTAAAACCAGCTAGTGTAAATTGGCGATTTTTATATATAAGTTTTACGACTGCTGCTAAGTAATCGGCTAGTTCATCGATTGTAGCCTCAACACCAATGCTATAAAGGCTATCCATACCGCCAAAACCTGGAAGATCTGGCATTGTTAGAGTCCCGTACTGCGACAAGTCCTCAGCAAGGCCATAGTAACGTTCTAAGCTGGCATGATGTCCATAAATAAGCAAAATTTCGCGCTTTTTTCGTGGTCTAGGGATGCGCAAAAAACGACCGTTGAGGCCATTTAAATTTAGCGGATGGAGATACTCCTCCGGAATCTGAGAAACTTTATGAGGATTCATCTTTTGACGTAGTTTTACAGATTACAGGGGAATTGTCCAGGAATTCTTTGATACAATTACAATATGAATATAACAATCTATAGCACCGAAACTTGCGGTTATTGCAAAATGCTCAAAAAATATCTAGACGAGAAAAATATAAAATACGCCGAAAAATTGGCCGACAAGGATGAGGCTATAGCAAAAGAGCTGTATGAAAAAAGCCATCAGTTCGCAGTGCCGTTTACGCAAATCGAAAAAGACGACAAGACAACCGTTAATATCGTCGGCTTTGACGTGCAAAAAATAAACTCAGCGCTTGGTATTTAACCTACGACGCTAATTGTTGGTCTTCAACATATGTACTCTGGCGAAGTCACGAGAACCTCGGACTTTTTTCCCGGGGTTGAATATGTTTAGCGGATCAAAGATGTCTTTGGTCTTATTAAATAAAGCAACTATGTCCGAACCATACATATGTTCTAAAAAGCTGGTACGAATTAGACCATCATTATGATCGACGCTCATACTGCCACCGAAGGCAAAAACCAGGTCGTATACCCGACGTGCAAGGCTTAAAATCTTATCAGGAGCGCCTGGGTCTTCCATATCAACTAGGGGTATAAGTCGAATACTTCCGTCACCAATGTGGCCAGCAAAAGTGTATGTCATCTGATAATCGGATAGGATGGTTTCGAGAGCTGCCAAATATTCGCCGTAGTGTTCGATAGCTACGATGGTGTCTTCAATAAACGGCACGGCTTTTACTCCCTTGGCGTGATCCTTGAGTAAGCCGTAACTGGCTCTACGAAGCGCCCAATGAGCTTCGGCCTCAGCTTCATTCTTGATAGTGCTTACTTCAAACCCTAGGTTCTTAAGTGCCAGCTGGCAGACATTCTCGGCATGGTCGGTTTCGTCTTTGGTTTTTTCCGAAAACTGAGCAAAGAGCACCATTTCTTGCCCCTCGGCAACATGGGCAAGAGCGGCTTGATCTGGCATATATTCCTTGGCTAAGGAATAGGTGTGTTTATCGTAGGTTTCTAGACCTTCGGGGTGGTGAGCGACAATACATTTTACTGCCTTCGCAAGACGCGCAAGATTGTCGATTGGCAGTACAAGCATCCGCGAAAATTGCGCTCTCGGGACTATCATCAGTTCTGCGCTTGTTACAAAACCAAGTGTGCCTTGCGAGCCAACAAATAACTTTGCAAGGTTGAATTCGGTTTTATCGCGGTCCCAGACCTTCCAGAGTTGGTAGCCAGCTGCGTTCTTATGGACATTAGGTCGGGCCTGCCAGATCATTTCCCAATGGTCTTCTAGCAATTTGACTATCGAACGATAAATATTTCCTTCGTCGTCCGTCAACTGGAGCTTATCTTGGAGTTCGCTGGCATTTAGCGGGCCAAATTCATACTCTTTACCATCTTGAAGTAAGACTTTAACACTACGAACGTTATCAATAGTAGCTCCGTAGCGCATCGACTTCTCACCAGAAGCATTATTACCAATCATTCCGCCAACACCGCATATGTCTTTACTGCTGGTGTAGGGCGCAAATAAAAGTTTTTCTTGGGCTAGGGCGGAGTCGAGGTCACGATAAAGTGTGCCAGATCCAACCCAGATAGTCTTGGCTCCAGCAGTGACATCATCCACCCAAGAAAATCCACTCGTCATATCGACCATCACATCTTCAGTAAGTGAGCCACCGCTCATGCAAGTACCGGCGTTCCTTGGCGTTAGGCTAGTTTTTTGACCCGATTCAGTAGTGCGACGAGCCCAATTTATAAGATTAATAAGCTCGTCTTTGGACTTCGGCAAGGCGACGGCTTTAGGACGAACATCAAAGATACTAGCATCGGTGCTATAGCGCTCTAACGATAGGTCGTCATCGAGGACCTTGGAAAGTTTTTTTAGTTCATCAATATTCATTGCCCACCATATGTAATCACAAGAATTATATAGGACTTTTGTACTTTCTAACAGGTGTCGATTTAGCGACGTACCTGCGCTTATGTTTACTTAATTTCTACATCACAAGTTTTTTGGTACCTACGCTAGTACGGTGATATAATTTCTTCAAATAAAGCGAGGGGAACAAATTGAATCATTATTTTGCTTATCTTGATCCTGGTACTGGCAGTATTGTCGTCCAGGCTTTAATCGGTGTAATCGCGGGGGTGGCGCTATTTGGGAGGAAAACGTTCGGCTTGCTTGTAACCAAGTTCCGTTCGATTTTCGGCAAATCAGATGCCAAGAAAAAATAACGACACAGTTTTAGCGCATCCCGGGTCGTTCCGTGACCCAGCTGGTTTCATATATTCTCGTAACGGCGAGTTATATCGACAAATTAACAAATATGGCGCCAAAGACTATGACTTCTTTATGTCCTCAGGGCTATATAAAGAGTTGGTCGCGAAGAAACTGCTCGTTACGCACCACGAAGTAGAACTTTCCTTAAGCCTTCACCCGAAAACAGCTCACAAAGTTATAAAACCTTCATCTATCCCATTTATTTCGTACCCCTATGAATGGTCTTTTTCACAGCTCAAGGATGCGGCACTGTTAACTCTTGAGGTACAAAAAATAGCGCTAACTCACGGCATGACGCTTAAAGACGCTAGCTCTTTCAACATCCAGTTTATCGGCAAGAATCCAATATTTATCGATACTCTATCTTTTGCTATCTACGAACCAGGTGCACCATGGCAAGGCTATAAGCAGTTTTGCGAACATTTCTTGGCTCCGCTAGCTGTCGCCACAACAACCACACCAAACATCATACCGTCGCTCAAAACTATGATTGATGGCATTCCACTAGAGCTTGCCACAAAACTATTGCCGGCAAAAACACGTTTGCAGTGGGGATTAACTACCCATTTGTTTCTGCATAACTCTGCACAAAAACGACACAAAGATACAGAGACAGAACGCCTAAAGCCGAGAGTTGTCAGTATGTTTGCACTCAAAGGATTAATATCGAGCCTAGAAAGCACAGTTAAGAAAACTCACATGCCAAAAATAAAAACCGAGTGGGGAAAGTATTACACCAATACGAATTATTCTTCTGCTGCCTTCAAAGCTAAGAAACAGCTAGTCGAGAAATTCATTAAAAAATCCAATCCGAAAATGGTCTGGGATATGGGCGGGAACACCGGTGAATTTTCACAGATTCCAGCCGGGAAGGGCATATATACCGTTTGTTTTGATATAGATCCGTTGGCCGTCGAACAGAACTATTTACACAAAGATGCGTCGACTGTCGACAAACTACTACCACTAGTTCAAGACCTAACCAACCCAAGCCCAAACCTTGGTTGGGCGCACCATGAACGCCAAAGCCTGAAGTGCCGCGGGCCAGCCGATGTTGTAATGGCTTTAGCACTCGTGCACCACCTTGCAATCGGCAATAATCTGCCGCTTGAAATGATTGCCGAATACTTTAGCGCCATCTGTAAGTATTTGATTATCGAGTTTATTCCTAAGGAGGATTCAAAAGTGAAAATTCTTCTCAAGTCACGCCCAGATATCTTCCCAGAATTTACGAAGGACGGTTTCGAAAAAGCTATGCGCCAATATTTCTCAGTCGTATCGTCGGAACCGATTAAAGGATCTAAGCGAACTTTGTATCTGTTGAAGGCAAAGAATGGCAAAAACTAAAGCTACAAATAGGCGACCACTCCCAAAGAAACTAAAAAACCTTATTAGTCTTCTAAAAAATTTAATCTTAAAGACCGGTACGCTAGAAGTTCTACACCTGTTTACGCTGTTAAGCGTGCGATATTTACCGAACCGAAGCAGCGTTTATTGGAGTGAGATGCTGCTGCCAATCGCACTTCTTGCACCACTAATTCTCCTGACATACTATCTATACTTTAGACTTTTCAAGAATTCTCTGACTGCTCATATCGCCACCTTCTCAATGCTGTATGTCGACTTCCATTTTGGCTATCATTTTTCATCAAGCTCTAGTCTGGCCGTCGGTCTATCTCCTGTAAGGTTGAGTACTGACTTCAGGGTTGCCGTAGCAGTCTTTGGTCTCAAGTTCATATTGTCGGGGTTAATAGCTCTAGCTTTTAACTACGTTTATTCTAGATTCAAGATCGCGAAAACAATACCGCTTATGAAGCTAATGGCATTTGTGGTTATCTTTATTGCCCTAAGCCAAGCTTATAAGTTTACGGATTATAATTTACGGATCTCTGACCAAACTAGCTTCGAATATCAATTGCCTAACTACAAGCAAGACAAATCAAAGATAGTTTCCAAACCAGATATTTACTACTTCGTTTTCGATCGTTACGCTAGCAATTCCTGGCTTAGAAGCGAATATGGTTTCGACAACTCTGAGTTAACAAACTTTCTAGAATCTCAGGGCTTCAGCGTCAAAGACGACGCACTATCTAATTATCCTTTCACGGTTACTTCTGTGAGCTCTACCATGGCAATGGAATATCACGACCAGCCAATGGGTCACTTCAAGAATAAGACGACGACTTTTCCGCTGCGCTCAATCTTAAACAATCCCCCGGTAGCTCAACTACTAAAGAAAAATGGTTATCAGTACACCCAGATAGCATCCTGGTGGGGAACAACGTCTGACAAAATTAATGCTGACTATAATCTAACGTCAAAGCCTCAGCTTAACCTGCTGGGCGCAAAGACTAGTCTGACAGAGTTTCAGAAGCTATTTTCCGACACTTCAGCACTTAGTTATCTGTATAAACCGGTTCTTAAAAACACTAATATCGATGAACGACGACGACCAATCGAACAGATTGAGAAGCTAAAAAGTATTTCAAAATCTGACATTTCGACCCCAAAATTTGTTTTTACTCACGTACTCTCCCCGCACTCTCCGTATCTGTTTGACGAAAATGGCGCAAAGCCTACATACGACCAAAACAGCAATGATGAAGGAGTAGACGAAAAAGTTAAGTACGTAAATCAGCTTAAATACGTCAACACTCTAATCAAGGATGCTATCACCGCAATCCGTCAAAACAATCCCGGCGCAATTATTGTTCTTCAAGCCGATGAGGGGCCATACCCATCCGAAATAAGGGGAAAAAATTACAACCATCTAGAAACAATAGAGTCGCTATCAGACCACGGCCTAAAATCTAAATACGTCATTCAGGCGGCGTATTACTTTCCGAATAAAAATTCGGCGACCAAAATTAATTCATCTATTGACGCTTTTAGGGTGACGCTAAGTGACTATCTAGGATACGACATACCATCACTACCATCGTGCCAGTACTCTGGCCGTACACTTGTAAACACCCGCCTAGGTGTGCCCCTCAGCCCAGAATGTCCAGTTTTCGACAGATAGAAGACTATTGATAATCTAAAAAATTAGGCTTATGCTTTCACTAATATCAAATTTAGGGGGATTTATATGAAAATGACACCCGTAGACAAAGCAGCACATCTGTTAGTAGTTATCGGCGGGCTTAACTGGGGCCTAATCGGTTTCTTCAAATATAGTTTAGTTGACAAAATTTTTAGCGACTCTTTAGCGCGCGTTGTCTATGCCGTTGTAGGCGTAGCTGCAGCCTGGATGTTCTATCAAATGCTCATGATGATGAGCAAAGAAAAAGGTAAATGAATTCATGCATGAAGAGGAAGAATAAGCCAATGAACGAAGAAGAAGAGTAAGTTAAAATCATTACAAAAAGAACCCTCCATACTAGAGGGTTCTTTTTTGATAATACCGAACCTTGAATAAATCTATTTTCGCACTAATTTGAGCTTTTCTTCGAGTCGCCGATAGGCAGGGGCTTTTTGATCAGGCCTGACATTATTCCACCCGAGCAGCTTAATAACCGCTTCGTCAACATGAGGAGTACCTACCAAATCTTGGGCGGCGATAACTATAATGTCGTCGTCATAAATACTTCGTGCCCGCTTAGATGAAGCTTTTATCTGAACCTTCCGAAGGACGTGTTTATGGCTATCATCTGCTTTAACTACCATATCTACGTCTCGCTTTAAGCCAGAACGCCTCCTGTCGTGACCGCACACACCCATCAAAAAGCCGTATTTTAGACCAAGCCTTTGTTCCGCAATACCTGACCAAATCATATTTGCAACGCCGGGCTCTGCTGCAAAACCCAGTGTTTGTCCATCTTTAGGTGATTTTTTAATTCGTGGGTGGAGGTGTGTACATAATTCCTGAAGTTCTTCAGCTACTAAATCTGCAACTTCAAGCCCAACGTGGTCTGTCTTAATATATGATTCCAAGGCAGTCCGCGTAGCGTAGATTCCTAAGGGTACAATCGCAGCGTGGTGGAATTCATTTCCTGAAGTTAGATCAAGATACGCCTCTTGGCTTAACCTCGCTAATTCGCCTTGAGCCATCTCAAATTGAGCAATTCTCTCAGATCGAGACGGGGTAGTCTGTGCAGGGAAGGCCAAGTCCACCATTCTCCCGGCCGCCACTTCTAGTTGAGTGGGGGTATAAGCCATTACCTCTGTTATAACATTTTATATACACTAAAGCTATCTTGCTAAACTTTTGAGGGAAGAGAGATTAGCGGTTTTTTGTCGGCTCTGCCATATAGCACCTCACCTCTAGCTTCAAGATCGAGACGGACTGCCATCGCATACCATCCGATTGAATATTCGACACCGCCGTTAGAGTTGACGTGGTCGACAACTACTTCAACTAGCTTTCTGCTTGAAAGCGGCCCATGTACTTTCAACATTTTCAAGATGACGCTTTTAATAAAATCGTATCTGTCTTTATCTACATTGACGCCTTTTTTAGTAGAATCGGGGTTGAGCGTTAGAATTTTATCAGTTTCTTGTTTTTTCATTTAGAGATCAGCAATAACAATTTTCTTCATTTCCATCATATGGGCATATGCACCTGGCTTCTTCATGAGCTTTCCCATATTTTTTGGAACAACTTGCCAACTAAGCCCGTATTTATCTTTGCACCAACCACATTGCTCGTTTTCAGGCACGGCAGAAAGTTTTGACCAGAAATAATCGATCTCTTCTTGATCTTTGCAGGCAATCGAAAATGACACTGCTTCAGTAAACTTAAACTCCGGTCCGGCATTAATCGCAACGAAGTGCGAACCATCGAGATCAAATTCAACAACCAACACCTTGCCAGCTAGATCCAACTGGAAATCAGCTAATCCTTCTTCTGCTGAATTAGGATAATTTACTGTTTGAGTCACTATGCTATTTGGAAATACCGAAACATAAAAATCAACGGCCTCTTTGGCATTACCGTCGAACCATAAATTAGGTGTAATCTTTTGCATATTCTCAGTATACCAAATGATGTATTTATATCTGTTTCTTGATAGAATTATCGATGTTGATTAATAGTCGGGTGAAGAGCGCCTGTGGCGCTATGCAAGACCGGAGCCACGACGGTGGCGAGGTGTGTCGACGAAATTTTTCAGCAGAAAAATATTCGGGGATCGTCTAATGTGAGAAACGCCGGTGGCGATTCGCAAGAGACCTTATCAGATTTTGAACTTGTTCAAAGTATGATAAGGCTGTGGGCACGCTAGCGTGCCAGGACAACATCTTACCATTGATGCAAACTTCTAGTAAAAATGGTGATGTGACTTTTAACAAACTACAGTCGGGGATCGTCTAATGGTAGGACAACAGTTTTTGGTGCTGTTTATCTAGGTTCGAATCCTGGTCCCCGAGCCAGACCAAGCAGAGAAAAGTGCAGACCTAGTTCCTAGACCTGAATTAACTTCTCTCCTTGGTCGGACAAGATTCATGTCAGCCATAACAACTGACAAAATGTTGGAACCACCAGAAATGGTGGTTTTTCCATTTCAC
>JBBQBM010000019.1:0-12954 GCA_038317375.1 Saccharimonadales bacterium (SeqCode)
GGGTCGCCGTGGGGGCGGAGAAAAGAGCAACCAAAAGTGATAAACTAATAGTGCTCTTTTTGGCGACTGAAACGGCGAAGGAAAACCAAAAATTTCCTTTCAATTTCTTTTTCCGCTTCGCGGTGGAAGGGTGGGGGGGAGGAGACGCGAGGAAAATGCAAGGAAATTTTTTGGTCTTTGCACACGCGAGTCCGCGAGCGTGTCCGAGGCGCATTGGTTAGCATCACCACGCAATCGGAGCGTACGAGGCAGTTTCAAGCCACCACGCACGCGGAGTGTGCGATTAGTAGGAATCAGGGTTCAACTCAAAATACATTCGAACTTTGTCTAATATACACCGCCAGAAGAATAATTTGTCTTGGCCACCGCCTACGGCGGGGTCCCGCAGCAAGCGGGAAAAGGCAGTATACTAGCAATGGTACTGAGAGTTCGGATCCCTCTCCTTCCGCCGTGAATAAAGTTCTAATGAGACCCATTTCCCATATGGATAAACCTACTATCGATGCCTATAACCAGCAGGCTCAAGAATACGACGATCAAACCGTCGATTTTTGGGACAGCTTTCCGCGGACGGTTTTTGATAAGTTTATTGAAATGATTAATGGGTCCAAGGTCCTTGATGTAGGCAGCGGTCCCGGTCGTGATGGATTACTGTTAAAGCAACGTGGGCTCGATGTAACTTGTCTCGATGCTTCGCAGACCATGGTAGACATGGCCACCAGCAAGGGACTTAGAGGTGTATGCTCGGACTTTACTAAAATGCCTTTTGATGATGCATGTTTTGACGCCGTATGGGCCTACACATCTCTACTGCATGTTCCCAAAGCCAAAGTTTACGAACCTCTGCTTGAAATTACCCGTGTGCTTAAGCCGGACGGCGTTTTTGGCTTGGGTATGATCGAAGGTGAAACCGAGGGCTATATCCAAAACTCCAAGGTGACCAAGCCGCGCTGGTTCAGCTATTACAGCAAATCCGAAATAGAAAAACTTCTTGAAAAACAGGGGTTCAAGGTAGTTTACTTCGAGACGTTCAAACCCAGGCACAGCAATTATTTAAACTTCATCTTCGTTAAATCGAGTTCCTGACCCGTCTGTTCCGCCATGAACCAGTACGGTTCATGGCTCCGCCATCCATAGAAAGGTATAATAAACACATGAAGCATAGGCTAGAGTTATTTTTGAGGCAGGTGCTAGGGCTGATAGTGTTTTTTAGCGCCGCCGCGACGGCCATGCTGGCTGGTCGCTTTGTGGTGACCGGGTCGACACGACTGGGGTTCTTGCTCTGGAACTTGATTCTTGCTTGGGTGCCGGTCGCCGCAGCATTATGGTTTATCCCAGTTGGACGTTCAAGGCGCCCAATAGTTTCAATATTGCTCCTCGTCACTTGGTTCATATTTTTGCCGAACACTTTTTATATCCTGAGCGACTTTATTCACCTGCGTTCGACTGGCGATATTAACGTTTTATATGACGTTATATTACTTTTTTCGTATTCTTCGATTGGCCTTGGCTTGGGGCTAGTTAGCCTCGGGGTAATCCACTCTTGGCTACGCCGGACCTTCGGTAAAATCACGTCCGCAGCGCTGATTTATGGCACGATTTTCCTCTCTAGTTTTGCGATTTATCTGGGGCGCTATCTGCGCTGGAACTCCTGGGACATTATTACTAACCCACTCGGTTTGTTAGTAGACATATCCGACCGTGTCGTGGCCCCGCTCGACCACCCCAAGACACTTTCGACGACCTTCATCTTCTTCGGATTTATAAGCCTAATTTATAGCAGTTCTTGGTGGCTGGCGCGTAGGTTTAGCTCCTTAAGCGATTAACTCGACTTACGCAAAATCCCTGCTACTCCAGAATCATCATCAGAGCACATAAGCACTTTTTCTGTTGTCGATGTATGCATGGATACCTCTCCACCACAGAAAAGCACCTCTGCATCCCCGCTGATGATTCTGGGCCAGCGAGGTTATGCGTAAGTCGAGTAGAGAAGTATAATAACTGTTATGAAAGAGGCGCTCGAGGCACAAATTAAACAGATAGTTGCGGAACTGTTTGATTCTAAGGTTAGTGTTGTTCTAACGCGACCAGAGGCCAAGTTCGGTGACTTTAGCACCAATGTTGCTATGCAGCTTGGCGGCAAGCCGACCGAAAACGCCGCAAAAATTGTCGCCAAACTAAAAACTCTCGAAGATGTCGCCGATGCGACCGTAGCCGGCCCGGGGTTTATTAACATCACGCTGCAAGACGCAAAGCTACAGTCCGTAATATCCGAAGTTCTAGAAATGAAAGAGCGATTTGGTGCGAACAAAATATTTGACGGCAAAGTCATCGTCGTCGAATATTCTGACCCTAACCCGTTCAAGGTTCTTCACGCCGGGCATCTTTACACCAGCCTGGTCGGTGATGCGATTGCAAACTTGCTTGAAGCCGCCGGTGCTAAAGTCCACCGCGTAAATTATGGCGGTGATGTTGGTATGCATGTTGGCAAAACCATGTGGGCGATTATCAAGAAACTCGGCGGCGAGAACCCCGAGAAGCTAGATGCAATCAAGGAATCAGAGCGATCAGAATGGATGGCGACTGCTTATGTTGAGGGCACGAATGCCTATGATGATGACGAGACTGCCAAGCAAGAAATAACCGTGCTTAATAAACGTATCTACAAACTTCATAGCGATGCCGATCATACATCTAGCCTCGGTAAAGTTTATTGGACCTGCAGGCAGTGGAGCTACGAATATTTCGACGAGTTTTATGCCCGTATCGGCACTAAGTTCGAGAAATACTATCCTGAAAGCGAAGTCGCCGGGCTGGGGCTAAAGATTGTTAATGAACAACTAGCTAAAGGTGTCTTCGAAAAGTCTGACGGTGCAGTTGTCTTCAAGGGCGAGCCATACGGGCTACACACTCGTGTTTTTATAAACTCCGAAGGCTTACCAACCTACGAGGCTAAAGACATCGGCCTAATCTTCACCAAAAAAGCCGAATATAATTTCGACAAATCAGTGGTGATTACCGGCAACGAGCAAGAACAATACATGCAAGTTGTCTTGAAATCTGTCGAGCAGTTCGAGCCGGGGCTAGTCAAAGCCACAACTCACTTAACTCACGGTATCGTCAAACTTCAGGGTGGCGTGAAGATGAGTTCGAGGAAAGGGAATATCTTAAGGGCAGTAGATGTGCTTGACGCCGCCAGTGCTGCTAATAAAAAAGCTACAGATACCGACGACCAAGACGTTGTGCTCGGTGCTGTAAAGTATTCGTTCCTAAAACAGCGCATCGGTGGCGATATTATCTATAGCCCCGAGGAATCTGTCAGTATTGCCGGCAACTCTGGGCCGTATTTGCAGTACGCTTACGCCCGGGCGGTGTCGATCCTTAGTAAGAAGTCAGCGAGCTCTGCGAAAAACTACGAGCTGGACCCATCAGAGCGTCAGCTAGTTCTAAAAATAAGTGAATACCCTGAGGTAGTTGAGATAGCCACAAATGAGTTGATGCCGCATCTTGTTTGTACATATTTATATGAACTGGCTCAAGAGTTTAATAGTTTTTACGAGGCTAACCGGGTGATTGGCGAGACCCGCGAAAACATTCGACTGACCATAATTAGCGCCTATGTTGGTGTACTAAAAAACGGCCTAAAGCTCCTCGGCATCTCCTCACCCAACCATATGTAAAAAGTTTGGTGTGCTTTCTACCTCGGTTTTTTCGACTACATCAAGGTAAAATGTAGTTATGAAACTTGATGACAGCGAACTGAAGCAAAGACTAACACCCGAGCAATATAAGGTACTTCGTGAGTCGGCTACCGAGGCTCCGTTCACTGGTGAATACGTCGATAACCATGAAGACGGCAGTTATGCCTGCAGAGCGTGCGGTGAAACGTTGTTTATGAGTGAGCATAAATTCGACTCTGGCTCTGGCTGGCCAAGTTTTTATGATGTTGCGAGTCGTGGCACCGTGAAGTTAATTGACGACAATTCGCACGGTATGCACAGGGTCGAGGTGCGTTGTCAAAACTGTGGCAGTCACTTAGGCCATTTCTTTGAAGACGCCGTAGACCAACCGACCAACCAGCGCTTTTGCATAAATTCTTGTGCACTTAACTTTAACAAAAAGGGGACGAAATGAAATTTATTACCTCAGCCAAAGAACTAACCATTATCCTAGACCGCAAAGAGCAAATCGCCGCCTTCAAGGCCAAAATAGTTATAAAAAAATCAGGGGTGGTTAGCCTGACTTGGCACCCCATTTTCTCAGACTGGCGCAAGTGGGAAGTTCGTCTGCCGGGAGCTTCCATCCCTCGCCGTTTGATAGCCGGCTCTTACTGGACAGAAAAAGGATGGGATTTCCTATACCTACGCCGACCGGTTGGCTTTCGCAAGCCGAAGGTTGCCGATGTGGCGGTTATGGAGCTCAAGAACCACAGCCGTTACGAGAGGGTAGTCCTAAGTATGTCGAAGTCTGATTTCGACCATCTAGCTAAGTGGCAAAAGAATCGAGTAAAAAAATGAGTGTCTTTCCAACCAAGCTGCTTTGGATAGATCTAGAAATGACCGGTCTTAGGCCCGGAACAGATGTTATTACAGAGATCGCTGCGATTGTCACAGACTTTGACCTAAACGAAATAGCGACATACGAGACTGGGATTAAGCACCCTGAGAAGCTCCTTAGAAATCTAATGGGCGAGAGTATATGGCATGTTAACCAGCCGGAATATACAGAAAAGATAATAAAAGATAGTTTGAAGGGCAAGACTGAAAAAGTAGTTCAAAACGAACTTCTACGTCTAGTAGAGGATAGTATTGGCTTAAAAAAACCCGCTGCCGAATATCCATTTTTTCCAGGCTCGCTTGAGTCAAAAGGGGAGGTGTTTTTGGCCGGCAACTCTATTGGTACAGACAGGGCATTTATAGATGCGCAGTGGACGGATTTCGCCAGGATCTTGCATTACCGAGCCTTGGACGTTAGCAGTTTTAAACTCTGGTTGTCTGGCAACAAACATTTACCCAAATTCGAAAAGAAGAATTCACACCGCGCACTCGACGACATCCGTGAATCAATCGCTGAAATGAAGTACTACATTAAGGAGATGTGATGGAGCCACTGGACTATAAAACAGTCGAAGAATATGTCTTGAGTATGCCTAACTCTCGCCTTGACTACCCGTTTGGCGAAGAAACTGCAGTCTACAAAACCAAAGTTGGAGACGAAGAAAAAATGTTTGCTCTAATGGAAGAAGGCAAAGAGCCTGTTCGGATCAGCCTAAAATGCGACCCACAGCTGGCCGAGCTGCTTCGTGAAAAATACGAAACGGTTATGCAGGGGTATCATCTTAATAAAAAACATTGGAATACTATTGTGTTAACCGGTCAGATGCCCTGGGATGAAGTCAAGGGACAAATCTTACTGAGCTATAACCTAGTTACTGGGAATAGCTGAACGGTAATAGTTCGGCGTGTGCATTCAAGCTCCGAAGGGCGTTCCTAATATTTGTGTCGTTTTGTGCAGCATAAGCACTGGCGAGTCGGAGCTTATAATCACTAAGTTTTTGATCGATTAGTTTTGTAAATACCGCGTCGAAATCATTCCCAGTTTTAGCAGCCTCTAGGTCGTCATCGATACTCTTAGTTTCGTATTTTGCTAGATCAGATTTACTGATTTTTGCGTTCTTGCTAGCAATCATCTTCTTAGTTCGGATTAGGTCGCTAATTAATGTTAGGTTGCCGGTTTGGGCGACTCCGCCTACCGCTGAGCTTGGGCTACCTTTTGCGCCAATATCCATGACCCGAGCCAACTCGGTTTGATAAGCTGCTAGGTCGATGAGCTCCGCCGAACCGCTTTTACTATTTCTTTGCATGATTGTTAAAAATACAAAAATCAAGGTTATTAAGACGATCCCAACGATAACAACAGTTAGTATTCTTTGGGTTTTTGAACCACCACCACCGAAACGTTTTGGTTTCGGTTGGTCGGCCTGCAAAATAAAATCGAGGTTTTGGGGACTTTGGCTTGAAGCTTGAGGTGGCATAGACTTAAGCATAACTGATTTATGGCAACTAATCGAGAATAGCCTAGTAACGAAATGCCCCCATTGCAAAAAAGCAACGGGGGCGGTTGGTGGGGCTAAAGACCCACTGGGAGTATTCCCAGAACCAGCCGTTTAAGGCGGTCGCACCTGAGTGGCGCTCAATCCGCTGATTAGCGGAGAGCTGCCGAGTAAAGCGAAGATGTTTTTTGTTGCGCACCCAAGAGCCGTACCTCCACCTATTGGAAAGACGGGGGGCTCTTGGGCACGACTTCCTCCCCAGGATTTCATCCTGAGTAGGCACTTTTTAGAAGTTTGCAGCCGAGACTGGCGCTACTTCCTGAGATTCTGGAGGTCTGACGGTTGCCCGCCAGACCTCCATGCCAGTCCACGTGCCGTGCGGGGTACGTGGAAGCGCTGGACTTCTGAAATCGTTGTCCTCGCTATAGCGGACTACGATGTGCTGTTTACCGCGCTAACGGAGCACCGACGAGGTGTGACACGAACCGGCCTACACCCGGTATTGATTCGTGCGGCACTCTAACGGGGAAAGCAACGCTCCTCCCCGGCTATCGTTGTCTGGAGTGGTCGTTCCAATCCAACGCTAGCTCTTGTTAGAAGTTGCAGCCAAAACTGGCGCATCTTCCTGAGATCTCAGAGGTCTGGCGGGTACCGACGCGGACCTCCTTGTTTCACTCCCATTCCCTCCGGAGACCGGTAGGGTTCAAAAGAGTGCGGATACGAGCCTTGGCTCCTCCCGGGGAAAACACGATCCCTTTCGGGTCTATCATATTTCCCCTAACTCCCGGAACGAATCGCAGCGGAGGTTCTGGTTGCTACTTTGTAGCGATATTGTGCCTCGAAAATAAGACACCATAACGCTACAAAGTGAGCGGTCCAAAAAATAACTTCACTTGTTAAAAAACACCTATTTAAAAAAGCAGGTAATCACTGTTATACCAGATAGCGTGTTAGAATGTCAACGTAAATCAGTAAGTAAAACAGGGGTAAGCATTTTGGATGCGGTTGAAGACATTAAGGCGAAGCTATCGATCGATGAAGTGATTGGTGATTACATTGAGCTTAAGCGTTCAGGGCGGAACCTCAAGGCCATTAGCCCATTTAGTAACGAAAAAACGGCTAGTTTTATGGTTAGCCCAGAAAAGCAGATCTGGCACGATTTTTCTAGCAACCGCGGTGGCAATATGTTTAGCTTCGTCATGGAGATGGAGGGTGTCGATTTTCGCGGCGCGCTAGAACTCCTTGCTCGGAAAGCTGGGCTTGACCTGAGCCAATACCAGCGCGGTCCAGACAATGGCCAGCGAAAAGCCAGATTGTCAGAAGCTATGGAGCTAGCTACCAAATACTATCAACAAGCGCTTATTAAATCACCCATGGCGCAGGACTATTTACTCAAAAAACGAGGATTTACTAAAGCGACTTTAACGACTTTTCGACTAGGCTACTCTCCCGACAGTGATGATGGTCTAGTTCTAGCCCTCAAAAAACGAGGATTTACAGAAGACGAGATAAAAGCGGCCGGCCTAGGCACCCAGCGTTATCGTGGGTTTGGCGATATGTTTCGAGGTCGGATTATGGTTCCTCTTAAGGACCCACAGGGAGCGGTGATTGGCTTCACGGCCCGGATATTAATCGACGACCCAAATGCTCCAAAGTATTTCAATACGCCGCAAACTCTTTTATACGATAAAGGCCGACATATCTTTGGTATGTCCGAAGCAAAACAAGCGATTCGTTCTAGCGGCTACGTGGTAATGGTTGAGGGCAATCTTGATGTTATATCTAGCCACCAAGCGGGAGTAAAGCAAGTCATTGCTACGGCTGGCACAGCGCTGACTGACTATCATCTTAAAACCCTAGCTCGTTTCTCTGAGGATATACGAATAGCTTTCGACCAAGACGATGCCGGACTCCGGGCAACTGAACGGGCGATAAGTATGTCGTCGCAGGCCGGTATTCGGCTTAGTGTTATCGATATCGAAGGCGGGAAAGATCCTGACGAACTTGCCAGCAAGGACCCAAAGGCATGGTCGGCTGCAGTTGACGAACCTATATATGCCATGGACTGGCTACGTACTCGCTATATGAAGTTGAATGACACGAAGACTGCCACGGGAAAGAAGGACTACACCAGCCTTATGCTCAAAGTGATTGCCAGCTTGCAAGACCCCGTCGAACAAGAGCATTATCTTGACGCACTAGCGACAGATATTGACGCCAGCCGTTCGGCGATTCGGAGCAAATATTCCCAATTTAAAGAGGGGACAGAGAGGCGGTACAAGCGGGCTAGGGTGGAGCCGCTAAAAAGCGGTCCCGATCCACACGCCTACCAAGACCAATTTCTCGCTTTGCTTATGAGCTATCCCGTTACGCGCCGGGTACTCGAAACGATAGACAATGAACCAGTCTTTGCGACCCCAGAGCGGCAGTTTGTTTTTGAGTTTATCGCGCTACACCCACACGACAGCATCACTGAAGTTCCTGAGGATTTGCAAAATACTGCAGACTATGTGAAAATCTTACTATTGCTCGCAGAAGAGCTTTATGCGACGTTTGACGCTAACGAGCGCCTAAGGGAGGCGCACGATCTCGTCCGTCATCTGCAGAAGGATTATAAAAAGTCAGAGATAAACAAGTTGAGCGCCTTAGTTCGTGACGCTGAAGAACGTGGGGACGAAAACGAAGTGGCAAAGCTGTTGGGCAGTTTTAACAATCTATTAAAACAAGACAAGGAGTAATTTTGGGAAAAGACGACGACGTAAATGCAATGCAAAAGACCAGAGATGACCTACTAAAAAAGGCAAAGTCAGACGGTAAAATCGCACAGAAAGATATATTTCTAGCGATTCCCGACACGCCAGAAAACCTGGACGCGCTTGATGGCCTATATACCGATTTAGCAGAGGCAAATATTGCTATAACAGCTGGCGACGAACCTGCAGGCACAGAGACTGCCGATGAATGGGCGGTTGAAGATGGCGAAGAAGAAATTGTGCTCGAAGAAAAAGTCTATCTTGACGATATAGCAGACGACTCCGTTCGGCTTTATCTTCGTGAGATAGGTAAGATTCCACTACTAACAGCTCCTGAAGAGCTAGCACTTGCGCATCGAGTCGTAGCGGGCGAAAAGCGCGCTAAAGATAAGATGGCAGAAGCGAATATGCGACTGGTTGTGTCTATTGCTAAACGTTACGTCGGAAGAGGCCTCGATCTTCTGGACTTAATCCAGGAAGGGAACACCGGTCTACTTAGGGCTGTTGAGAAATTTGACCCAGACAAGGGCTTTAAATTTTCTACCTACGCCACCTGGTGGATTCGACAGGCAATTACACGAGCAATAGCCGACCAAGCAAGGACCATTCGTATACCCGTACATATGGTCGAGACGATTAATAAGTTGCTTCGCACTCAGCGTCGTCTTACTCAGGAACTAAACCGCGAGCCCACCAATGAAGAGATTGCCAAAGAGATGGAAATAGATGTCGAAAAAGTCGAACATATCATGAAGATCAAGCAAGAAATCCATTCACTCGATCAAAGTGTTCGCGATGACGACGAAGACACTACGCTTGCCGACTTTGTGCCCGACGAAGACTCGAAACTTCCCGAGGAAATGGCGGGTGAACAACTCTTGAAAACACAAGTCAAAGACATGCTCGGTATTCTAACCGACCGAGAACAGAAAATACTCAAACTACGTTTTGGCCTTGAGGACGGCAAGAGCCATACACTTGAAGAAGTAGGCCAGGAGTTCTCGGTAACACGCGAGCGTATTCGTCAGATCGAGGCCAAGGCGCTAGCAAAACTTCGCAAACATAAAGACGCCAAACGTCTACTCGACTATATCCGTTAATCAGCTTTCAAGAACAACCGGCAGAACACGCTCCCTAAGCGCGTCTTCTATCAGTATTCGTGCCGACTCTGGATCTGTTGATTCGTTGACGTTATTGGCTATTGTAAAGTTGGCAAGCGCTATAGCAGGACCTTTGTGCAAATTATATATCTCAGCTTCATCCCGGTGGAGGAGCTCAGTTTCGGTTAGTGGTCGTTCTGGACGATTGGCGGCTCGTCTAACGCGGACGTTCCAGTCGGCAGCTAGGGCAACCACAATCAACGAATCTGCACCATAGGTCTTTTTAAGGACATCGCGCTCTTCATCGCTGTAAAGATTATCGATGATCACTACCTCACCGCTGTGAAGATGCTCATTTATAGTTGGCAGCATTTTCTCAGCCATAACACCCATGCCGAGTTCTGCTCTCCAACGCTCCCTGATTAGCTGTTCTTTCTTCGCCTGCGTTAAGACCGATTCTTCTTCGGTCCAGTCATTTTCTTGATCGCGCCGTGCGACCTCCTCTGTGCTACCAAAGTGCACATAAGTCTGAGGTATGTTCGCATCGCGCAGGAGTCTTTGCATAATTTCTCGCGCAGTAGTTTTGCCGGTCATAGGCAAACCAGTAAAAGCAATAATTCTAACCTTCATTCTGATTTTAAGTTTAGCAAAATATGCAATCTTTTAATATGAACAACTTTAATGGAGCTGGGCGCATGGTATAGTAGGAACATCATTCGATTTTAGAAAAACTATGGGTAAGAAAATAGAGAAGAACATCTTAAAAAAGAGCGATTTAGCTTACTTTTCTAGTAGAAAAATCATCCCAAAAAGTACACGCAGTGACATTGCAAAACTGTATAGTTTTGTACGCGTCGTTGAGGATTATGCAAGCACCGATCCAGTCGATATCCAGTCGTTCAAATATATTGTTCGACGTTGGCAGGCCATAAAAAGAACTAAGGACTTTGGACACTTCAAACCTCTAGATGATACGACTGCCGAACTTGTCCTCGGCAATATCTGCCATATCATAAGTCGTTATGATTGCGACGAGTTATGGGTCGATAACTTCTTAAAATCGGTGGCAATGGACATGCGACACAAATCGTACTCGACAATCCACGATACCATCGACTACATGCACGGTTCGGTCGAAGTTCTGGCGCAAATGATGGCTAAGATTATGAGGTTGCCAAATGCCATCATGCATTTTGCTAAAATGCAGGGGAGAGCATTCAAATACATCAATCTCCTAAGAGATTTAGGTACTGATTCCAAAGCCGGTCGAATCTACTTTCCACAAACGGAAATCAAAAGGTTCGGCCTCGACAAACTCGACGAAACTAACGCACTTAAGCACCCTGAAGAATTTAAGAAGTTTATTCGTTTTCAGATAAAACGCTATAGACTCTGGCAGCTCGACGCCAACCGTGGTCTTCAGTTTGTGCCGAGGAGATTTAAGATTGCGCTTCGGGGGTCAATCGACACTTATGCCTGGATGGCCAAAAGGATCGATAAAGATCCATATATAGTCTTCGAAAGGCATATCAAGCCCCGTCGCCATAGAATCTTCCGCTCCTCAACGCGACGTTTTCTTAGGCCGTAATAGCATCAATTGACATATCATCACGCTTATGCTATACTCGAACTATGATTAAGGAAACAAAAAGTAATGAATGATCAAGGTCCAGGCGCACCAGAAATAAATGTTAGCCAAGTTCCTTTTACGCTTGATGCAGCCGAGGCTGTGATGTTTGCAAAAGTCGATTCAGTCGAAGTAGTAGAGCGTGCCCAGCCAACAGAAAAAGAGAAAGAAGACGGAGTTACAACTGTCGAGTACGCCTGCGTATCTCCTGCAGGGAAACAATCTCGACTCGAAGCCTATACGCACCTAAGCAGCGACTTTAAAGCTGCAATGGTCCGTGTCCAAAAGCAAGGCGACGACCCTGCGAAGGCCACCACAGTATTGACAGTAACTACTCGTATTGGAGATCCAATAACATCTGGTGATCATACCACTGAACGATCTGAAGAAGTTTATGTGCTTGATTCTAACGGAATGGCAATTTCTGGCCACCATCAAGCTACCAAAGAGGATTGGAAGAAGCCGGTCGCCGAAGTACTAGAAACGGTCGTTGGTGAACCAATAATTGGTGATGATTTAGTTGCACGTGTCGAAACCCGCGTTAAAGATATACAGACCTGCGTATCGGCCGGTATCTAACTTAAAGTAGCTGACTTAACAGCCTAATCGAGGGACTTTAACCTAAAAACTGCACTTGAATCAGGGGGTGATGACATATCTTCGGTCGCTATTCTGTCGCCATCATAATCCACTGTTTCGATTAATATTCCGCCAGTTTCTCCTGGGTTACTCCTTGCCGAGTGTACTAAAACCAACTTGCCGGGTTGTTTATCGAGAATAATTGCAACGTGGGGAATGCTGCTTTTGGCGCTAACTATATTCAATAAATCTCCAACCTGAACATCACTTGGCTCTATCGGCGTAGAACTGTAGTGGCTAATTAGGCCATTAACTCGACAAAGATTTTGGGGGTGTCGTTTGAAGGTTTCTACTACCCAACGCATCGGGACATCTTGGGGTAGCTTTTCGGCTTCCTCATCACTCAATATGTAGGCAGATCTCCATTCTTCGAAGTTATTTGCACCGTTTAGGACATGGTCTTTTGGAACAGAAAGATCGTCGATTAGCTCCTTGCCCAGAGCCTTCGTATAAGCCGCAGACATTACCCAATAAACAAATCCAGAGCAATCTATCCCTTTATAATTCATAAATTTTTCGGGGAGCGACCCGTCGATTAGCTTCATTCTTATTTCTTCGCCCGTCGCAGAAGGGTAGAGGGATGAGACGTAGTCGGCTGACTTTTTGATTTCTTCGGCAGATGATTTGCCTAGGCCCCGAGGGACATTCGGATTTTCGGTATAGTCATCATTTCGTAAATAAGGAGCCCAAAACTCAACTCCGTTAGAAGTAGTGATGTGAAATCTATTTACTTCCTGCCTTAATATTTCGGTGTTCATCCACGTGCTCATACTAGTGCACTAT
>JBBQBM010000020.1:0-12708 GCA_038317375.1 Saccharimonadales bacterium (SeqCode)
GCTCTATACAGGCTAATCATCAGTTTGGCCTCAGAAAGGGGTTCTAGAGCCCCAGACCTTTTCAAAACCCTGACACTCGCCTCTAAGTCAGCCTTCTCAATAGTGGTAAAGATTCTATCACAGCCATAGCAGTGGCGCCTCCGCCAGACTCCGTTAGTGCGTTTTTGAGGGCGAGAATTGATAACCTCAGTGTCTTTGCTACAAAATGGGCAAACCATCAGTCGCTCCCTTTGGTCGCTACAATTGTCAATTGGCATGTGTCATGTGACAAAAATTTAGCATGTAGCATGTAGCAATTAGAACTAGTTAATCTGTTACATGATACTTGTAACATTTTTGATACATGTGAATTGATACATGGAACATCGAACACTAGTCGCTCCCTTTGGTCGCTTCAATTAGCAATTGGCGATTAGCGATTAGCAAAAAAGTAGCAATGAGGGATTTTAACGTAACCATGGCTACATGTTGTCATTACGCTATCAAAAATACAAGTGTAAAAAAGGCGCTTCCTTGTGGGGAAACGCCAGATTTACTAAATTTCTCACCCTGATTAGCTATTGGCCGATTGGCGGAGGCGACGGACCCTTTTGGTCATAACCTTCTCTGATGGCAGCTCTTCAAAGAAAAGCGCGAACTCGGCTAAAGCTTGTTTTTGGTTACCCAAATTTCAGAACCTCGTTTAACTCGCTTATGATAACACTTCAAACCTAAAAAAGCAATAGCTATGGTATTATTTACCTCTGATGGCAAAGATGTTTGAAGAATTAGGCAAAATCGGCAAATACGGCCGTCATGGTTATTTTACGACGCGCCGCGGGCGGGTATATACCCCGACGTTTATGCCGGACGGCACCCGCGGGGTAGTCAAAAGTCTATTGCCGGATCAAGTGGCATCAACTGGCGTGCAGGTTGTGCTGGCCAATACGTATCATTTACATCTGGCGCCGGGCGAAAAAGTCATTAAAAAGCTTGGTGGTTTGCATGCTTTTGGTGGTTGGCAGGGGCCGATCTTAACCGACTCTGGCGGCTTCCAGGTCTTTTCGCTCGGCAAGTTCACTAAAGTAAGCGAAGAAGGCGTGACATTTAAGCACCCCATAACTGGAGAGAAACGGCTAATCACCCCAGAAAGCTCTATTAGGGTTCAGCTAGATTTAGGGGCAGACATGTTAGTGGCTTTCGACCACTTGATCGGGCTAGATAAGAGCAAGCCTGAGGATGTTTTAGACGCATTTGAGCGGACTCATCGTTGGCTCGACCGTTGCACAAAGGAATTCAACCGTCTAACAAAGAGCATGAAACCCAGCGACAGACCAATGTTATTCGGTGTTGTGCAAGGCGGACTGGACTTAGATTTGCGGAAAAAAAGTCTCGAACTTGTGAAGGCTAGTGACGTTGGCGGTATCGCCATCGGCGGGCTGTCGGTTGGCGAGGGCCAGAAGGCGATGTTTAAGGTGTTGTCGGCTCTGGCGCCTCTTCACGACCCTTCGAGGCCGAGGTTCTTGCTCGGTGTTGGCGAGCCGGCCGATCTGCGCTTTGCCTACGAGCACGGCATCGACATGGCCGATTGCGTTCTACCTACTAGAAATGCTCGCCATGCGACGGTCTTCGTATCGGGCGACAAGAAGATGCACCTAACAAACTCCAAGTTCATAAGCGACCCTAATCCCATAGAGGAAGACTGCGACTGTTTTGCGTGCGCCAGTGGCTACTCCAGAGCCTTCCTGCGCCATCAGTTCAAGGTTAACGAGCCGGTGGCTGGTAGTTTGTGCAGTATTCATAACCTGCGCTACCTCGAGCGCATCTGTGAGCAGTATCGGGTTGCCAAATAGTCGGCTGTAGAGTATAGTCTCATCTGTTATTTGGGGGCGATTAGCTCATTTGTGAGAACAGCCTGTGGTTGTTTGCAAGAGAATCTTTCAGGATGTACTTGTTACATGCATGAAAGTTCTGTGGGCGGGCGAAGCTTGCCAGAGCGACCTGAGTAACAAGGTAAACTGTTTTTATGGGCACATAGCTCAGTTGGCTAGAGCACCTCATTGACGTTGAGGGGGTCGGGGGTTCAAATCCCTCTGTGCCCACCAAACAAACGGTCCTATCATCGATAGGACTTTTTGTTTGGTCAGCCCGGTTTGAACTTCCGGCCCAAAAGGTCGGGGTGAGGAATGCCTGTGGCATTCTGCAAGGAAATCTTCCGCTGGCAACTTGTTGCCTGACGCGAAGTTTCGGGTCCGCCAAAGGCGGATCAAAATCCCTCTGTGCCCACCAAACAGTTATCAACAGATGTGGATAAGCGGGCAGTATTATACTAGTATTAAACGGCTAGTATCGGTATGATAGTCACTAGGTGCAGTTTTGGGAGTTAGTTTTTAGGCTCGACTCGCACAGAATCCTTGTCATTTTAGAACCACCAGAAAAGCCCAGAACATATCTTTCTGTCGTCAAAGTACCTACTGGTACGCTTCGACAGAGAAAATAAGTTCTGAATCTTCTCTGGATGATCCTAAAGCTAACGAGGTTCTGCGTGAGTCGAGCAACTGCTCCAAGAAAACATCGTGCTTCTTTGCGAGAAGGCACGATGTTTTTATAATTCGCGTTTTTTACGATCTTTAGATCGGGGGAGGTACGCGGTAGCGTATCAGCGAGCAAAGCTCGTAACGCGAATTTCCAGCAATTGCGACTACAAACCGCGATTGCTGATTTAGGGGGTAAACATCTGTTGAAAGTGATATTATTAACAGTATGAACAAGGGAGAAGACAACCAATTGGCTGCGATGCGCCATAGTCTGGCGCACATCATGGCTGCAGCTGTTTCGCACCTCTGGCCAAAGGCTCGATTCGGGGTTGGTCCAGTGGTCGAGAACGGCTTTTATTATGATATCGACGTGCCAGGAGTGGCTATTTCGGAGGAGGACTTCCCGAAGATCGAGGCCGAAATGCGCAAAATCATCTCTGAAAAGCAGGTTTTCGAGCATTCCACAAAGCCAATCGACGAAGCGCTAGGCTGGGCCAAAGCTTCGCGTCAGCCTTATAAAGAAGAACTGCTTAATGATCTCCAGCGAGCTGGGACAACTCTGGCTAGCGATCTTAACCCCGACGAACTAGGCACAATCAGTGGCGGTGAAGCTAAGGCCAGCGAAGCTTCTTTTTATACCAACGGTGATTTTATGGATCTTTGCCGTGGGCCACATGTCAAAGACACTGGCTCGGTTGGTGAGTTCAAGCTAATGCGCGTGGCCGGAGCATATTGGCGAGGCAAAGACACCAACCCTCAGATGCAGCGGCTTTATGGCGTGGCGTTTGAGACCAAAAAGGAGCTGGCTCGGCATCTGTTAATGCTAGAAGAAGCCAAAAAACGCGACCACCGCAAGCTCGGCCAGGAGTTAGATCTATTTACCTTTTCCGACCTAGTTGGCCAAGGGCTGCCACTGTGGACACCTAGAGGCACTATTCTCCGCACCGAGCTTGACCGTTTTGTGCAGGAAATGCGCGACGAAGTTGGCTTTATGGCCGTCACCGTGCCGCACATTACCAAAAAAGATCTTTATGAAAAGAGTGGGCATTGGTCGAAGTTTAGCAGTGAGCTATTCAAGATCATCACCCGCGAGGGCCACGAGTTTGCCATGAAGCCAATGAACTGCCCGCACCATACCCAGATTTATGATTCAAAACAGAGAAGTTACCGCGATTTGCCGATTCGCTACCGCGAAACAACGATGGTTTACCGCGACGAACAATCTGGCGAGCTAGGTGGCTTGTCGCGGGTTAGGGCTATTACTCAAGATGACGCCCACGTTTTTTGCCGTTATTCGCAGGTCGAGTCTGAGGTGATGTCGCTTTGGGACATTGTCGAGAAGTTTTATTCGGCCGTTGGTATACCTCTGCGCCTCAGACTAAGTTTGCATGACCCGGCTAAAAAAGCCGACTATATGGGCACCGACAAGCAGTGGAAGGATGTCGAGGCGACTCTACGGAAGATTGTTCAGTCTAGAATTGGTAATGATTTTGAGGAAGTGCCTGGCGACGCAGCATTTTATGGGCCGAAGCTTGATTTTATGGGCAAGGACGCTCTTGGGCGCGAGCATCAGGTAGCAACTATTCAGTTCGACTTCAACCAGCCGGAAGGCTTCGATCTAAACTGCATCGACGAGAATGGCGGCAAAGAGCGAATCGCTATGGTGCACTGTGCTGTGATGGGTTCAATCGAGAGATTCCTGGCAGTTTATATCGAGCATACTGCCGGGCGATTCCCAGTTTGGTTGGCACCAGAACAAATACGGATCGTTACTCCGAACCAAGATGAAAAAGTCGTAGAGTTCGCCGCAAAGATCGCAGAAGAGGCGAGAGCTAAGTATGGGCTAAGGGTTAGTTTGGACACAATGAATGAGTCGGTTGGCAAGAAAATCCGTGAGTCAGAAATGCAAAAAATACCGTACTTAATCGTGGTTGGGGCTAAAGAATTAGAGTCTGGAATGTTAGTGCCAAGAGTGCGCGCTGATATGCGAGTCAAAGAAGGCGACGCAGAGCCAATAAAAGTCGACAACTTCCTCCATAGCGTCGCCAACGAAGCCAAATCCCGCGTTTCGCATTCAAGTTTATGAAAACTATCGCCGTTGATATAGATGACGTTATAGCTGGTAGCACTGATCAGCTACGGCTTGAGGTAAACGAGTTAGTGGGGAGTAGTCTAACGAAGGAAGATTATTCAGAGCCTGGGGAATACTGGGGTTACTATGAGAGAGTTTGGGAAGCTCATGGTATAGAAGACAAAGTTACGTTTGAGTCGCTAAACACGAACATGGCGAAAGACCAGTCTCATATGCCGTTATTACCTGGAGCGGCTTTCGCGTTATCCGAATTATCTAAAAACTATAAGCTATTAATAGTTACCTCTCGTGATTCGGCATGGGAAAATGCTACTAAAAAGTGGATTCTTAGTCATTTTGGCGATATATTCTCTGATGTTTTGTTCACGCTGCATAGGAAAGACTCGAACTACAAGACTAAAGGTGATTTGTGCAAACAGCACGGTGCCTCGTGGTTGATTGATGATAATGTCGAACACTGTGCATCGGCAAATGACGTCGGTGTGACGACGTTATTATTTGGCGAGTATGGCTGGCACCATGTGGCTCCGAAAGATCAAATCAAGTGCAAGGATTGGCAGGCAGTCCTGGAATATTTCAATGGAATCAAAGTTTAAGGAACGAGTCGAAGCCATCGTCGCCCAGATACCAAAAGGGCGGGTCATGACTTATGGGCAGTTAGCAGCTTTGTGTGGTAATGCAAGGGCGGCCAGGATAGTCGGCGGCATCGCCCATTTTGGTAACCCAGACCTGCCCTGGCAGAGGGTTGTTAATAAGCAGGGCGGACTGGCGTCTGGCTACCCCGGTGGGCGGGCGGGGCACAAAGCGCATCTGGAACAAGAGGGTGTTAAAGTAGAGGATTATCATGTCGAAGTCGAAAAACTCATCTGGTGGCCTAAAGTATAGGTTAGAGTGGATAGTTGAGAGGTTATGGGTTGATTAACACTACTAACAGTCACCCAACTCTAACCTCTAAACTAGAACCTACAACCTTACTGGCGATTGTCGGGCCGACAGCAAGCGGGAAGTCAGCGTTAGCTATCGCTTTAGCTAAAAAATATCGCGGTGAGATCATTTGTGCTGACTCGAGGACGATCTATAAAGGCTTAGATATTGGTACCGCCAAGCCGTCGCTTCTAGAGCAGGAGGGCATCCCGCACTATGGGCTTGACCTTGTCGAACCTTACGAAAGTTATTCGGCAGCGGACTTTCAAGCCCATGCCAATGAAAAGATTGCCGAGATTCGAGAACGCGGCAACTTGCCGATAATTGTTGGCGGCAGCGGGCTATATATTGACGGAGTTTTGTATTCCTACGAATTTGGCGGCCAAGCAGATGAAATTTTGCGAACCGAGCTTGAGGCACTTAGCATAGTAGAGCTGCAGGAACGGATTGAAGAAGTTGGTTATGAGATGCCCGAGAACTCTCAAAACAAACGTTATCTAATCCGAGCAATCGAGCAGGGTGGTGTTAATCGCAGTCGGCAGCCTTTAATGAGCGGGGCCGTGATTATAGGGATCAATCCCGGATTAGAAGCACTTGAAGATAGGATCAGACGACGATCAAAAAATATGGTTGATGGCGGGGTCTTAGAGGAAGCTCGCTTGATAGACGAGGATTACGGTTGGGATAGTCCAGGCGCAAGCGGAAATATATACCGGGTGCTGCGACCATATATCGAGGGCTCAACCTATGATCTTGAAAAGTGTCTTGAAGATGCGCTGACCTTAGACAAGAAGTTAGCAAAGCGACAATTAAGTTGGTTTATGCGCAACGATGACATTCATTGGTTTGATAATTCGAGTGAAGTATTGGCGTTTTTATCGTCTCAGCTAGCTAACAAGATCTAAAACCCGGCGCACTAGACGTACCGTACTTAGACACCTCCCAAAGCTCTGGCTATATCACTAACATTGAAAGATATTGTCTGTGGACTAATTGCTAAAAAACGCCATCCAAACCTTTTGCAGAGCTCCCCAATAGACCATTCACAACAGGTCTAGTTGAGTAAGGGTAGCGGGAGTTCTATCGAGGAAAATGATGATTTAACAACTCAATAGAACTACTTGAAAAAGCTCATTATGTAGTCTTTAAGTGTAACGATACTTGAGTTAGGATTTGGCATTGCGACGGGCCATTTAATATCATTTATTCCATATCTATAAGCCCGGAATATCGCTCTTTCTGCAATGCTTGGACTTACGTACTCGCTCACATATTCCCACACGATCTCATTTTTGAACTTAGGCCCGGTGACCATATTGAGAAACTTTATGACTTGCTGATTCTCTACACCTCTGGCAACCTCAAAGATTCTTCCGGATAAAGATTCGGTGATCAGTATATTTCCGTTTGAAAGCTCCTGCGCCCCTCCCATTATGTTTGAGAAGAACTGATTGCCAGAGATTCCTCCTCCTTGATACTCCCAGACTATTTGATCGGTCTTTGGGTTAACCTCGACTACCTTTGACGCCGGTAGCTCCCCATTCGGTCTGTTTAGCCCGTTGTCAAACACAAGAATGTTGCCGTTCTTCATCAAGGATGGGTCGTGTTGATTCTTTATAATGCCTTTCCCCCAGCTCCAAAGCACTTTCTTTGACTCATAATCTATGATTAGAACACTGTCGTTTTGACGCAAACTCGTAATAACCGCTGGTTTGCCGTTATATGCGTTTCCTTTCGGTAAAAATGCAACGCTGTTCATATGATTCCACTCCAGCCTGTTCTCGAGTGTACCAATAGGATATTCCTCAAAATTTAGTTGGTTTTGTGCGTGCCACTCCCAGACTACCTGCTTGGTTTTGTAGTCTATCTCTAAGATAGCGTCCGACCACATGCCGTCTTTCTCGAGTGTTCCTGCCATACCCCCCAGAACTTTCTCTTCATTTTCTGGCCTTAATTTCTCCCAAACAACAACCATGACATTTCCGTTTGGTAGTTTTTGAAAATCGTGGTGCATGAAAGTATTTTTATACTCCCACACAACTTCTCCATTCCAGTTTATCTCTTGAATTACTCCACTGCCACCTGGCGCTGGTGCATTGAGTAACTCATTTGTATTCCCGGCATACAAAAGGTTTCCGTTTTTGAGCAGATATGAATACAATCCTGGAGTATGCTGCGTCGACCAACTATGTACGGTCCTCCCGTTCATATCTATCAAATAGACTTCGTTCTTTCCGTTCTTTCCAGTTGCCCCTCCGATCGGCGTGAATAAAGTGAATCCTTCGTCAGTTTTGTCTCTATTGTTGATAGTCACACCGTGCCGGGGGGAAGAAGGAGCAGCATAGGCTCCGCGCACAATCGTAGTAAGCACAAATAGGATAAAAATAAGCGCTAATACTCTCCATATCGATAAGTACCTCACAACATACATTATATATGCATTCATCAAATCAAATCCAGTACAATAGCTGTGTGAATACACGGCTACAAAAAACACTTTTACTACAGAAGCTATGTGCTTTTTTTATAACGCTTTTTGCATATTTTTACCTTAAAACGGGCTATAACTTTATGCTACTGGCTATTGTCTTGGGTCACAGTCACTTTCTACTCGCATATTTTTATAAAATTGCTGCTCGTAAGATAAGATTGAAGAGCTTTTTAATATATGCAGCGCTTTCTACGGGTATTTTTCTATATTTCTACCGCATTAATTTCCCAGATTTTAGGCTTGAAACCTTGCTTTTCGTCGCTACCGTCTACTTTATATATCACGGAGTTGTAGATGACCAATTTACGCTCAACTTCTTCAAACCCAACTACAGTACGATTCAGCGTCTGCAGATCTTTTCATTAATAGCAGCCCTTGTCGGCCTTCAGTTAAAATGGCAGTTTAATGCGCAGTACGCATGGGTATTCATGCTCACTTCCTTCTTATTTTGTTTACTAATGGCAAAAGAAAAAGTGCAAAAACACTTGGCGTGGAACAGCGCCGACCTATACTTTGGCTTCGAATACATACTAACCATCGTATTATTCTTTTCAACTACGATTTTTCCGGCAAGCAACTTTCTAATAATTGCGTTTTTTGGTATCTCCCACTATTTGGCTTTCTATTTCCACTACTACCTAAAGATCAAGTCTATAGAACCAAAAACCACAAACATACTTTTCAAAAGAGGGGGCTATTTGGCAGTTATTGTTATTAGCAACTTACTGATCCCAACTTTATTTTTTTACAACCAGTCAGCTCCCAACCAGTACCTAACTCATTTTTTCAGCTACAACCTTTTCTTGGTTCTCACTCTAATGCACTTTATCAGTTCCACGCGAACATATGAACTATCTACGTTATTTGGCATCAAAAAACTGAGAGTCTAATAAATATAGCTTTGTTTAGTGCAGGGAAGGCCCGCGCGCTGGCGCACGGCGCCTAAAATCTATATTCTAAGAACATATGTATTTACTAATGCTTTGGCTTGGCAAGCTAATCCAGAAGACGACTAGGCTGTTTCATAATAACGGCTCGGCCTTACCGGGTTACTTTATTGAAAGACTTTACCCTGCTTTTATCGAGAAGTCGCTGAAGAAATTGCCAGATGGGGTAATAGTTATATCTGGTACAAATGGCAAAACTACCACTACCAAGGTGGTGTCAGAAACTTTACAGAAGCTAGGAGTCAGGGTAATCACCAATTCTTCAGGAAGTAATATGACCCGAGGTCTAATCTCTACGGTCGTTAGGCACAGTAGATTGTTCGGACGATTGCCGTTTGACGTCGCAGTGTTAGAAGTTGATGAAGCCTACGCTGCTGTTCTGGCTAAAAAAGTGCCAATTCGGGCTGCGCTTGTTCTGAATGTGATGCGAGATCAACTCGATAGGTTTGGCGAGATTGACATTACTGCGCAGTATCTAGGTCTGCTAACCAAGGCGGTGGAGCGGTTTGTGGTGTTGAATGCGGACGATAAGAGGGTTGCTAAATTACCTACAAAAAGTAGTGTTCAAAAAGTCTATTTTGGCGCCACAGAAACTTTGAGAAAAGATCTAAAAAATGATGATGAGTGGCACGGTCAGGTGCAGAAGTCTGCTACTCAGGCCGACATTGTACTTGAATCATCAAACGGTTATGAAATCGGAATTAAGGGTCATAGAAGCACGGTTACGAAGCTCGAAGGGGTGCATAATCATCTTAATTTCTTAGCGGCTTTTGGATTATTAACTTCTCTCAAACCAGAGGTTAATCAAAATGATCTAATCGATGTGATGTCTACAACAGGTCCTGCTTTCGGGCGCGGCGAAAGGATTAAAGTTGGGGACTCAACCATCGATATACAGCTCGTTAAGAACCCAAGCAGCTTCACGCAGACAGTCGGGGCCGTTCGTTTAGAAAACTATAAAACGGTCACGATTTCGATCAATGATGCATACGCTGATGGGCGAGATGTGTCGTGGCTTTGGGACGCTAATGTTGATAAATTCAAGAACTTAGGTCAATTATTTACAGCCGGTTCACGCCGATATGATATTGCCGTTAGGTTAAAATACGCAGACATTAAAACTCATGAAGTTTTCTCGAGCGAGTCCGAAATGATAAATAAACTAGCTAAGGATTCAGGGGTTCACGTTATATTCTGTACCTACACGGCAATGATGTCGCTCCGAAAAGCACTAGTCCGTAGTGGGCATGCCAAGAGGGTCTCATGATTAAGATCGTTCATTTATATCCTCGTGAAATGAATATTTACGGTGATACCGGCAACCGCCAGGTACTTGAAAAGAGGCTAGCGTGGCGGGGAATTCCATACGAAGTCTGTCTTATTGGCGTCGGCGATCCAATACCAAAAGACGCTAGTATTATTCTCGGCGGCGGTGGACAGGATGCCGGCCAGGCACTAGTCGAAGCCGACCTACTGAAGAAGGCGGCAACTCTAAAGGGCATGGCTCAAGATGGTGTCGTGATGTTAATGATCTGTGGAATGTACCAACTATTAGGCTATGCTTTTATTACTAACGCCAACATAACTATAAAAGGTGCCGGAGTGTTACCGATGTACACTCAGGCTGGAGAGAAGCGACTTATCGGTAATACGATCGTTGAGACAGCCTACGGTAAGCTGGTTGGATATGAGAACCACAGTGGCTGCACATTCCTAGAAGACGGCTGCAAGCCTCTAGGGAAGGTATTAAAAGGCGCTGGCAATAACGGTACTGACAAAACCGAAGGCGCCAAGCTTCATAATGTATTCGGAAGTTATATGCACGGTCCAATTCTTAGCAAAAACCCATTTTTTGCAGATGAATTACTAAAATTAGCACTTGGGGCCGATACTCTAGCACCTCTTGATGATGATCTGGAGATTAAAGCCCATAATCTGGCAATAAAAAGACCGCGCTAAAGATTTACGAGGCAATTTGCTACAATAAAGCCATGATCGAACAACTGTTTGGTTCGAAGACTCGGGTAAAGCTACTTCAGCTGTTTATGTCTAACCCAAATCGCTCATTTTATGTGC
This sequence comes from Saccharimonadales bacterium (SeqCode), assembly GCA_038317375.1. Classification (GTDB taxonomy): domain Bacteria; phylum Patescibacteriota; class Saccharimonadia; order Saccharimonadales; family JAGQMS01; genus JBBQBM01. The sequence goes on from JBBQBM010000020.1 coordinate 11,047, forward strand.
GCGAAATAACGCGCAAAATTGATGAGCAGATTAACTCTGTCCGTAGGGAACTAGCTAATCTATTGAGTATAGGAATTATCAGTTCAGACAACACTAATAATCGCCTGTACTACGAAGTTGATCAAAAATTTGAATTCTATAACCCGCTTGCAATAATGTTTGGTGGCAAGGCGCAAGTAGAGCAAGTCGAGCCCAAGAAGGCTGGCTCTAGCGTTAAGAAAGAAGTTAAGGTAGTGCAACCTTCGTCCGGCAACCCTCTAGCTGAGGAGTTTAAGCTCGCCGGTCATCTCAAGGCACTAGTCTTAACGGGTCAATTTACGCGCGATGACATGGCTGGAGTCGATCTGATGGTTATTGGGGATATGAACAACACGAAGGTCGAAAACGCCGTCACAGCCCTTGAAACTAGCGAGGGAAAGCAGATTAGGTATGCAGTCTTCACTGTCGATGAATATAAATACAGATGTCAGATAAATGATCGCTTCATCTCTAATGTTTTGGTTGCTAAAAAACAAGTTCTCTACGACGAAGACGGTCTTCTAGTCTGAAGAACTAAAACAACCGCCGTATTTCCAGTTTGATATCCAATTTATCTGGTTAATTAACGACCGAGGCGTACATTTTGGCACGTCGATTGAGTGAATTAGACAGAAAATTGAATAAAAAGCTAAAAATAGCATATAAGGTAAGCCGCTTGCTTGCTTGAACTATATGCTATGGTGCAGCGGTTGTTTAAAGAAGGCCTTTCTTCTTGAGTGTACGTATAGCTTGAGTGCTAATCTTAACTTTGACTTTTTTGCCGTCGACGATAAGTGTCTTGTTTTGTAGGTTTGGCTCCCAGACTTTTTTGGTACGTCGAAGCGAGGCACTAACGTTGTTGCCGTACTGCTTGCCTTTACCGGTGATATCGCATCTTTTCATAATAATTTCTATGTAACAGATACAGATTCTATCTTAACACCGAGGATTAGTCAACTTTATCCTGCTACAATATGGTGAATGGATATAGATCTAAAGCTAATTCTAATTGCCGTGCCTGCCTTGGCGTTTTCGATAGCTTTTCATGAAATGATGCACGCCTTCGCAAGCGATGCCTTGGGCGACGACACAGCCAGGCGTGCTGGACGGATCTCGATCAACCCACTAAGACATATTGACCCATTAATGACGATAGGTCTGCCACTAATTTTGATGATATTTGGGCTACCGCCCTTCGGGGCTGCAAGACCGGTGCCCTTTAACCCTCATCGCGTTAAACACCAAGAGTTTGGAGTTGCCCTAATAGCTGTAGCGGGACCGTTAGCAAACTTACTATTAGCTGTCTTTACAGGAGTGGTATATCGACTATTCCTTCCGGGTGATGGGTTATTCCTGGACATACTGGTCGTCATGCTACAAATAAATATCGGGTTCTTCATCTTTAACCTTATACCCTTTCCGCCACTTGATGGGTCGCGGGTACTCTTTGCTTTTGCTCCTGAGATGCTTCAGCGTGTCATGCTTCAAATCGAAAGCTTCGGCATCATGGGCCTTTTTCTATTCATGTTCTTACTATTTCCATTAATTCAGCCGATTTTCTTAGGGTTGAATAATTTTTTCATTAACTTAATCACATAGAAATAATCGAAAACAAGATAGAATAAACTAGTGAAAAAGATACTA
>JBBQBM010000021.1:0-12614 GCA_038317375.1 Saccharimonadales bacterium (SeqCode)
TGCGATGTAGCTTTTCGGATCCTCTTTTGCTAAATAGCTGAGGAGTTTTCGGCGCCTTCCGACCATTTGCAACAGCCCACGGCGAGCCATGAAGTCCTTTTTATTAATCTTCAAATGCTCTGTAAGCTCTGCAATTCGCTCGGTCAAAACACTAGCCTGGACCTCTGGTGAACCAGTGTCCGTTTTGTGCCTTCCAGAACTTTCAATAATTCCTGTTTTCTTATCAGTTGATATCATATTTCGAAATAACTCTATCAGATGTGAAACTTTTTTTCAAGAGGTGATGTAAAAGTTATGACCTTGTTTCCTAATTATAACACATGAATGCACATATTGTCAAGTAACTTCTCCGTCGTTAACTTTTCTGGGGTGATCGCGCTACTTAAATCATAGCCCTCTATTTTGGTACGTCTCAGCTCACTTAAGTACGCTCCTACCCCTAGCGTTACGCCGATATCTACAGCTAAGCTCCGTATATAAGTACCGCTACTGACTGATGTCTGTATTTTTATCTTTGGGTAGTCGTAGCTAATCAAATCCAGACTATGAATTGTTACATTTCTGGGTTCCATTACTGGTGCCTTGCCGGCTCGGGCCAGTTTATATGCCCTCTGACCATCAACTTTTATGGCGCTGAAGATTGGTGGAGTTTGACTTAGTTGACCAATAAATGTGTTCAAAGTGCTTACGACTTCCTCGTGAGTCGGTTGATGATCATTAACAGAGGTAATTTCCCCTTCTGGATCGCCAGTTGTACTAGTTTTGCCTAGGCACAAAGTTGCCTCGTAGGTCTTGTCGAGCTTCAAAAACTGGTCAGATCTCTTAGTATATTTGCCAATTAGCAGAATTAACAGGCCGGTCGCAAAAGGGTCTAGGGTGCCAGAGTGACCAACCTTAATCTTATGTCCAGCACTCTTAGACAAAAGACCTCTCGCCTTTGCAACAACGTCAAAGGAGGTCCAGCCTGCTGGCTTATTTATGAGAAGTAATCCATCCATCGCTCCATGGTAGATGGGGTTTGGTAAATGGTAAATAGGTTTGCCCATTTACTAGCTACTAGTCCCTAAGCCCCGGGAGTAGGCATCGTGACGTCGGTCGGATCTTTTGATGCGGCTTCGGGCCCTGGAGGCATAATTATCGGTGGTGGAACTGTAGGCGGCGTTGGTTGGCTTGGGTTGATTGCATCAGCTGGGTTGCCAAGACTAGGGTCTAGATCCATTGGGTGGGCATTCAAAGCTTCGATTGGGGGTGTTATAGCCGGGCTGTAATCGACGGCGCTAACAGCGTCGACAATTGCCTTCCGAGCAAAATTTTGCTGATCTTCTGGCTGAGCAGCAGGAGATTGAGCGCTATTTTGAGAATGATCATGTGAAAGCAGTGGTGTGGGCGGCAATAGCCCTGCCCCCGCAGCACTTACTTCTTTCTCAGCGTCATCGCTTGCAGAGGCCGTGAATGTTCCACCGCTTTGGGGTGGCTCGCTAATGTAACCGCTTGCCTTCAGATTATCCTTCGAAGGATCAGACAGGGGTGATATTACCTTTTCGTGCGCACCCAATATATGTGAATTCCCATCCGACGCATCCACTGAGGATATTTCAGTGTTTTGACCTAGAGCTGCCGTGGGCGAAGCATCGTGTAAATACCCCGCCTTGTCGATACGGATTTGTTCTAGCGCGTCGTCGCCTAAATTGTCAGAGGCTCCTAGCTCAACGGCAGGAGCAGGTGCTGATAATTCTGTGGGTTCTTTTGTAGCTGGTTCTTCTGAATTGAGAGTTGGCTTATCCTCGACGGTATCTTGTGGTAATACCTCGGGGCTGGCATTAGGTGTCATTTCTTCACTAGTGTGAGGAACCGATATTCCACCGTCTTTCTGCGCATCGACCGCTACTGCTATTGGTGGATTAGCAGCCATCGGCTTGGTGTTTAGCTGAGTAGCTATAAGTTGCTGGTTGGCCCCGGCCGCCATTAACTGAGCACTCATTGTCATTACCTTTGGGCTAGTTTTCTCGTTACTGAAGCGCTCGGTTTGGGCTACTATACCCGTCAAGAAAGCGGTCGCCATTTGGGTATCTAGCAATCCGCTTTGAAACGCTTCGCTGATACTGACGAGCATTTCGCACAAGCTACTCGAAGCTGGTTCATGCCAGTTGATAGAACCGACTGCTGTCGGTACTGAGCCACAGGATACGCCAACAACGGTAGCATCGTGTAAAATCCGTCCATGCGCCGTTATGGCTTGGTCGAGATGTTCGCGATTATCGACTCCGAGCGCTACTACTGCATCGACATTAAAGTCACCCTGACTATACTGAAGGTCCGCCGAGCTCAATGATGTTCTATAAGGTGTTATAAAAATCTTTACGACATTATCTTCGATCTTATATCTTAGTTTGTCGGCCTTTGAGCGGTCTAAAGATATAATAAAGTCACGTAAAGAATCAGTGTTTTGCTCCAGGGTTTTTTCTGGCTGCAAGAACTCGATAGTCGATGGTACTTGCCCACTAAACACCGCAGTCGTGTGTTTCTCGAGCTTATTAAGCATGAGAGTTAGGCCAATGCAGGCAGATAGTTGATCGACGCTAGGATTAGCACTAACAGTAACTAGTACATTTGTAGCATTCTTTAATACATCTACTATCTGTTGTTTAGTATTCTGTGGTGCGACTGGAGGATTTTGATCCATGATTTTTTATTTTAAAGCTATTCATCTAGAACCATACCATAATAGTGCTTATGTTGTCTAGGTTTAGTTGGCCAATGGTTGAGCCTTTACAAACAGAGGTAAATGGGTTATATTTGGCAGGATTGAGTTTTACAAAATCTAAGTAAGGAATTTTTTACCAAAATGCCAATTATCAAATCAGCTAAAAAGCGCGTGCGACAAACTAATAAGGCTAAGTTGAGAAATGATGTTTCTCGTAAGGCGTTGCGCCAAGCAATTAAGAAGCTGCAAGCAAGTCTTTCGAGTAAGAAAAATGGCTCACTAAGCCTTTCCGTCGCTCAAAGTAACATTGATCAAGCTGTTAAAAAAGGTCTGATGCATAAGAATAAGGCTGCCCGAAAGAAAAGCCAATTAGCTGCTGCCGCCAAAGCCGCCGGAGTCAAGTTAGAAAAAACTGCGCCAAAAGCAAAGCCAGCTATCAAAAAAACTACTGTCAAACCTCCCGCCACGAAAGTTATGGCGAAGAAGCCTACCTCAAGTCGTCCAAAAGCGCCAAAAGCAAAACGCTAGCTACATTTTCAGCATTTAGGCCATCTCTTTTAATACTAAGTTCAGCTTGAAATATCCTTTCGACACTTGCCCTAATCTGAGTTAATGAAAGTGTCGAAGCTAATTTAAAGTTTTTTTGCACCACAAACGGGTGGAGTCTTGTTTTAGGTGCTATTTCTGATTCACTTCCACCGGCGGCGCGGATCAAGCTCAAAATATGCAATTGCCAACCGAGCATGCCGATAATCTCATTCGCATCGACTCTTTTTGTCAGAAGTTTTTCATAAAGCTCCATCGTCCGCTTAGTGTTTCCAGCGACTAAACTATCTAGCATCTCAAAAACCGTATTCTGTGGAAGGTCCTCAACTAGCAAGTCAACTTCTTCAAGTTCTATTCTTGATTTATAAAGCGACAGTTTATCTAATTCTTTGGCGAGCTGCTGTTGATCTATGCCGACCCTGTCCTGTAAAAGCTTGGCTGCTGACGCCGAGAGACTGGCGCCCCTCTCTTTGGCGTAAGTTTTCATCCAAGCTTCGGCTTCGTAGGGACGCAGTGATGCGAACTCGCGCATTTTAGTTTTACTTTGCAGGAACTTATAAAAAACCGTACGTTTATCGACAGTTGGCTCGACAATCAAGACATCAATAACCTCTGAATCTGTTAACCAGTCTGGAAGCTTTTCAGCAAGGACTTTGTTGCGACTCGGCTCGTCGAGCACGACAAGTTTCTTAGTCACCAAAAAAGGCAAGTTGGTTAAAGCGTCATAGATGGATTGTGGTTCAATAGCTTGACAGTCGAATTGTTCGAGCGCCATCGAGGAATGTTCGGCCACAAATTCTGTGACCAACTTTTGTTTAGCCAATGCGAGTTCAAAACTGTTTTTTCCTATGAGAGTAACAAGCATTGTAATCTACCGAGCCTAAACCTTTAGAATATAATTTACACAAACCGAGCACCCTGCCGTAGCACAAAGTTGTTCATTAGACTTGAGACCCTGATCGGTTCGTTTAATAGCGTCAAATTCGTTTTTATCATAAATCACTTTGTTCACCGATGCGTATCCTCCACAGCTACCGCAACCACAGGCCTCGTATTTTTCCACCACACCATCTGTAATACGTGCTTTTAAATCTTTTCCAAAACGAGTAGTGAGTGTTCCTAGGAAACCAAGTGTAACTATAAATATGACTACGGTGATTAACACACTTTTACGCTTTACCATCGTATGATTATACTCTTCCGCCTAACCCTTTTGACAATTGGGACAGGTGTGGGTACCACGACCCGCAACTCGAGTCTTGATTATTATACTTCCGCACCTCGGGCAGGGCTGGTTTTCGCGCCTAAAAACCCTTGCAAAACTCATATAACTGCCCTTCTTACCCTCGGCATTAACATAATTACGATCTGTCGAGCCACCCTTTTCTATCGCCAATTTTAAGACGTAGAGCAATTCTTCGTGCAGGGTTTCAAGTTTAGACTTTGAGATATCCGAGACTCTAAGTTTCGGGTGAATACTCGCCCCCCATAGACTTTCGTCGGCGTAGATATTACCTACACCTGCTAGAACGGTTTGATCTAAAAGTACGGCCTTGATATTGGAGTTTCTCCGACGCATTAATCTCTCGATAAACACTTTATTCGTAAAGTCCGAGTTGAGTGGTTCGGGACCGACTTTTTTAAAAAAATCTAACTCCTCAATTTGTAGAGTTGGGATAAGTCGCATCCATCCAAACTTTCTCTGGTCGTTGAAGAAAAGCGCTGGATCGCGCTGGCAAGATTTTGGGCCGAGCCCATAGCTCTGCCAGCGCTTCTGGTCGCCTGCTTTGTCAGAACCTCCAGTGCTCGCAGCGACGTACTTTTGTACGTCTTGCTCCACGCTTCGGTTCTTTCGCGCACTCGACTCAGATCCAACACTTTTCTCGTTCCCCTCAAAATATATAACAACCCTGGTGGATTTGTCCGGTAATTGTCCAATCAGCGAGTTGGTAGGATGGCCAGCACCAAAATTTTCCTTACCACGAAACACCAATTGTCCAGTCATTTTAAGATGAATAACTAGCGAATACTTTGTATCGAGGTCGATGATTAGCACTTTTGCTCTCCTGTGAACGCCAGTCACTTTTGAGCCAATCAGAAATCGTTCGACATCAGCTTTAGAGTTTGGAAAAGACTTAGGGTTATCAGACGTTACAGACTTTACTTTTAGCCCTGGGATAAGTCTAATCAACCCCAATTTTACTGTCTCAACCTCCGGTAGCTCTGGCATCAAATAAGTATACAGTTGGTAGTTGTTAGTTTGTAGTTATTAAACTGTCAACTAAAAACTACTTACTATAAACTGAGCTTATATGGATTCTCTCAAAGATCTACTAATCAGCAAAAATCTCGACGAACCCGGCGAGGTGAGCGCTCTCAAGGAATATTTCCACTCGACTTTTAAGATCTCGCCAATTATTAAGATCGGCCAAAACGCGATTGTTGTTACAGTCCCGAATAGTAAGCTTGCTACTGAAATTCGTGGGCGGGTGTTAGAAATTGAGAGGCGCTGCCAACTTACTAAGCAACTCTTCGTTAAGGTGGGTTCTATCTAGCGACAGTCGAGCCGGTAGTTGCTTCAAGATAATTCGGAATCTGGTCTCTAAATAAGTTAAGTGCGGCGGAGGTGTTGCCGCCGAAAGATCTTGCTATTGAGCAAGACGTAGACCAAAGGTCTTGCGTTGTCTTTATGCCACGCAGAATTTCTAGATGATATACACGGCCTAGGGCGCACTCACCGGTATATTTATTGTTAGTAGTCGACGCGCTAACCGTATAACCCGCTCGATCAAGAGCTTGGGCGAAAGCTTCGAAGGCCTTTTGATTATTCGTATATGTGCTCTTTTTTATCTCAACATTATTGTAGGTTTTATAAAGAGTAACTGTTCGGCTACTGGCGCTAATATCAATTCGCATAGACTGGTGTTTCTCGTCAGCGATAACCGGCCCGTCAACATATAGTCGTAAGGTAGTGTCGGCTTTTAGCTGTTCGACTAGTGGTTTTGCAACAGCTTTACTATTTGTGGTTTTGTCATTATTTATGATATTTCGGATCATAATCGACCCGACTACAATTGCTATCACAATGACAATAAGTCCAAAAAACCAATTCACATATTTCATAGAAATAATATTATAACATTTGTACTACTTAACAGTCAAGCCAGGGATGATCAATAGGTTTAGGTTTCACTAAGGCCGCCCGTCGTGCTTTTTCTTTCTCTACTACTCCCACCAACCCCGGGCGTTCACTGAGGTCTACCAGGACATCGCCTTCCAATATCCTGCATCGAATTTTATACATCGCACCGGCTTCTATCTGTTGCACAGCTTGTCTTTTTATACCGAGCAACTCGCCTATCTTGCTAAATGGCATATCATCGACATAACGCAACTCAATCACTCTGATCTCCCGAGGCGTTAGACCACTAGTAAGATCATTAAACGGGATGTCGGTATTTTGTCGTGCGGCTAGCGACATATCTTCGCCACCCAATATACTACCAAGAGTAGCCGTACCGTGCTCGCCAACCTGAACATCAAGTGACGCTGGCAACTTGAGCATGTACTCGTCCATCTCTAAATCATAAAGCTCCTCAACGCTAAGTTGCAGCTTATCGGCGCATATCCCCCTTATGCCTATTTCATCCAATGACGAGTTTTTTGACTTAACCTCTTCATAAATACGCCGATAACTTTTGATTTTTTTTAGTTGATCTACGGTTATGTGTATAGTTCTGCCCTGATCAGCTTCCGCTCTTTGCATAGAGCTATATATACGAGCATACGCAAAAGTAGAAAACTTATTTCCTAGGTCCGGGTCGAATTTATCGACTGCACCTATGAGTGCGATATTTCCATTCTGGATTAAGTCGATCATATGGACGGGAGATCTAGCAAATGCCTTAGCGATAGAAACAACCAATCGCAAGTTGGCCTTGATAAAATCCTTTTTAGCCTTATAGCCACGCTGGAGTGTCTGCTCTAAATCCTCTCGGGATAGATCGGTGAATGAAGTGAGCTCTAAATCTGGATCACTGTCGACAGCCTGTAGAATTTCTTGTGCCTCAACTGCAGCTCGAATCTCTAAAGCAAGCTCAACCTCTCTGTCTGAGTCAATAAGTTCCGCGTCGCGACGAATGTCATTCATGTAGATTTGGGCAGAATCGATACTCTCACCAGTCCTGCTGCTAGCTCCGGGAACACTCATTCTCAATATACCTCTGTTATAAGATATATTCTACAATATTAACTTAATTTATGCAATTTATCCTTGACCGAGAAGTACTTTTAACTCTTTGGAGCAAGACTCTGAATCTTCGAAAACTATACCTTTCATTCCCAAAGCTATGGCACTGTCTATGTTGCGCTTAGCATCGTCGATCATCACGCATTCTTGCGGCTTCACCCCAAGTTTATCGATGGCATATAAGTACACCTCTGGATCTGGCTTCATTAGACCAATATTCGAGCTTACGAATGTCTGTTCGAACAGTTTATCTAGACCAAGGTGTTGCATGACTGGCAATAGTTGCTCGGCACTGGCATTCGAAAGCAGTACGACACGATATTTCTGGCGAAGCATACTAATAAGTTCAACTATCCCCGGCTTGATTCTGTGCTCCGCATAACGCTTCATCACTTTATCAACTGGGAGGTTGATGTCTTTAGATACCGCCTCACAAAATTCCTGCCACGAAATCATGTCCAGGTTTACCTCATTAGATAGTTTTTGTATGTATTCGCTTTTATAGTGCCCGGCTTCGAGGCCTTTAACACGATACCAAAAAGCATCCTGAGCAATCACACCATAATAGTCGAATATTATTACTTTTATCATACTACCGCCACTCGTCTAAATTCTGCGGCTCCCAATCGTTAAGACATGTATTAAAGACGAACAAACCAATCTCTTTAACATTTGTCTTAATGACTTCCTCGGTTAACAATTGTAGCTCTGCTTCAGAAACGAGTTTAAAGTCGACTGATTCACCCTCGCCGGCTTTTGCGCTTGGAGGTTGATCGGTGGTGAACGCATACGCAATATCAGTGTGGTTGTGCAAAGGGTCAAAGGTATGCGTATTGATACACACTGGATACGGGTGGAGGTTAGCATCTGAAAGACTAGTTATCATCCCCGGCGGTTGGAGTAATTTCAACTGACTAGGCTCGTAGCCAGTCTCCTCTGCCAACTCATGAAGTACTGCCTGCCATGGAGTTTCGTTTAGCTCAACATGTCCGCCGAACTGCAATAATTTATGCAATTTCTTATGTCGATGAAGGAGTAGCTTCGGCTTACCGTGTTCGTCAAGGCGATCAAGGCGAATAATAAACGCGCTTGCTGTAAAATCATGCTCTCCCGGCTGTGTATGTATGTGTGGCATACACTTATACTACCAAGATACTAACCTATTCGTACTAATAGCTTACTGTCGTTTCAACCATTGAAGGAGAACTAGCGCCATGCGTTCTTCTTGCATTTTGCCTTTTAAGATAAGATCTTCCGCTTCTGAAAACGAAAACCAGTTATCGTTCTCGATTTTTTCGCCGAATTCGCCTGCTTCGTTATTTTGCCCCTCATGATGAACTTTCCAATCCTTAACTACATAAACGTACAAATCCCACTCGACTGTTGCGCCAAGCGTGCTCTTTTTGAAAAACCCACACGACACAACATCGATACCGACTTCTTCATGTGCTTCAATCTTTACTCGCTTTTCAAGTTCAGGGTCCAGATCTGTGCCGCTTTTACGCCATGCCTCAAACTCATCAAGCGTATCGAAAACTTTACCTCCAGGTAATCTATAATCCCAGTCTTTTAGCTCATATCTAAACTCCTTCGAAAGCAAAACTTTTGAGACTTTTGTATCAACAATAATCAAACGTACGCCGGGAGTCCGCCTAGCAACTTCGAAGACTTTCCCGTCAGATTTAGGAATCTGCACTAGCTCAAAAATCTTCCCTTTTGCAATAATTTCTTCTTCCATAGCTCTCCTCCCTTCCTTCCCAGACGTTTATGTATTAGTTCATCTAACTGAGTAGCTGTCCTATGATATGTATCTAAATCTTCCTCGAAAGGATCAGCAATTTCACCACCATCAATCCTAAGTAGGCTTGCTTTAACGACCTGATCTGGAAAATGAACTTTTATGTACTGTAAGTGGCGGGGGCTCATAGTCCAAACCACATCAGCGTTAGTGAGTAACTCATCTGTTATTTGGCGCGATCGATGAAATGATAGATCGATTCCTCTTTCTCCCATTACTGTTATCGCATGCTCGGTAGCTGGAGAAACTTCTTGAACATCTATTCCAGCAGAAGATACTGAATATCCAGTTTTTATTAGTTTATCGGGAGGAATATTAAGTATTTCCTCAATTATATTGCGTGCCAGAACCTCAGCTATAGGGCTACGACAGGTGTTGCCAGTACATACAAACATAAGTTTTTTTGGTATATCCATATAAGAAGTCCGCTTACAACTCACCCCAGTTTTTGCCTTGCGAAACATCGACCTGAAGTTTGATACCAAGTGTTGGGTAGATATTTTCCATAGCGTCTTTAAGTATCCGCGAAACCTCTTCTGCCTTAAATTCATCGCATTCCACCAGAATGCTGTCATGAATTTGCAAAAGTTGGCTGCAGCCATGAGTGAGTTTTTTCTCGAGCTCTATCATCGCCATTTTCATAAGGTCGGCTTCAGTGCCTTGGATTGGCATGTTTACAGCTTGGCGATAAGCCGCTTCGCGAACAATGAAGTTACTCGACTTAACATCTGGTGTAGGGCGACGGCGACCGAACAGAGTCTCGACAAAACCTTTCTCGAACGCTTGTTCACGCAGTTTCTTTATATATTCGCGTAGGGGTTCGCGCTTTTCAAAATATTTATCAATAAAATCTTTAGCTTCTACGAAACTCATGCCCGTCCCGGCCGCTAATCCATGAGGTGTCTGCCCATACAATATCCCGAAGTTCACTGCCTTAGCTTGGTAGCGCATGTCTTTAGTAACATCCTCGAGCGCCGTCCCAAAAACCTGGCTAGCCGTTAGTGTGTGGATATCGATGCCGCTATTAAACGCCTCGATCATGTCGGCGTCGCCAGCCATGACGGCCGCAAGCCGAAGCTCGAACTGCGAGTAGTCGGCACTAACTAGAACCTTGCCCTTCCCTGCCACAAAAGCTTTGCGTATCGTCTTACCAAGTTCGGTGCGCACCGGAATATTTTGCAAATTAGGGTCGACGCTGCTCAGCCGGCCAGTCGGTGCGACAGTCATATTGAAAGTCGTATGTACTCGACTATTAGCGTCAACTAGTTTTGGCAAAGTGTCGATATAGGTGCTTTTGAGTTTAGTGTATTCGCGGTACTGAGTGATGCAGTCGATTATCGGGTGTAGCTCACGAAGCTTATCAAGCACGTCAACGGCCGTACTATAGCCAGTCTTGCCTTTTTTGACTCCAACCGTGGATAGCTCCATGTCTTCGAACAAGACTTTGCTAAGTTGCTGGGGGCTTGAGATGTTGAACTCCGATCCAGCGTGACCATATATTGTTTGAACAATATCGCTAATCCTGTCTTCGAAACCTTTACTCATTTTATCTAGATAGGCGCCGTCAAGTTCGATACCTTTTACTTCCATCTCGGCCAAAATTGGTACAACCGGCCATTCTATGGAGGTAGCAAGTTTTAAGACTGTAGGGGTTAGCGTGAGAGATTCCTTTTGGTCAATATAAAGCGAGCGAATCAGACTAGTAACCTCGCCGGCCCGCATGGTAAGAGCTTCAACATCGATCTCGTCGATGTCCGAACCTTCGTAGCCCAAATCGTTGGCGGCGAGTTCGGAAAGCGATCCGTCACGTCTTAGACTATTGATTAAGAAGGCTCCTATTTGAACATCGTGTCCTAGCTTGGGTAGCATTGCTCCGGCTTGAACAAAAATCTTGAGTGTTTTTTTAATGTCATAGCCAACTAACTCGGCATCTTTGAATAACCCAAGCGTTTCTTTTAGATCTTTTCTAAGATCAATCGTCGAAACTTCTCCAGGCTTTCGGCTGATTATCAGAAGTTCTGGACCTTTACCGTGAGCACCGTTAGAACGAGAGTGGATGATCACCTCGCCGCTCACTGACTTACCGTCAAAAGGCACAACCTTGTCGACCTTCAGCTCGGATTTGTCGCCTTCAAATAGCGAATGGCTCTCATTCTCGTCAACCCTCATTGACTCCGGTAATTGTTTGAGCAAACTTCTGAATTCAAACTTGCGCATCAGGTCCGCCAAAAGCTTGGCGTCCAGCTTCTTAATGTCCATTTCTTTTAGATCTAAATCGATTGGTGCGTCCTCATAAAGCGTTACTAACTGTTTAGAAAGCGCCGATATCTCCCGACCGACAACCAACTTTTTGGCTGTTGTATCTTTAATGTTCTCTAAGTTCTCGTAAATATTGTCTAGGGTCTTATACTGCTTCAAAAGTTCTAGCGCTGTCTTTTCTCCGATGCCAGCCACTCCAGGAATATTGTCGGAACCGTCGCCTTTCAAAGACTTAAGATCAACAAATTGTTCTGGCCCGATACCGTATTTTTCTTTGAAACTTTCTGGCGTCAATTCTTGAATATTGCTTAAGCCCTTTTTAAGCAAATAGACATGCGTCAGCGGGCTGACACATTGCAAAAGATCAAGGTCCGAAGATATTAGGATTGTCTCGATCCCTTTTTTCTCAGCTTTTTTTGCGAGACCGGCCATAATGTCGTCGGCCTCGTAATCATCGAGTTCATAAAGTGGCCAATTGCAAGCTTTTAGATATTCATGAAGCAGCGGAATCTGGATATAAAAATCTGGTGGCGCAGGCTTACGGCCGGCTTTATAAGCTGGATAAAGTTCTAATCTTTTTCGAATGTTGGTCTTGGGTTTGTCCCAGGCAACACAGACATAATCTGGCTTTAAACGCTTAATAACTTCTAGTGAAAGCACTGCAAAACCATAAACTCCGCCAGTCGGTGTGCCATCTTTTGTGCTCAAGTTCGGCATGGCATAGTAGCCACGATAAAAAACCGATTTACCGTCAATAATAACTAGACGTTTTTTTGCCTCTGACATACTCCTAAAAGTATACCACCTCTGTTAGCAACTATTACAAACTAGTTTTCGAGTGGCTCGATGCTAACTCGTAAATCTTTACCTTCAATAATTCTATAATCAACTAACGCCGGTAGATCTCGCTTAATGCCAGGCTCTAGCTGATGAACCGCCTGATCAGCAATTTCTAGCACTCCCGTGCCCTGCTCTACCGCCAAAGCTACTGGTGCCATAGTTCTTGTCCATGGGAGCCCTTCTGAACCAACTACGCGTGGTTGCTCCCTACCTGGGTG
>JBBQBM010000022.1:0-12347 GCA_038317375.1 Saccharimonadales bacterium (SeqCode)
ATCCACACCCCTCACGCTAAACAATTGTTTAGCGTGAGGGGTGTGGATAACCACTAGCGTTAATCTACAAAATATGCTAGGGTAGGATAGTTCCAAAGAAAATCAAAAAGTTTTCTGAGTAATCGTGACTGACCGCTCTGAATCTTATCAACAATCTAAATCTTAAAGCCCACTCGTTGCAGTGGTTTTTTCTGTACCAAAGAATCATAAATTCATTAAAAGTGTACATATTTTAGCAGCTGCTAAAATATGTACACGTAAGACATTAATTGAACAACTAACAGAGGTGTGATAAGATTTGCGAGTTGTTTATGGTCCCATCTTCTAACGTGAAGAACGGCAGGGCTCATTCTGCAAGACCGGAAGCGCGACGGCGCTGAGGTGAGCCTACTGAATCCGCTAACAAGCGGATATCAGGAGGTAGGAATCTTAACCGTTAGAAACTCTAGTGTCAGGGATGACGACATTTTACAATTTAATTACGGTCCCATCTTCTAACGGTTAGGAATCCAGGTTCTCATCCTGGCAATAGGAGTTCGATTCTCCTTGGGATCACCAGTAAAAACGCCTCAGCTCGTCTGGGGTTTTTTTATTGGTCATGCTCAGCGAGCATAGGATTCCTTTTGCCGACCGGCGATAGGAGTGAAAACTGCCTGTGGCAGTTTGGAAACGAATCTTCCGATGAGAACTGTGTTTTCAATCGCGAAGTTCGGGGGTCGCGGAACGTGACCGATTCTCCTTGGGATCACCAATTTATTATCGATTTATTTTTAAAACTTGGCCGTCCCAGTCTTGCCAGACGAATAGCGATGCAAAAATAGGCTCGTTCATTTGGCTGGCCAGCCTAATCCTTCGTCCGCCATACAGGGATCTTTGATCTGAAGAGAGCTTAACACCAGATACATACCTCGGGTTTGGTATTAAATAGTGGGCATGACCGCTGACAATAATCTTATCTGTAGCATGATTCTCGGTAGCGTCGGTAGCTATTACCCCGTCGAACCATTGGTCTGGCATTGCTTCATAGACTGCATTAGACATTTGAGCGGCCGCAAGATCTAGCTCTACCTTTTGATCTTCCCATGGTTTGTCGTACTGAAGCCCAGCGTGCACTGCGATGAATGTGTCGGTTTCATAATATGGCGCAGCCTTAGTTAGGACTTTAGTGTGCCCGAGAGATTGCATCTTGTCCCATAGTTCGCTAGCCGAGCTTAGGCCGTCGTTGGCAAGTCCATAACTTGCCAAAGTGTTCTGCTCCATACTTGTACTATTGCCAAACCTTTTTTGTAACCATGCCTCCTGGATTGCTTGTCTGTGAACGGTGTTCCTGCACAGTACAGAGCCTAATAAATACCATTCATGATTAGCCATTGTCATAACTGCTCTATTACCTAGTTGTCGAATAATTTCTAGAGTGGCCCGTACGCCTTCTTCGGGGTTTTGAAACTTACCCCTTCGGTCGATGACATCCCCGAGCAACACAAAGCCCACATCCTCCTCGTCATAATATTGCTCGACAGCCTTCTGTAGGAGTACGGTTTCTCCATGCAGGTCAGGAATGACCACGTGTTTGTCGAATCGTTGTTTTATTGTTCCGAACATCAAATTCTGCTCCGGTTAAGTGCCACCAGAGTTATTATACAAGCTTACAGGGGCGGGCAGAATAGTATTAAGAGATTTATTCCATCGCAGCGTAAACAGCGTCTAATTGACCCCAGCCGTACATTCGAGGCAGGTCGGTCACTTCTTGGTTCCAGGGTTGGTCAAATATGATGGGCGACCAGAGAGAATTTCTTGATATGGTTGGGCTGTCTTCAATCAGAACTCTTCCAGGAACTTTTGTTTTATCTAGAGTTACGATAGCTCTCTCGGCCATGTCCATATCAAAGTGTCGGGCTATCCACGCGCGCTTTTCGTCTTCGGCTGTTTTCGAGCCTGGAGGTGGAGATGTGCAAAAAGTCACGTTGTCGTCGTAGCGTTCCCGGAGTCGGTTGATTCCTCTCACAGCTCCCGTAATTGGCTCAAGGTTTGCAAACACGCCCGCCCTGTTGATTATTTCCTTGAATAGAGAAGCGTGCTCAATACCCTTAAACCAATAGTCGACAATATCGGCATGGCAATATGCCACACCGGTTTCTAGCTCTACCTGTCGCATCACTTCGCCCATGGTGTCGGCAGCGACACCATCAAGATCGAGTATTAACCTGTCTCTATCTCCCGACATGCTAGCTCTTGTACACTTTACCGAATATATCTATACCGTCTTTGTCTATTGGCAGCCAATACGGTCTTACGCTTTCCTCGTCGTAGAAGACTGCAGCTACACCTTGTTGCCAGTTTTGGGCTCTTGCTACCTGCTTGCCGGCCTCTGTGGTGCTGTAGCGACCGCTCGGTGTCGTAGTACCGTCGATGGTGGCCAGCGTTCCTGCGTTGAAGGCGAATATCTCTCTGCTGCCACCGTTTGTAGGTATAGTGCGCCGAGAGATGTTCATGCTGTGGTCGTGGCCAGACAGCGTGTTGACATCTTCTTTATTAACATTTATGTAGGCTGCTTTGCCGGTTGGGCTAGTAGCTCGTCCGTGCATGATCTTGAAATCGTCTGTTAGCCAAAGTTCGGCGTTAGGGTAGCCATCAATTTGCTCAACACCCAACTCCTCGAGTCTGAGTAAAAAGCCGAGTGTTAGGACACCTAGCTCTTCGGCGGCATTTGCTCGTTTTAAGCCCAATAGTTCACCGTTTAGCTTTCGGATTTCCTTTTCTAATCTTATGTCGTGATTACCCTGGAACCTTACAAGGCGTGCGTCGGTTCCTAGATCTGCGACCTGTTGCGCCCAAAAGGCGTGCTCTTTCTCCAAACCTCCCTGGGTGCTTCCAGCCCATTCTTGTCGTCGCTCAAAGCGCGAGAACATGGCTAGGTCTTGGTTATCGCCGAGACACACAAGGGTGTCGGGCATAAGTTCTCTAATTGCTAGTTGTGCGAGGGCTAGCGCCCGCGCGTCTTCCCATGGGAAGTGGATATCGCCTAGTCCTACAAGTAACTCGCCTTCTCTAGTTGGGCGTTGCCTCGTGGTTGGCCGAATGGTCGTAGCCCTTGCTTGGTTAACGAATAAGTCTGGGGTTATCTCGGGTGGTGCCGGTCGAGTTTTAACGGAGTGCTTGTGGAGTTTGTGGATATGGGCTATACCCTCAGCATCCTTTGTAACAGCCTCCCATTCCCCGACAATTTCACTAACCCTCTGCCCGTCTTCTATAAACTCTGTGATTACTTCGTGTTTTGCCATAGGAACCCCCTCCGTAGTTTTTCACCCACCAGATTATATTTTTGTTCTCGATCGGGAATAGCGGACTATCACTACTCCCAGATTGGTCCAAGGTTTTGAGCCAAATAATGTGATCTGATTCGATGGTAACATACTATAGACAGGTAGGAAAATACATTAAGCAAACAAAATGTAGTGGAAAAAACCCTCACTCAAGAAGACTTCGGTTCGAGTAGAATTGTTATAAAATTTACTGATACAATAAGGATAAGAATTATCAAAAAAGGTGGGCGGTGTTTACTAA
The DNA here is from genome assembly GCA_038317375.1 of Saccharimonadales bacterium (SeqCode). GTDB lineage: Bacteria > Patescibacteriota > Saccharimonadia > Saccharimonadales > JAGQMS01 > JBBQBM01. The sequence continues at coordinate 3,565 of JBBQBM010000022.1, forward strand.
AAAAACAATAAAAGATGTAGATATCGACGGCAAGCGGGTGCTAGTTTGCGTTGATTATAACGTGCCTATAAACGACAACGGCACTATAGCTGATGATTCGCGGATTAAGGCTTCACTAGAAACCCTTCGTTATTTAATTGAGCATAAATGTAGCTTGATATTAATGAGCCACCTAGGGCGACCAAAGTCATCAAGCGACAAAAACTCTTCGCTACGACCAGTCGCCATACGTCTCGGCGAACTACTCCACCATGAGGTTCAGTTTGCCGAAGATTGCATTGGCGACAAAGTCAAAGTCCTCTCCGACCACCTAAAACCCGGGCAGCTATTATTACTCGAGAATGTTCGCTATCACGAAGGAGAAGAAGTTAATGATCCGGCATTCTCAAAAGCAATAGTTGAGGACACCGGAGCCGAGCTTTATGTGCAGGAGTGTTTCGGGACAGCGCACCGGAATCACGCCTCGACGGCCGGTGTACCAAAGTTACTGCCATCAGTTGCCGGTTTTCTAATCGAAAAAGAAGTTACGGTATTGTCAAAAGTTATAGAAGACCCCGAGCGACCGTTAGTCGTCGTAGTCGGCGGCGCAAAAATCAGTGATAAGCTGGATGTCCTGTATAAATTCATAGAGCTCGCCGATTTTATAGCAATTGGCGGGGCGATGGCTAATACCTTCTTGAAAGCTCAGGGAGTTAAGGTTGGAGATAGCTTAGTTGACGACGCAGCTGGTGTAGAAAAAGCCAAAGAACTTATCAAAAAAGCCAGTCTAGAAAGCCAAAAGCGAAGCTTTACGTTTTATCTGCCGCAAGATGTTGTGGTTGCAAAAACTGCAAAATCAGATGCTCCAACTAGAATAGTTGACCTAAGTCAGCATGCCTGGGCGGACATAAACTCCTACCCCAAGAAACCGGAAAGTTCTGCTTTTGAAGTCGGGCAAGACGAAAAAATTCTAGACATTGGTCCGTTCTCGGCAGCCTATATTGCCGGCAGCGCCGCACTAGCTAAAACTGCAATCTGGAACGGAACAATGGGTATGACTGAAGTTAAGGGATTGGCAGGTGCGGCCGCGCCGTTTTCGCACGGCAGTAAGATATTGGTCAAGGGGTTGGTCGGCGATAAAGGGGGTGAAAAAAATCACCCATTTGTAGTTGCAGGCGGTGGCGACACCATAAGCTTTATAAGTTCTGTGCCCGGTATGAGTGACAGGTTCGGTCATATCTCGACAGGCGGCGGTGCCTCGCTCGACTTCCTGTCCGGTAAAGAACTACCAGGTATCGCGGTTCTCGAAGATAAATAGTTCCCTAAAGACGTTTTTCTTATCCCCTAGACTGCTATATACTTATGCTTAAATCATGCAACACAAGAAATTGATCGTCGGCAACTGGAAGATGCATCTTGATACAAGTCAGGCTAGTTCGCTAGTAAATCGCCTGCACGAGCGGATTCGTATTCATAACGACATAGAAGTCGTGCTGGCGCCGAGCTTTTTGCATCTGCAACCGCTGAGTATTCAAATTGATCGGCGTAAATTCCGCCTTGCCGCCCAGAATGCCTATTTTAAGGACGAAGGACCATTCACCGGCGAAGTTAGCTTTACGATGCTACGCGACCTAGTCCGCTATGTCATTATCGGGCACTCTGATAGGCGCCATAAGTTCGGCGAAAGCCATGATGACATTACCGCCAAGGTTACGGGTTGTGTGCGCAATGGCATGACTCCAATCCTGTGTGTTGGCGAAACCAAAGAAGAAAAACAATCCGGAGAAACCAAACGTACGATTCACGATCAAGTTGTAACTGCTATTTCCGGCCTCACGGCGCCTGAAGTTGCTGATATGGTTATTGCCTACGAGCCGGTTTGGGCATTGAGCTCGGGTTCGGACTTTAAAAACCATGCTGGTGCGTCACCCGATGATGTCGATACTCTTGCGATCTGGATACGTAGTATTATTGAAGACCTATTCGGCAAGAAAACGGCCGCCGAGGTAAAGATCTTATACGGTGGCAGTACTTCCTCTGAAAATGCTCGCTCATATCTTGATAAACCAAATATTAACGGCCTGCTAGTCGGCGGCGCTAGCCTCAATTATGAGGAGTTTAGCGGTATTGTCGAGGCCGCAGACCGCTCACTCAGCAGAGAAAATAAAGACGAGCCCCAGGACGAATCTCGGGCTAAAGAAGGAGATAAATAATGGCAACCAAAAAAATTACCCCAGAAGTCACCGACACCCCGCCAGTTGAACCAACCGTACAGAGTGACGATATAAAAGTCGAAGTACGATCTGCGCCGCTTGTAATTAAAGAGGATGGAGCAGAGACTACCAGACCAGATTTAACAGTTCATCACGAACTAACAATCACACCACCTGAGACTATCGCCAAATCTACAGATGTAGTCGAAGTAGCAACAGAACCAGAAGCTGTTCAGGAAGAAGTTCCACCTGAACCAGAAATACCAGAAGTAGTAAGAACACCTGAACCTACCGAGACAGTAACTCCAGTTGCACCAACCAATGATGCGCCAAAGGGCGAGCCACAATCGACAGTAGCTTCAGAGGTGGTTCCAGCTAAACCTGAGGAGATGCAGTCACCCAAAGTATTCGATACGAAGCAGTATCATTTGCCAATCGACGAAGGCGCTACCCATGGAAAAGGAAAGTATCTGACCTTCTTCGCGGTCGCCCTACTCGTTATCGTAGTTGTCTTAGCAGTAGCAATTGACGCTGGTTGGATTGACCTTGGCTTTAAGTTACCGTTCGACCTAATTAAATAAGGAGTAACGTATGCGTTTAAATAAAAAAGGTTTCGAGCCAATCATGATCGTCTTATTAGCTGCAGCGTTGTTAGTTGCCGGCGGTGCCGGATATTACGTGTGGAATCGTAACCGGGATAAGCCAGCAGTGGCTACGTCTAGTAAAATAGCGGCCGACGTTGCCACCGAAGAAGATAGCGCCTGTACGGCACCGGAAGGCTACACGGTTTATAACAACACCGACGTACGATTTTGTTTCGTCTATCCAGAAGAGTGGGGCGTCGCCAGTGTAGCCCTAGGTGTAATAGATGTAACGCACGAAGATGGCCACGGTTGGCTGGGCACTTTTTCGCTGAATTCTAATGCTAGCTTTGCCTTTTTGAGTAATGACTGGGCATACACCGGCCCTGGACGAGGTGGCCCAAACCACGCCGTTGGTTTTGTGACTTATGAGGTTTTTGCAGCTAGCGCCGGCGATACAACTGATTACGATATTAAGTTCAACACCGACTCAAAACAATTAGTCGGCGCAACGACTGACTTTAATATTCAAGGTGCGATTGTTTGGGCCAAACGTGTGTTTACCGAGTCCGAGCCGTATACAGGTATTGAGTTTCAGTTGAACGCACCGTCTACGGGCGCGTTCGATATGGACACTGCAGCGGTTGGTGACTTCGTTTCGTCAGAACAATTCGGCCAAATGACAGTCGTCGTTGACTCCGTTACCGAATACTAGATTGCTTGTATTTTCAGCGAGAATAGTGTGTAATCTTAGTTGTACTTTTACAACTAGCTACTTCTTTGGAACGGCTTTTTAAACTCGAACACTTCGCGGTATTCGGGTTTGAAGCGCCGTTCCAAACCTCAAGCCGAATCCGCCTGTCTAACGACGGGTTAGTTCGCACGGCGCTATGGCAGAAATGCCAGAAAGAAGGTCAGTCAGAAATGACCAGCCTTTACGAAATGCCTTTCGGCAAGATTCAAGATTTCATCAGACGCCTAGTCAAGGCAGGTCTGGACGAGGAAACTGTCCAGCAACTGTTGAAAGACGACAGTCTTGCCGGCCCGTGGGTTGCCCAGTTGATGGCAACCCTACATCCACCACTGTTCGTGTCTAACGGGCAACAGCTCAAAAATGCACGAGAATGGTTTGGTGATTACTTCCATAAGGGTCAGTTTGCCAACGCAGAAATGCAGATGGCAAATTTGAAAGCTCCGACGGAACCGCTCCATGCGTGGGTCCTAACACCTCATTTTAATACAATCGAGCAGACTTTCGATTGGCTGTGGAGCACGATCAAGCGAGTGCATTCCAACGACCATCCCTGGCGATCCGATTTTCTGAAAAGCGATCCTGGACATCTAAAGTTGGTGGCGTGCAGCGTTTTTGAGCCGAACAGTCTTAGGTGGGTGCTCGTTGATTTCGGTGCTTACCTGGGTGAGAGGCCAGACCGAGTCCGTGGTCGCGATTCGGCTCATGCTGAACTCTTGGCGGCTGCCTGCCATCACCCGGTTTGGGCGCGGTCTGCGCGAAAGGTGGTTAACGGAGTATTTGTTCCTCAAGTCAACCTTTGTGGCTATCAACTCTCAACGGTTAGTGGTTGGGTATGTGTGCCATATCTAAGTGGCGGCAAAGAGCACATGCGACTGGACTATCTTCTTGAGAACAACGCTAATTCGACCTTTGCTAACCCGGTTCGACTGGAAGTAGTTAGGTAGGGTCTTGGACCCTGCGAGTCTTGCTCGCAAATCCATACCGTCCCGGGGTCGTTCATTCGACCCCGGGACATTTCATTTTCAGGAATATTATCAAACCCCGCAAGGTACAATACATAGATGAGTTTGCCGACTGATACTATTATGACTTTAAACCCCGAGCAAAGACGGGCCGTCGATACAACCGAGGGTCCGTTGCTTATTTTGGCCGGCGCAGGGTCGGGCAAAACCAAGACTCTGACCTATCGAATCGCTCATATCTTAGCTAAACGCCTAGCTACACCCTATGAAATCCTAGCTGTTACTTTTACGAACAAAGCCGCCAAAGAAATGCGTAACCGAGTAGCCGAGCTGACGGGTGCCAACCCAGAAAGCCGTTCATTCATGCCTTTCCTCGGTACGTTCCATGGCATTTGCGTGCGATTACTCCGCCAAAATGGCGACAGCGCGGGCATAGACAAGAACTTTGTAATTTATGATGAGTCTGATCGGCTGAATCTTATTAAGCAAATAATGGCCCGCGAGCATATCGACGATAAGCAGTCCCCGCCAAGAGCGATTGCCTCGATTATTAGTGGTGCTAAAAACGAGCTATTATCGACCGCTGAACTCGGTGGTTCGGCTAGTGGACCGATACAAAAAATTGCTGCAAAAGTATTTCCACTTTACGAACGTGAGCTTCGGCAAGCTTCAGCACTCGATTTCGATGATTTGATCGGCAAAACAGTCGACATGTTGAGTATCGATGAGGATGTTCGAAAAAAATGGCGCGAGCAATTTAAGTACATCATGATTGACGAGTACCAAGACACAAACGCGGCTCAATATAAACTTATTAAACTACTAACTAATGACAAAAATAATCTCTGTGTTGTTGGTGACGATTGGCAGTCGATCTATTCGTGGCGTGGCGCAGACTATCGAAATATTCTTAACTTTGAACGAGACAATCCTAAGGCAGAAATTATCAAACTCGAACAAAACTACCGTAGCACTCAAGCAATACTAGAAACGGCTCACCGCGTTATTAGTAAAAACTCTCGCCGTTCCGACAAAAAACTCTGGACTGCCAGCAAGGGTGGAACGCCGGTACAGGTTTTGCAAGCAGCCAGCGAACGCAACGAAGCCGAAATGATTATCCGTCGAATTCGTACCCAGAACGATATGAGCGACAGAAATTTTTCGGATTTCGCGGTACTTTATCGAACCAACGCTCAAAGTCGTAGCCTAGAGGAGCAGTTCGTGCGTCTCGGTGTGCCATATAAAATATATGGCGGAGTTAGGTTTTATGACCGGGCTGAAATAAAAGACATTATCGCTTATCTACGACTTATCTATCAACCAGAAGACAGAGCTAGTTTTGACAGAATCGTTAACGTTCCGGCACGCGGCGTCGGCAAAACATCATTAGAACGTTTTAATTATTGGCGCGAGACACAAGGACTGGGGTTAAGTGAAGCACTCGGTCGGCTAGAGGACTGTAACGACATCACGACAAAGGCCAAAAGTGGTCTTGGCGATCTAAGGAACCTACTGAATGATTTTAGAGCACAGTCCGAGACACTACCGGTTGCCGAGATTATCAACGGGCTTACAAAAAGATTAGACTATTTCTCGCATTTAAGTGACGGGACGGTCCAGGGCGAAACCCGTATCGAAAACGTTCGCGAGTTACTTACCGTCGCTAAAGGTTATGCCGATCTTGGGGTTAGCGGTTTCTTAGAAGAAGTAGCTTTGGTCAGCGACGTTGATAGCGGGGGCAACAAAAGTGGCAAGTCGGTGTCGCTTATGACTCTGCATACAGCTAAAGGTCTTGAATTTCCTGTCGTCTTTTTAGTTGGAATGGAAGAGGGGGTTTTCCCGCACTCTAGAGCACTTTTCGATCAGAGCGAGATGGAGGAGGAGCGCCGTTTGGCATACGTGGGTATGACAAGGGCTAAAGAAGAGCTAATCTTGACCTACGCTACTAGTCGTGCGCTTTACGGTTCGTTACAACACAATATGCCCTCACAATTCTTGGCTGATGTTGAAGCAACCGCCACTGTGGCGCCAAGCTTTGAAGCCCACATCTTCGATCAGTCAGAGCCACATTATGCTCCGGATCTGAACGAAGGCGATAGCGTAAGGCATAACGTATTTGGCATAGGCGCTGTTCTTGAAGTTCAAGGCGACGTAGTTACGATTAATTTCAAAGAAAAGGGCGTCAAAAAACTAAATGTCGGGTTCGCACCGATAGTGAAATTGGATGATGATACGACGATCTAAAATCATTGGTAGGACTACGTGGCTAATTTTCTTATGCTCACCGATCCCCTGGTTTTTGCTACATTATCGCCCACCAAGAGCCTATGCTCTTATAAGATATGCAGGTAAGACATTGATCGTTAGAAATTGGTTTGGTTCGGGTAAGTGGTCTTTTCCAGGTGGCGGAGTGCATAAGGGCGAGGACTCTAAAGTCGGAGCCTGCCGGGAAGTATTCGAAGAAGTTGGCCTTGTCCTCTCACCAAAAGATATTAAGTTCTTGGTTAAAGGATTCACCAGATTTATTTTTAGTGGTAAGAAGTATGTAATTTATGAAACAACCTTAGTCGCTAAACCAGACGTCAAACTAGACAGCGAGTTGAATGGATTCGCGTGGGTGAATAACGAAGAGATAAAAAGCTATCGACTAACTAACGAAGCCATGGTTGCTCTAGCCAAAGATCCTACACCGTCTAACCTGTTATAATTAGACCACTATTAAATAGACGGGCGGAGCATGGCGAAGAAGACATTTATAAGTAGACACAGGTTCGGGCTAGGTGTTTTTATAAGCGTTTTTATATTTGTTTTCGCATCTTTTGGTTTGGTGGTAGCTAATGGTGAAGCTGTTAATCCCAAAGACCAGCATCTGATAAATCTTAAGATTAAGGGCCAAGAAGAAATTGTGCCATCGCGAGCAACTACCGTTGGCGAGTTTTTATCAAAACAATCAGTGCGTCTTGGTGAGAGTGATGTTGTCGTACCGAGCAAAGACGCAACAATAACTACTGACAATTTCTCGATCGAAGTGATGAGAGCTCAACCGACTACGATTGTTGATGGCGCTTCGACGATTAGCCTACTTAGTCCTTATCAAGACCCACGCTTGGCAGTAGAAGAAGCCGGGATCGTACTTTATCCTGCCGACAAAGTCGAACTCGACTATTCGGGCAATCCAAGTATCACGGAAATCATTGGTCGAAAGATAAGTGTCAAACGGGCGACGTTAATCTATGTCAATATTTACGGAACGACTGTCGAGCATCGTACAAACAAAAAGATTGTCTCCGAGGTTCTGGCCGAAATGAGTATCCTGCCCGAAGTAGAAGATAGCGTGCTGCCAAGCTATGCCACAGTAATCTCGGCTAACCTAGTTATTTCCATTACTCGGTTCGGTCAAGAAGTTATAAATGTCGAAGAGGCAATTGCTATCCCGCAAGAAATAGTTACTGATAAAAATCTTCCGATCGGTACAAATACGGTTAGCGTTGAAGGGCGAGCCGGTAAACGACTTGTCACCTACGAATTGAATTTCGAGAATGGCATAGAAGTCACGCGACACCAAATTCAAGAAACAATCGTCGAGCAGCCCGTTGCTAGAGTGGTTATTCGCGGTTCGAGTGCGGTTATTGGTGAAAATAAACAGGCTTTAATGATAGCAGCCGGACTGTCACCAGCCGATTTCGCCGGCGCGGATTTTATTATTTCTCACGAGTCTGGTTGGTGCGCTACTAAGTGGCAAGGGCAGTGGGGCTATTGCCCGCCTAGCTATATCGAAAAATATTCCGGTGCGGAAACAGATACATCTCTAGGTTTTGGTCTTTGTCAGTCAACCCCAGCAATTAAAATGGCGACCGCCGGTAACGATTGGCGTACGAATGCCGTTACTCAACTAAAATGGTGCACCAGCTATGCTCGCGGCCGTTATGGTAGCTGGCAGAAGGCCTACGAAGCCTGGGCTGCCCGCGCTGCTAGTGGCCGTGGCTGGTGGTAGATAATGGCTGATAAGTCACTAGGGCAGCATTGGCTGTTTGATAAGACATCCTTAAAGCACATTGTTGATTCAGCTGAAATAAAAACCGGTGAAGTGGTTCTAGAAATTGGCCCGGGCCTCGGCACACTAACTCACGAACTTATTAATGCCGGTGCAAAGGTAGTCGCCGTTGAGTTTGATAAATCGCTGGCAGGGGATTTAAAGGACAGGTTTGCTAAATTTAATTTCGAGCTTCGCCTAGAAGATATTCTAAAGTTCGACTTCTCGTCTTTGCCGAGTGGCTACAAAATTGTGGCTAAC
>JBBQBM010000023.1:0-12260 GCA_038317375.1 Saccharimonadales bacterium (SeqCode)
CGCTTGATGCCTGTGTAGCAGCTGTGCCGAGGCCCAAAGTTGTTCGTTGGGCTGTAGCATCAGCATCATCAACTAAAGCGCGACCAGCAGCTGTGAAGGTAGCAAGGCTTGCAGTACCGCTGCCAGTGAAGTACGGTAGTCTGTCGGCAGCACTAACTAGTCCAGCGATAGCGGTTAGCTCAGTATCGGCAGTCTGAAAGGCGCTTGATGCCTGTGTAGCAGCTGTGCCGAGGCCCAAGTTAGTTCGGGCGCCAGAAGCGTCGGTGGCTCCAGTACCACCCTTGCCCAAAGACACTGTTTTTTGGGTTCCGTCAGTATTATGCTCAACAGCAAGAAAATCATTGAGGACATCTCCCCAAGTACCATCGTCACCACCAGGAACTGGTAAACGAGACATTTTACTGGTGTTCCCTGCTCATACTATAGCCGTCCACTTACCCCTGTCCATTACATCCGCGTATTACATCAATATTAGCATAAGCGCAGGCCTTGTAACACCTGCGCAGGGTTCGTCGACTACAAATCTAATACCGTTTTAACGTCTTATTATTTACGGGCTTTAGATTTGCGGCTGTCGTGTGAGTGTTGCGCTCTTGTTGTCTGATGAGCGTCATATTTCCGCGTCTCCGGATCTTCTCGCACTGACTTTCTGTGCGCAACCCTAGCAACTGGTGTTGGTTCGAAATCCATATACCCGCCTGGAACTATTCCCAAAGGATCATCAAAGCTAGTTTCGCGACCCTTAGCCGACTTAAAGGCAGGATCTTTTTGCATGCTTACATCGTGAAGAAACGGATCGTCATCAAATGGGATATACTCGTCTGACATAAGCAAATTTAACCATTCGCCCGAAACAAGGCGAACATCAGACTGCATCATTCGGCTAGTCTGGCCTTTGTTTTCTATAAATAAGTCCGCTGGATCTCTTCCGTAACCGATACTTGGCATCGCTGTCCTTTTTTTGTGTTTATGTAACTAGATCAGTATAGCACTTATGCTTGTTTTTGTCAATAATCTCTTGAAATTATTTGACCTTTAGTAGATAGAACCGCTCGCGGTTACCCTTCTCGCCTATTACTTCGCTATCTCGTTTTGAGGCAATGATGAAACCATGATCCTTGAGCCAAAGTTCGAAGTTTTGGAAAATATCTCGTCTAATCTTCTCGTTTTTTATGACGCCTTTGTTGGTTTGGTTTGCCCCGGCCTCAAACTGTGGCTTACACATGGCAAGTAGGCAAGTTTGCGAGGCAGCAAGTTTTGAAACAGAAGGTAAGATTTCGCGTAGGCTTATAAAGCTCACGTCGATTAATATTATGTCGGCAACAGTTAGAAATTTGCGGTAACGTTCTTCGGTTGCAAAGACGCGAATGTCAGTTTTTTCGTGCAAACTAACTCGTTTATCTGTGCTTAGCTTGGGGTGCATCTGAGCAGTGCCAACATCGACGGCCACAACTTGTTTAGCTCCGTTTTGCAAAGCAAAATCAGTAAAACCACCAGTGCTACTGCCAACGTCCAAGACAATTTTGTTCTTAAAGTTGAGTTTGAAAAAGCCGGCTACCGATGCCAGTTTTAAGCCTGCCCTCGACACATATGGATTCTTTTTTATAAGTCTGATTTTGTCAGTTTCGCTCACTAGAAAACTAGATTTTGTAATAATTTTTCCGTTGACAGCAACATTACCAAAACCTATCTCTTGCTCCGCCTGACTACGAGTTTCTGCTAATCCCCGCCTGGCAATTTCGACATCTAGTCTAGATCTCACGTCACTCCCTTAAATATTGAGTCCATAGACATCCCCAATTACCTCCTGATACGGCAGTCCAATCATATCCACCAAGCGCTGTCCTTCGAGTAGCTTCTTGCCAATCATCTGGATATTGTACGCAGCCGCGAGTGGTAGACCGCAACAAGTCCGTTTATCCATTAACTCCTCTTCAATAACATCAGTATCTAGGCCTCTAGCTGCCAACATATTAAAAGCACGGACGAATTCAGTTCTAATTCTCGGATGTTCTATAATTTTAGCGACTCTACCCCTCTGATTCCATTGACCGCCAGTATAATCAGCACCTCTGTATCCGGCAACATAAGCAAGCCCTTCGTCAAACCAGTGTTCAGCAAGAGTTGTGGGTATATTTTTTGACGCTCTTATTACATGGGATATTTCATGGACTACCACCGCAGTACTTCTGGCAAAGTTGAGTGATCTATGCGCTAGCATGTCGTTACCGAAAACCACTACTACCTCATCGTCGTCATCTAAGTAGCCCCAATCTGGCGAATACCTTCCGGCGCGTAAGACTGATATTATCTTATCTGTCACAGGTGCTAGCGACTCACTTTCTAGGAAGTCTTGTGCAGCTTCGGAGACTCGTTGCATATGATCAGTTGCATAACGACGATGACTGCGCGGCCATTCACCCCCGAGCTCAAAGCTAATTGCAGCCATCTACTATGATTCTTTCTCTATGCTCATATTACTTCTTGCGCTCACGGTAGGCGCCTGTTGTCGTGTCAACAGATATTACGTCGCCAACTTTAATAAATGACGGAACACGCACCTCTAAACCTGTTTCTAGTTTGGCAGGCTTGGTTATTGAGCTTGTGGTATCGCCGCGAACGACGTCTTCTGTATATACAACCTTTAAATGAACATTTTTAGGGAGCTCGATACTGACAGCTCGGCCATCTAGCAACATGGCTTTGACGGCATCACCTTCCTTCATAAAGCCACCCAAGTCTTCTAACGTATCAGCCGGCAGATCGAACTGTTCATAACTGTCATTATCCATAAAATAGAACTTTTCGTCGTCTTTATACAGATACTGAACGTTTTTATATGACAGGTCGACGCTATCGAGTTGTTCGTTGCCCTTGAAGGTTCGGTCAAGCACCTTGCCATCGAGCAAACTTTTTGTTCGAACGCTAACAATCGAGCCACCACGACCTACAACTTTTTGGGCATACTCTAAAACCTGGTACGGCGTACCGTCCAGAGAGAAAACCGCTCCCTTTCGTAAGTCTGTTACTCCTAATGCCATGAGTAACCCTAGTTACTAACTACGAATGGTAATAGTGCGATGTGCCGAGCGCGCTTGATAGCTTTTGCTAGCCGACGCTGTTGCATTTCTGTTAGGCCGGTCCGTTTTCGAACTTCGATTTGACCGTATTGGTTAACAAATCGCTGCAAGGTTTTGACGTCTTTGTAGTCGAAATAGATTGAGCCGGTTGATTCGCGTGTAATTTTCTTTGCCATAAAATTGTTTCCTTATTTGGTTACTGTGTCTGGGAAAAGAGCAGTGAGCTTGGTCGCTTGCGACTCGGCTTTGCCGATGAACGATAAGAAAAACCGTAGGTTTGTCTCATAGGGTTAAAATGGTATTTCTGAGAGATCGATTGGTTCATCAGAGATCTCGTCGATCACTATGTTTTCGCCTTTTTTCTTAGATACTGGCGCGTCTGAAGCCTGGGCTTCATCTGCAAAGGATGCGCCGCCGGTACCGGTCGGTGAGCCTAGGAATGTTACATCTTGAGCTAAGACATCAACTTTAGTGCGCTTATTGCCATCTTGCTCCCAAGAATGGCTCTGCAAGCGTCCGCTAACAAGTACTGGCTTGCCCTTTTGGCAGTATTGAGCGACTCTTTCACCTAGTGGTCCCCAGGCTGTAACGTCAATGAAGTCGACAGCTTCCTGCGGCTTACCTTCTTTGTCTTTCCACTGACGGTTTAGGGCTAGCGAAAAACTACAAACACTTTGACCGCCCGGAGTTGTGCGGATTTCGGGGTCGCGGGTTAGATTCCCCATTAAAGTTACTTGGTTGAAACTTCGTGCCATATTACCTACCCCTTCCTGGTTTTTCTAAATATTGCTCTTCTTCGGTTTTCTTGTCGTTCTTGTCGATTGTATCTTCGTGACCTTTGCGCTTGGCTTTAACGATTTCGGCCTTAGCCATAGCTTTTGTATCTGGCTTAACAATCAAGAACCTGATTACTTCGTCGGCGATATTTAAGACCGATTCAACTTTGCCAACACTATCACCGGCAATTTCGACAGCATAAAAAACATATACAGCATGATCGTGACCTTTGATAGTATAGGCCAGCTTCCGCTTGCCCCAGTTGTCGGTTTTGGTGACTTTGCCACCATTATCTTCAATAATTTTAGTTATTTTTGATTCGGCCTTGCTTAAATCTACCTCTAGATCGGGGTGATAAAGCACTGCAAATTCGTAATTACTCATTATGTAGAACCTCCTTTATGGCCTTAGGGCTGCAAGTACCATTGTTTCGACTGCAACCTTGAGTTAGTACCCTAGATTATAAACTATTCACCCCTGTATTTCAAGAGAATTTTGAATCATCTTCGCCGCCTGGTTCGTCGGGCATGTCGTCATAGACTTCTTCGGAGCTTGGGGCTTCGTTCCGGCCAAAGACTTCGTCTAGGCTACTTACTAGCACTTCGCGCGGGCGAGCACCATCGGCCGGGCCTACGATCCCTTGTTCTTCCATTGTTTCAATTAATCTGGCGGCGCGGCTATAACCGATACGTAGCCTGCGTTGCAGGTAGCTTGTGCTGGCTTTTTTATGCTCGACAACTACTCGAACAGCGTCTTCCCAGGCGGTGTCGTCGACATCATCCTGCACACTATGCCCAACCACAATTCCGCCCTTCCCGTTCAGCTGTACGGGCTGGCTAACAACTTCGTCGTCGTAACTGGCAGCTTGTTGCATGCGCAAGAAATCGGTTACCTTTATGGTCTCTGCGTGGGTGATAAGAGCACCTTGAACACGGATTGGCTTTGGCATCTCACTGGTAAGGAAAAGCATATCTCCCGTGCCGAGCAGTTTTTCAGCACCAGCCATATCGATAATAGTACGACTGTCGATTTGGCTCGCTACAGTGAAGGCAATCCGAGCCGGGACGTTAGCTTTAATAAGACCGGTGATAACGTCGACACTTGGCCGTTGAGTGGCAAGTACAAGATGTATACCGGCCGCACGCGACTTCTGAGCAATTCGTACGACTAACGACTCAACATCGCGGGCGGCAACCATCATAAGATCTGCAAGCTCGTCGATAACAATCACTATATAGGGCATGGCTTCGCCTGTTTGGGCGGAGTTATATTCAGAAATATTACGCTTTCCGGCATCGGCAAAAGCCCGAAGTCGGCGCTCCATTTCTGCGACCGACCATTTCAGCGCACTAATACACTTCTCGGGTTCAGTTATGACAGGAGTCAAAAGGTGAGGAACATCGTTATACGGCGTCAGCTCAACCTGCTTTGGGTCGACTAGGATTAGTTTTAGGTCACTGGGGCTGTTTCGATAAAGCAGGCTTGTAAGAAGTGAGTTGATCATCACCGACTTACCAGACCCAGTTTGACCGGCAATTAGAAGGTGTGGCATTTTTTCCAAGCTACCGGTAATGGCCGATCCAGCAATGTCTTTTCCGACCGTGAAGCCAAGCGGTGAATTTAGTTTTTGCCACTCATCGCTTGATAGGATGCTGGCAATTCGCACCGTTGCGGCGCGGACGTTCGGGACTTCTATACCGACAGCTTTTTTACCTGGTATCGGCGCTTCGATTCGAATGCTTCGGGCTGCAAGATCAAGGGCGATATTACTATCAAGTGCCGTGATTCTTTGTAGCTTGACGCCGTTTGGTGGTCTAAGCGTAAACTGTGTAACTCGTGGGCCAACGTTAGCACCTTCCATCTCGACGTCTATCTTGAAGTTCCTAAGTGTTTCGCGAATAGTGTCGGCGTTGCCCTGGACGTCACCGGCGTCGGCTTTATCTTGTTTTTGGTTTAACAGATCAACTCCGGGAAACTGCCAATTCGGATCGCTCTGCACCGTCAACGCCGTATGATCTTCGGCTGGTGTTAGTTTTTGCGCAGAGTTCTTAAATGACGAAAGTCGTGTGCTCGAGTCTAGCTCACCGGCTCTATGGTGTTCGACTGGGACATTTTCCTTCACGTCGATCTTTTCACCGATGTGTTGCTTTAGCTCGCTTAGGTCTGTGTCGCGGTCCTTACGTTTTAATAAGCTGACGATAAAGTCCACGAATCGTTTCGGGGCAATGCTAAAAGTGAAGAGGAATGATACGAGCATCAAAAGCATATATAAAACAAAGGCCGTGCCTGTACTTAAAGCACTGAGCACTGCCGAGTTAACGTAGCGGCCCACCTGCCCTCCAAAAGTTGCCTCGTTTGCTAGTTGCGCTGACTTGTCTGGCGAAACAAAGACATGGAAGATCGCTGCCATACTGACCATTACCATGATGCCGCCAAGAATCTTACCGAACGGGATTACATGCTCTTCCTCACGAAATTTAACTATGGCTAGATAGACTAAAACGACAGGTGAAAAGTAGGCAGCAAAACCGAATAACCAAGAGACTCCCTCGAAAAGTCTGACCGGTAAAATACCTCCAACGTCTAGACCGCCTAGAAATAAGAAGAAAGCTAGAAGAATTAGGGCAAATGCAAAAGCCTGCCTCCAAAATGGAGAGCCGCTCTTTTTTTCTGACTTATCGCGTTTACTAGATTTACGCGCTTTTTTTCGTTTTGCCATATGATGCTAATTATATCTGTTTTTGCTTATTTTGATATCTGTCTTAGAACAGTACCAACATTGTAGCACAATTTACATCATTTGTCTATCCCCTATACATATGGAAGTGGTGCTACGGGCAGGCTATAGCATCGATGTTCTGGTGGCGTATTAGTCGGTTTGGTCGGCGCCAAGCAGCCGTGCCCGCATTTCTTGAAAGCGTTTTTGTTGCTCAGCCTTGGCATCCTCTTCTGGTTTAGCTGGAGGGTTATTGCCGCTGGTACTCTGTTCAACCGTAAACTTTTCAGTCCGTCCGCCGATGACATTCACGACCGGGATGACAATCGGGCTTCGTTGAGTCTTGTCGTATAGAAAGTGCGTAACATGCTCGCGTATCTCGGCTTTGAAACGCTCAATATCGACACGCTTAAAGCGTTGAGCGATCGCTCGGCGAAGTTCGGCGCGGAACTCGTTCATCAGCTCTTCACTATCGCGGATATAAATGAAGCCGCGAGTCACGATGTCCGGACTTGTTAGTAAAGCACCGGACTTTTTGTCGATTGTTAAGATCACGACTACCAAGCCGTGCTCGGCTAGCACTAGTCTGTCTTTAACTACTACATTACTAACAAGGTTCCCTGTTTGGTCAACGAGCCATGCACCGTTCGGTACGGTCCCGCCAAACTCAAGTTTGTCTTTAGAAAAAAGCATAACATCGCCGTTATTCGGCAGTATTACATTATCGCGCTTCATACCTTCTTCAACGGCAATGTCGCCGTGATAGCGTCTACGTAAGGCGCCGGCATGGATTGGAAGGAAGTACTTTGGCTTAATCATCTGGATCATCTCACGATGCTCGTCTCGATTAGCGTGCCCCGAAACGTGTAAGGGTCCACAACCGTCTATGTCATGAGTAACGCTTCTAAATAAGCGCACGCCTCGGCTAGCAAGGTTGTTGCTAATCATGTCGTAGCGTATCTCATTACCAGGAATCGGATTCGAGCTAATTAGCACGCTATCCCCTGGCTTTAATTTGATATGTTTGTGCTCACCCTCACTCATACGTTGAAGTGCAGCGCCCGGTTCTCCTTGGCCACCAGTACAAATAATTAAAACCTTGTCGTCTGGTATATTCGGCATTTCGCGCATCGGCAATACCGAACCCTGAGGAATCTTTAGGATCCCTTGACGGACAGCAACCTCTGAATAGCTCATCATGCTTCGACCGTCGATACCTATGCGCCTTCCGGCTTCAACGCCCGAGTTAACGATCATTTGGATACGGTTCATATTACTTGAGAAAATCGATACAAAGACGCGTCCTGGTGCATTTTTAATCACATCGTGAAAAGTCTTTTGGAGCGTGTGTTCTGTAGCGGTCCTACCTTCCTTGTCGGTATTGGTACTATCGCTCATCAGGATCAAGACGCCTTCTTCGCCGATCTTCTTGAGGCGCTCGACATCACTTGGCATTTGATCAAGTGGTTCTGGATCAAGACGGAAGTCTCCGGTATTCACGATTCGCCCAATTGGTGTATCGATTATCACGGTTGTAGCTTCAGGTATTGAGTGCGTGATGCGAACAAGTTCGATAACGAACTCTCCGACTTTTAGTCGTTCGTGTCCATCAATGTTCATCACTATAGTTTCTGGTTTGAATGATAGTCCCGTGTCGGCGGCGGCATTTTCGAACGTCATCTCGACCATGCCAATACTAAAACGCGAGCCATAAATCGGTGCAGGATACTTCGGCGCTATATGGCGTAGCCCGCCAATGTGGTCAAGGTGGCCGTGGCTAATAACATAGCCTCGAATCTTGTTTTTTATACTTTCTAAGTAACTGGGGTCATTTACGGCGTAATTAACGCCCGGGAGATCAACCGAAAGGTCGTTTCCACAGTCGATAATGATTGCGTCATCTTTGTATTCGAGCACCATCATATTTTTTTCACCCACGTCGTTCAAGCCACCCAGGACAACGATTTTTAGTTTTTCAAAATCATCTGCTATTTCGTTGGCACGCCGAGGTGCTTCGTTGTTTTGGCTACCAGACGCATCAGCGTATTCGTTAGCTAAACGGTTCGCCATATCAACTGCTCGTTTTTGGGCACGAATGGCATCACCCCTTGAGGCCATTCCAGGCTTTGAAGAGGGTCGATTGGCGTTAGGTCTACGGTTATTTTGTGGAGCACGACCACCCATAGGTCTTGGGGGACGTTGGTTAGCTGGTTTATTGTTAGTTTGTTCGTTCATATTTCTTATTTAATCCTTTTACTTATTTAATTATTTTCTTTACGTATCTTGTTTAAAATTTCTGGGATAAGCCCAAAATCATCGAGTAATGTTTGGCGCATGCTTCCGTTATATAGAGCAGCAGCCGGATGATACAACGGCAAAACCACGACGGTAATCTCGGAGACCGAAGATCGGAGATCGGGGCTCGAGTTAGGCGATTTTCGGTCTACGTTATCCGATATCCGTAGTCGCAGGCGCTTCGGTTGGCCATGGTCGCTACTAATCTTTAGACCCGGGATAAACGCCTCTCCGCTATGCCGACCAAGCGTCACAACAAGAAGTGGTTTAATTACTTCTAGTTGATGCTGCAAATACGGTAAGAATGCTAGCTTTTCTTCGGGCAATGGGTCGCGGTTGCTCGGTGGACGGTATTTCACAATGTTCGTGATATATACCTGCTCGCGCTTCAAATGGATTGAAGCCAGCATCTCGGCAAGAAACTTGCCCGAGGCTCCGACAAACGGTAGACCTTGCTCATCTTCTTTTTTCCCTGGTGCCTCGCCGATTAGGACGATGTCGGCTTCGGCATCTCCGTCACCAAACACCAGTTGCGTGGCTGTCTTAGCCAAATTGGGGCAGACATTATTTTCGATAATATCTGCCTTGATCTGATCAAGCAGTTGTTGCCTCGTCATTTCTGTAGTTTTTCTAGTCTCTCTTTTCTTGTCTTACGTAGCAAATCAGCGCCGTTTTGTTCCGCAGGTGTAAGTGAAGAATATCCCATCTTAGGTTCAATCAAAGACAATGCTAAGATCCCAACAGCTAGAACAATCGCTATACAAATACCTAAGACTATGGCCGACCAAGGGTTGTCCAATTTCGGTAGAACCAATAGTACTACTGGTGCGCAAATTATTAGCCCAAAAGCGACTGCTAACTTAATTGTTAAGTGCGGGGAGTTAAGAGGAGCGAGTTTTCTCATTAAACCCGCTATCTTTGAGTACTTCCACTTCTGTAAGATTTTCAGATCGCCATTTGGATACATGATTTTACTTCTTATCTACAGCTTTCATGCTTAGAACTAGGCGTCCGCGGTCGTCGATGGCCATTAGCTTCACAGTAACTTTGTCGCCTTCTTTGACGACATCGCTTGGGCGGTCAACTCGCTGATCGCTCATTTCAGAAACGTGCACCAGGCCTTCTTTGCCTGGCATAATTTCAACAAAAGCGCCGAAGTCTAGAACACTGACGACTCGCGAGTTCTCGTAGATTGTGCCAACTTCTGGCTCGTCGGTTATGCCCTTGATCCATTTCTTAGCTAGCTCGATGTTCTCGCGGTTCGGGCTAGAAATCATTACAATACCCTCGTCTTTTATGTCGATTTCTGTGCCAGTTTCGGCAGTTATTCTCTGAATTGTTTCGCCGCCTTTACCGATAATTTCACGAATCTTGTCGGGGTTGATAGTAATCGCCTCAACACGTGGTGCGTATGGGCTCATTTCTTTGTTTGGCTCTGGGATTGTCTCGAGCATGTGCTTCAAAATCTCGGCTCGGCCAACTTTACCCTCTTCTAGTGCCTGCGCAAGAATATCTATGCCAAGGCCATGAACCTTCATGTCCATTTGAAGAGCTGTAATGCCCTTTTCCGACCCAGCAACCTTAAAGTCCATGTCGCCAGCGAAGTCCTCGGCATCAGCGATGTCAGTCAAAATGAAGTGCTTGTCGCCTTCTATCATTAGCCCCATTGCGATACCACTAATTGGTCGAACTATAGGCACGCCGGCGTCCATAAGCGCTAGACAGCTAGAACAAGTCGCCGCCATCGAAGTCGAGCCGTTCTGGCTCATTATCTCGGTAACGCTTCGAATAGCGTATGGGAAGGTCGCCTCGTCTGGGATGACAGCCTCTAGCGCCCGTTCAGCAAGGTAGCTATGGCCAATCTCACGTCGCCCTGGGTTACCGAGGCGTGCGATTTCTCCAACTGTGTAGCCTGGGGCATTGTAGTGGTGCATGTAACGCTTTTCTTGGTTACGTTCCATAGTGTCGATTAGCTGTGAGTAGCTTAGTGGTGCAAGTGTCACGATGTTCATAGCCTGCGTTACGCCTCTAGCAAATAAGCTAGAGCCGTGCGCCCGCGGCAAGAAGCCGATTTCGCTAGACAGTTGCCTAACTTCGTTCATCTTACGACCGTCGGGTCGAGCATTGTCTTTTAAGATTCCGGCACGAACGTCTTTATGGATTGCCATAGTAAAGGCTTCGTCATATTCTTGACGCTCTTTTTCGTAATCATCGCCTAGCTTTTCGGCCATAGCAGTATGAAATGCGTCTCGAAGTTCCTGGACTAACTGATTGCGCTCTGGGTATGGCATTCTAACGTTTTCGCCAAGTTTGCCCTCCACCCAAGCATCAACACTTTTTTGAATATCTTCTTTTGGTAGAACTAGAGTGTACTCTTGTGGAACAATTTTTAGTTTTGAGATAAGTTCTTTTTGGAGCTTAATAGCAGGCTGAATAGCGTCTTGAGCATATTTTATGGCTTCGATGACAGTCTTTTCGTCAACTTCATTAGCACCAGCCTCAACCATCATAGTGGCGTCTTCTGTGCCAGCAACTACAAGATCAAGCGGGCCGGTGGCTAGCTCTTCAGTTGTCGCAAATGCTTTTGGCTTGTCGTCGACAATTCCAACGCGGACTCCTGCAACTGGGCCGTCAAATGGTGCACCGGTCATCATAAATGCTGTGCTCATGGCGATCATCGCTACCATGTCCGGGCGAAATTCTGGATCCATGCTCAAAATAGTCGCTACGCCCTGAACTTCGTGTCGGTAGCCCTTTGGCCAAAGCGGTCGAATCGGTCGATCAATTAAGCGGCCAATCAAGATAGCATCGTCACTTGGGCGACCTTCGCGCTTCATATAACGGCTGCCGCTAATCTTGCCAGCGGCGTAGAATCGCTCCTCGTAATCAATACTTAACGGGAAATAATCGAGCCCTTGAACGGTCTTTTTGTTGACCATAGCCGTACCGAGCACGACTGTTTCGCCGTAACGCACGATTACACTGGCCGATGTTCTAAAGCCAACACGGTTTACTTCGAGGCTTAATTTTCGGCCACAGAAGTCGGTTTCGACCTTAATTATATCTTTGCCGTACGGGTTTATAGTTCCTGACATATTTTATTTATTCCTTCTCTTTGGTTTAGAGGCTAGTAGCAAAGTCCAAACATCCTTTTAGGGATTAGGGGTTAGTATTTGGTATCTGAGGTTGCCCATTTCCTATCTACTAATTCCTGTTTCCTATAGAGGTATATCTGTCGCTTTGCCACCAACCCTTGTTAATATTTCCGAGCTTCGACTGTTTTCTGAGGAGACTTATTTCCCACGCGAACGTTTAGCTCGTGCTCTGGCCCCTGTAACTACAGGAGACAATGCATATTCTTAACGACGTCGTAACTTTAGTTTATCACTAAG
>JBBQBM010000024.1:0-10609 GCA_038317375.1 Saccharimonadales bacterium (SeqCode)
CAGCTAGTTGCAAAAGGCCTCGACCTGCCTTTGCTAGAGACGATAGTTGTCATCGATGCACGTCGGCAATCTAGCGACTACCTAGGTGATGAACGCTACTACCAGTTGCTGCATCAAGTGATTGGTCGAGGCATGCGCGGGCACCAAGAAACAACTATTTTTTTGCAAACACCCTATATAGACGATCCGTTAATTACCTGGGCGACTAACGAGGATTGGACGTCTTTTTATAATCAAGAAATCGATGATCGACTCAAGTTTAACTACCCGCCATCGACATTCTTGGCGGTTTATCGAATAAAACGAAAAACATCTGCGGGCCTAGAAGAGATAGTCCGAAAAGTCGACGCTAAACTCCGTACAAAGGGTCTGAATGTCGACATACTTGGCCCGATGCCTAGTTTTCAAGGTTTTGGAAAGACAGAGTGGCAAATTATCGCCAAAGCTAAAAAACGTAGTAGCTTGATAGAGGTCGGCGATCTTCTGGGCACAAGCTGGACGGTCGACCTCGATGCATTAAGCACATAACCTCGTCACTCACACCAGCAACAGGGTTCCTGGCCCTGCCGGGAGGCAGGTTTGCTGGTGTATGTGACGAAGCACCTCTGGTATACTCTTGTCAGATCATGGCTAGCCAAAAAGATATTATTACCCTACCCCACCCGTCGCTTCGGACACCGTCTAAGCGTGTTGGTTATATCACGAATGATATAAAAACCTTATTGACCTCTATGTCGGAGGCCTTGCTAGATTGGGAGGATCACCGTGAGCACGAAGTTGGAGTGGCGCTAGCTGCCGTACAAATCAATGAAATGAAAAAAGTCGTCATTGTACGAAATGACTTTGACAATAAGGACGATCGATCGTTTATGGTGTTTATTAACCCCGTGATAACCAAGTACGAGGGTAAAATCGTTGAGGATTTTGAGGGCTGCCTGAGCATTAAGAACATCTATGGCAAGGTTCCCCGCTTCGAGAAGATTCGAGTCAAGGCAACCGACGTGGAAGGAAAGGAATTTAGGGTCACCTTAGAGGGCTTCTTGGCTAGAATAGTTCAGCACGAAACAGACCACACGAAAGGTGTGGTTTTCGTTGATCATATTAAGGATAATGAGAATGCGTTTTATCGTCTTGAAGAAAACGGCGATCTAAAACAATTAGATTATGAAAAAGAAATCAAAAATAGTCTTCTTTGGTAACGAGAAGCTCGCCACAGGCCTAGCTTCTGTTAAGCCTATAATTCAGGATGCTATCGTTGCTGCTGGTTTCGAGATCGAACAAGTGGTCACCGGACCACTGACGGACTTGAAGCCACATACTGCAAAACTGGCGGTACTTGCCGCCTACGGCCACATAGTCCCAGAGTCGATTATGGACGAATTTCCTCTGGGGATTATCAATATTCATCCGTCACTTTTGCCTAAATACCGGGGCTCTACACCTATTGAGGCTGCGATTCTCGCCGGTGATTCAAAAACTGGCGTGTCTATCATGTGCTTGACGGCCGCCATGGATGAAGGACCGATATATAAACAGAAGTCTATTCAGTTATCGGGTAAAGAGACTAAGGAGGAGCTAGCCAACACTCTTCAGAATCTAGGCGCTGAAATGTTGAAAGAAGTATTACCGGCTATTGACGCAGGTACATTAAAGCCGAGGCAGCAGTCGCACCCCGACCGCGATGCCTCATATTGCAAGAAGATCTCTAGGGAAGATGGGCGAATTGGCTGGACGAAGCAAGCTGAACAGATTGAACGCGAAATCCGCGCTTACGCTGGCTGGCCGGGTAGCCACACTACCCTTGGTCAAGTGGAGGTCATAATTATGAAAGCGCATTTCGTACCTTCCGATTTTGGATCCCTAGGGGAGATAAATGTCGAGGACGAAATAGGGGTATTAATGATTCAAGCAAAAGATGGCTATCTATGCATAGATGCTCTTAAGCCAGTGGGGAAAAAAGAAATGCCCGTGAAGGCATTTCTAAATGGTTACAAATCTAGGTTGGGCACTCAAGCTGTTTGAGGCGGCGATTGCTGGTTGAAAACAGCCAGTATTTGAGGGGCGCTGGCCTTAACCTCAACCTTGAGCTTCTCAAGCTCTTCAGCGACTACTTGCTTATAATTAGGGAAGTTTCGTTCTAGCCACTGTAGTGACGCCGTGTCGTTTTTTTGATCTATCAAACCTTCGAATTCATCAAGCTGAGCATCGGTCATCTGTTCTGCTAGACGCATGCCAACTTTTAGCTCTAGTTTGTTGTAAATATCACGTATCATCTCGGGCTTTTCGCTGGCTGGCAGGCCGCCTAAGCCAACTTCGATTAGAAAATTATCATCAAGCTTGTACATGCCTATATTCTACCCTATTTTTTATGTCGTGACACGTGCTTGTCGTGAAGCCCCGGGGAAAGATTCCTTAGCATCGCAAGCTCCGAGGGAGTAACCTGGTCTAAAACCGATGCGGCCGCCCTCTCACCATTCCGACCAGTACGTACTCGAGGGCCCGGGTCATTAAACCGCGGCAAGAAACTAAACTTCGATCTCCCATTTGGGTGAAATCGTGCACGAAGTTGGTCGTTCCGCGTACGAAGTTTTTGATGCCTGGCATCCTTATAAGCCTCGCTGAAGTCTTCTAGCCTTGCGTGTGCTGCTTGTTCTCGATTTCTAACTTCGAGTTTTGCAAAGGCTCTAGCGTCACCAGAAGCTCTTTTCATCTCACGCTTAACAACCCTGTCTTGCTTAAACCTGCTGATTACCCCGTCTACCGGTGTACTTGGAATCTGGCCAGAGGCTTGGCGCGCAACCTTTATCTCCAGCTCTTTTTTGGCTTCCTCTATTGCAACTGCTTCTTTTCTTTCTTTGCGTGAATAGCCGTGTTTGGCAAACTTAAGACCTTCTTTGGCCAGGTCGACGGCCACCTGTCGGTCAAAGGCTAATCTTCCTAACTCTGAGATCGCCTCTTGATGCAAGGGTTCTGCTAAATAGTCCCCGTAGGCCTCTGGCGCGTATCCTCGGTCTAGTAGCATGTCATCTGCGGCTACATGGGTTCTTTTACCTTCACTATCTACCCCATATACATGATGAGAAACAACTTCACCATTTAGCTTATCTCCGTCACGGTGATAGTCGACATTAACATAATTTGTTACTTCTGAGTCGGGGTTTGATACTGGTGTTTTTTCGGACATTTTTTTGTTTTTAGTTAACACGCCTATCTTAGCATAAGCGCGTTAAAAAGTCAATGCTTTTTACTATAGCGAGCGGTCTTTGACTTCGCGAGTGAAGAATTCGAAGTGGTCGCCTTCTAGTATATCGGCCTTACCGGTAGGCTTATAGCTCATGCCGCACATTTCGCCCTTTGGAACTTCTTTTGCGGCTTGTGGGCCACTCTTTAGTGTCAAAATCTCAACAGTTTCTATTTCTTCGCCATCTCGAAGATGGTGTGCGAGTGATGGAATGGTTAGCTTGCCCTTAGTAACCTCGCCGCCGCAGATAACCTCGCTAGCAGTTGTCCTGAAAACACCCCTGATGACTAATCTTCCCGTATCTGTATCAACGATAACCTCTGGTAGGCGCTTAGTGAGTTCGCTTTTAACGTCATCTAGAAGCTCATAGATAATCTTGAAGCTCTTGACCGTTACGTTATGGCGAGCAGCTAATTGTTTAATGGCAGACCCAGAATCGACGCTAAAGCCGTAAATCGTTGCGTTGGCAGTCTTGGCTGTAATTATGTCGTTCTCTGTGATTGAGCCAACACCAGACCCCACCACTCTTGTAGCAACTTCTTCTGTATCAAGTGGCTTAAGACTATCAATAACGGAGGTTAGGGAACCCTGGACATCTGCCTTAATAATAACGTTAAACTCTGTAGTAGACGTGCGCTTACTGATTATCCTTAATAGTTCTGAACTAGACATTCCTGATTGAGAAGTAGACTGTTTCTGGCCACCCAAATTAGCAGCCTCACGGGCCAGTTTTTCATTCGCTACTACATAAAATTCGTCACCAAACTCAGGTAAGGATTTTGCTCCGGAAATTTGTACCGGGGTGGATGGGGCTGCTTCTTTTATTGCCACTCCAGAGGTAGTTTCAAGCATTCGAACCTTGGCATAGGTTGAGCCGACGACTATGAAGTCGCCTTGGTGGAGGACGCCTTCTTGAATAAGAGCCACGGCCATAGCGCCACGCCCTGTTTCCATGTGAGATTCGATAATTAGACCTCTGGCTGGAACGCTGTGGCTGCTTTTTAGCTCTTCAATATCAGAGACCAGTAGGATCATATCTAGCAGTTCCTTGATTCCTTCGCCAGTTTTTGCCGAAACCGGCACAATGACAGTGTCACCGCCCCATTCCTCAGGCATCACCTCGGCTTCCGCAAGTTGCTGTTTGATCTTATTAATGTCGGCGCCTTCTTTGTCGATCTTATTGACACAAACGATCATTTTAGTGCCGGCTTTTCGTGCGAACCGGATCGCCTCTAGTGTTTGCGGCTTGATGCCGTCATCGGCGGCGATAACGATTACGGCCACATCTGTAAGTAGGGCGCCGTGTTCGCGTAGCGCCGAAAAAGCTTCGTGCCCCGGGGTATCTAAGAAGGTGATTAATCTATTGTTGTGCGTAATCTGATAAGCCGAGATATGCTGTGTGATTCCACCCGCCTCTTTGGCGGCGGTGTCGGTCTCTCTAATTTTATCTAGTAGGCTAGTTTTACCGTGGTCAACGTGCCCCATTACTGCTACGACCGGTGGGCGCGTTTCGGCATCTGCGGCATCGGACATGACTCTTTTGGGAGCTACCTTATCCTCTGGAGCCTCGTTCTTTAACTCAACCTCTAGGCCAAGCTCTGAAACGATGATATTTGCGATATCAATATCAATCTTTTCATTGACCGTAATCATCATGCCGTTCTTCATTAGCTCCGCCACTAGACTTGTAACGGGTAGTTCTAACTTTTCGGCGAGAGCGCCGACGGTGATCTGTTCTGGTATCTCGATGATTCTATTCATCTGTTTGGCGCTCCCCTTTCTTTGTTATTGTTAGTTCATAGCGTACTAAAGGCTACTTCTTAGTCTTCTTCTTTTCTTTTAGGCTAAGTGCGATCTTGCGGCCCTCTTTGTCAACTTCGAGAATCTTAAATTCTTTCTTCTCGTTTAGCTTGAATAGTTTCTCTGGATCGACCGCCTCATCGTCGCCGTTACTAAGTTCAGATATATGAACCAGAGCTTCAACGGATGGAGTAATCTGAACAAATGCACCGAATGGTGTGATTCTGGTTATTGTACCAGTGACACTTTCGCCAACTTTTATAGCTTCAACATCCTTGAGCCAAGGGTCTTCGATAAGCTGTTTTAGACTTAAGCTCAGCCGCTCTTTGTCTATACTGATGATCTTTGCTTTGACTTTGTCGCCGACCGTAACATATTTACGAGGATCTTCGACACGCTCCCAGGAGATTTCTGAGATATGGATTAGGCCTTCTATTCCATCGACGTTCACAAAAGCACCGAAGTCAATAACTCCAGTTACCATGCCTTCAACACTATCGCCGACTTTTAGCTTGGCAAAGCGATCGGCCATGTCGTCTTTGAGCGCTTCTTTTTCAGAGAAGATTAGCTTGTTGTCCATTCGGCTGACGTCAATTACTCGTACGCGTAGTGTCTCTTTAATGAGTTGGTTGAGCTTTCCGAGAATCTCGTCTTTGTCGGCACCAGAAACACGGGGGTAGTGATCGGCCGCAAGTTGCGATACAGGCAAGAAGCCGCGCACACCTTCAAGCTCAAGAAGTAGACCGCCACGGTTTGCGTCGTAAGCGTTAATTTCGATAGTTTCGCCAGCGTCACAGATACGCTGGAGTTCGTCCCAACCTCTGTCTTTGGCGGCTTTTCGAAGGCTGAGCAAGGCATAGCCGTTCTCAAATTCTGGATCGACAACGCCAACTGTTAGCGAATCACCAACGTTTAGTTCGTCAGTAACTCCCATTTCGCGGCGCATAACGACACCGATGCCGTAAACACCGATATCAAGCCAAATTTCGTGTTTCTTAATAGATATAATCGTGCCGTCGATAACGTCGGCAGCGCTAAGACCTTTTAGGTCGTTCTCAGCTAAGAGCTGTTCCATGGTTAATGTAGTGTTTTTAGTCATTTCAGTTATTTCTCTCCCCTTTGGACTGGCTTGGATTTTTTCGAACTCTATTTAGAGCTACGAAAAGACCATCCTAAGGTTTTGCTTCATTATACCCATGTCGACCGAAGTTTGTAAAGAGAGGCCCCTTGCCGTGGACTTAACATTTTCCAGTTTTCATTTATCAATGATTTTCCATGTGTCATTTTTCAAATACTTCTTTGAGAAACGGTCAATGTGAAATCAATGTGAATTGTTAAATGCCAAATGCTACACTTAATCCATGATACTTGGGGTAGATATTGGCGGGACAAAGACGTTACTTGGAGTCTTCGATGATAGCGGAGAGGTTGTCGAAACCTTTAAGTTCCCCACGCCGAAGGATTATGACGAATTTCTAGCAACACTGAGTGATAGTCTTAAGAAATTAAAGAATAAGACTTTCGAAACCGCAGTAGCGGCAGTGCCGGGGATGATTGACAGGGGCCGTGGGACATTTCTACGAGGTGGGAATTTGAGCTGGCATGGTGTGGCTATAACAAAGGATCTTCAAACTGCTGTTGGAATAACAACATTACGTACTGAAAATGACGCCAAGTTAGCTGGATTGTTCGAGGCGCAGTCCTTCTCTGAATCACTTGTTCTTTATATAACAATTAGCACTGGCATCGGTACGGCTGTCGTAGAGAACGGTCGACTCGACCAAGCAATGCTCGATGGCGAAGGTGGCTTCATCTTGATATCTGACGGCGAACAGATGTTGCCTTGGGAGAAAGTCGGTTCTGGGCAAGCAATTAAGAAAAAATACGGCAAACTTGCCTGCGATATTGACGACACGAAAGTTTGGGATGAAATTACTAATACGATGGCTCTCGGTGTAATTGATCTGTGCGCAGTCGTTGAACCAGATGTAGTGATAATCGGCGGTGGCGTTGGAAGTAGCTTTAAGAAATATGGCGAAATGTTAACTAAAAAAGTGGCTGGGCTGAGGCCCGAAATAGTTAAAATGCCGGAAATTGTCGGCGCTAAAGATGCCGAGATGGCATCACTCAGAGGTTGTTTTGTCTACGCTCAACAAGCAATTGAAAGTTAAGGATATTGTTCGAGCCTTTCCAGAGCTAAAGTTCGAAGCTGGTCAATCCTTGGTGTGGAATCCGCGGTCGTCTTCGATCACCTTCCCGAACCAGGATAATATCGACACCGTTTTTGGGCTAATTCACGAGGTCGCCCATGCAAAACTCGGGCATCATTCTTTTAAGCACGATATTGAGCTGCTAAAAATGGAGCGCGATGCCTGGAATGAAGCTAGTATGATAGCCGGAGACAAGTTCCATCTTAAGATTGACGGTGATTATGTCGAGGATTGTCTGGATAGTTATAGAGATTGGCTATACAAACGTTCATTGTGCCCTCAGTGCCACCTTAGTGGCTTCCAGGTTAATAACCACGAATATTCCTGCCCACACTGCTTAATCGACTGGAAAGTTCCTGTATCGCGCCTCTGCGCCGTCAAACGTAAGATTCTTTTCTAGCTCAAGGTGTTATTATTTTGGTATGAGAGAGTTAGTCGGCGAGTCTTATGCTGGATGCGAAGTTTGCGATATCTTAGAACACGATAAGAATGAAGACTACGCAGTGCTTGTTCGAGGCCAACACTGGTTGGCATCTCTTCGAGACCATGACCAAACTCTGCTTGGGACAACGTTCATTACTTTGCGGAGACACGCACCAGAGCTTGACTGCTTGACCTCTGCTGAGGAATCTGAATTTATAGTTGTACGAAACGGTCTGATGCGGGCAATTAGAGCTGCTTTCGAGCCAATTACCTTCAACCTCTCCTGTCTTAAGAATGATGCTTTCAAACACGACTTATCTAACCCGTCGGATGCTGCTCACGTGCATTGGCACATGAAACCTCGTTATACAGATAAGCCTACTGAATTTATGGGTGTTACTTTTAACGATCCGTCTCCCGGCCAATACCTCGCCAGATTTGAGCGTCACGATCCCCCCAGAGAGGTAGCCGAACAGATAGCCGAACTAATAAGATCTAACCTGGAATACTAAAACACTTGGTGTCGCAGCCTAGGCTCCAGGCTTGAGCGAATATAGCATTTTCTCCTAGAGGAACGGAACGGAACGTACAAGTGTACGTAGAGGTGAGTATTCGAGAGGAAAAATGTTATATACGCCAAGAACAAACAAAAAAGGACTGGCTTTGCCAGTCTCTTTCTTGTTTGTGGTCTGTAGCTTTAGGCTACGATAGACTTGCCGCGTCGAGAGATGCGACCGCCCTTTTGGCCAGCCAATCGAGCACGTTCACGGTTAAGGGCAAAGCCCTTCATACCAGTCTTTTTGCCACCAACTGCTCCGATACGAGCATAAAACTCTGTACCATAGCGGTTCTTGTTAGTTTGTGCAGCCTTAAGGCCGCCTTTTTTAGTTCCTGCCATTGTATTGCCTCCAACCGTACTCATTTATAATGCGCATTTCGCACTCGTTCTCACGCGCGGAAGGCTCGTAGTATGTAAAATACAACTCACCTTTCGCTTCTTCGACCTCGCGTAAACTGCACTATCCTAAATAACTACTAGTCATTTATTAGTTACTATATTCATTTGAAAGAAAACAAAAAGAGAGTCTTCGTCCTTTCGGACTAGAACCCTCTAAATGCAATTTCTTTCGAAACTATATATACATTAGCACAACAAAGCGCCTATGTCAATAACATTTCTTAAGTTTAATCGCCCTAGTTCTGGATTCTCTCGCAAATAATTTGAGTCTTTCAGATATAATTAGAGAGCTATGAAGAAACATGGTATCAAACATAAGGATGGTAGCCTCTGGGCTAAGGGTGAGCTAGTTAACGACGTACCGGAGGGTTATTGGGAGTGGTTTAGGAAAGATGGCTCTAAGATGCGTTCCGGCCATCTTAAGAACAACAAGCAGGTTGGCGAATGGACCACCTATGACAAACAAGGCAAAGTCGTCAAAGTCACCAACTTCGACAAGCAATAAACTACCGCTCTATAGGTTTTAGATGCCGAGAAGCTTAAGAACGGCGTGGAGAACGTAAGCTGGCCAGACACAGGCTTGGAGTAGGGCAAGTACGAAGCCCCAGAAGCCTTCATTTCGTTCTACGAAGTAAATAACCGCCCCGATCCACGCCATAAATAGCACAAACCCCTGTTGCCCACTGTTCACATGTTTTGCTTTAAATCTTTTCATAATCCCCCTGGTCTAATCCTACATCGGACTTATTCGACGATCAAGCTTTATGCATAGGTAACGCGAGTCTCGTGATACGGCCTTGATAAAACTACTACTTTGTATAAATGAACAGTGTTGCAAACCCAGCAATCAGAACTAAAGACGCAGAAAAACTTATAGCCGCTCTCCTAGCAATCCGACCGCTCAAACCCCGTCTACGATATTTACTATATGTCCAATAGTGAGGATATTGGATCGCCTGACGTTTAACTATACCTATGTATAGAATAGTTAGCGCGGCAATAATGTCTAGGGTCAGTGCCGCCCAGATACCGGCTGGCTGACGGTGATACCAAGTTAACCATATGAGGCCTGAAGTTAGTACCGGGGTATGGTCCATAATGATTAAATACCAGAGTTGAGGCAGGGTATAGTGTTGTGTTTTATTTTTCTTAACTTCAATTACTGCTAGGCTTATAGTAATAAGTCCTAGAAATATCCAACTTGTCCATAATATCCAAGATTCCATTGTTCGATCTTATCATAGCAAGTTTCGTTAAAAGAAAAACCACCCTTTCGGGTGGTCTATCTATAGTTTGGCACCGTGCTATTTTCCCGCCACTGAAAGTGGAAGTATTGTAACCGCTGCGAGGCTTAACTGCTGTGTTCGGAATGGGAACAGGTGTTTCCCTCGCGCCATGGGCACCAATCAGATAAGTTATAAGTTCAAAGTTGTAAGTACTAAGTATTTATCACTTAAAACTTATTCCTTAATCCATATCACTTGCCTGATTGGTGTCCAATCTGTTACATCGCACGGATAAGTAAAATGCAACAAACGGGATCTGGCCCTGGGGCCACAACATCTCCATCTGCCAACTTCTCTTACCGATCACCAAACGAGGTGACCGTTAAGAGATGCATAAAAAGTCAATGGACCTATTAGTATACTTCGGCTGAAACTATTGCTAGTCGTACACCTTGTACCTATCAACCTGATCGTCTTTCAGGGGTCTCACTAGAGAAACGTAATCTTGGAGTCAGTTTCGCGCTTAATATGCTTTCAGCGCTTATCTGGTCCGTACTTAGCTACCCAGCAGTGCCGATAGATTCGACAACTGGTACACCAGAGGTACGTCCATCCCGGTCCTCTCGTACTAGGGACAGATTTCCTCACGTTTCTTTACGTCCACACCGGATATAAACCGAACTGTCTCACGACGTTCTGAACCCAGCTCACGTACCACTTTAACCGGCGAACAGCCGGACCCTTGGAAGGT
>JBBQBM010000025.1:0-9760 GCA_038317375.1 Saccharimonadales bacterium (SeqCode)
TACCACTGTGAATCGAATCCATCTTCTCGAGCAAATTATCTCTCGTAATCGAATCCGTATCTAGTCGAACGATCGGAATATCGGGGAACAGTTTATGACAATCTTCCTCGACATACTTCGTACCAATCGACATTAGTTTTAGGTGGCCGTTATCGACAGGGCAGGTGCTATGCATCGGATATTTACGGTCGCAGTAATGGCAGATTGCTTGGTGATGGTCCTTGTGATAAACCAATGTGTGGTCGCAAACCTCGCAGCGGTATTGCCAGCCACAACTTTCGCACTGTATCAAGTGAGCGGTACCACGTTTATTGAGTAGAAGTAGCGCCTGCTTGCCGTCTTTGACGCTTTTACGGATTGCATATATAACGTCATCCGACAGGGTCTGATTTTTACTAAAAAGCCCACGATCCCTAGTGCTTATAATCTTAAAATGACTGCTGAGTTGGCTAGCGGTGGCAATCGGACGCTCCTTCAGGTTGATTATTTGGTATTTCTTCTCTACAGCTACTCTGTAGTCGGTGGTATTTGGTGTCGCCGATCCATATATTAGGCTGGCGCCTAGGGCTTTAGTTAACGAACCGGCAACATGTAATGACGAATAATAAGGAGCCTGTTGTTGTTTGTAAGATGTGTCGTGAGCTTCGTCGATAATGATTGCTCCGATGTTCTGTAAAGGCAAGAAAAGCGCCGAGCGTGGTCCGATAATTACTAGGGGTTGTTTGGAGTTATAAGCTCCATACCAGATGTCGCGCCTAACAGAGGGAGTCTGTAGGGAATTATAGACAATAATATTGTCGATATATTTGCCGACCATTGATTTCAACTGCTCGCCCAGTGCAATCTCCGGCACTAGCAGAATGACAGACTGTCCTTTCTGCAGGCAGTTTCGGATGATCTCGATATAGACTAGTGTCTTGCCGGTGCCGGTGTCGCCGTGGAGAATGATCGTCGCCTGGGGGTTACTTTGAATAGCGTCTACTGCCTTGGATTGATCATTAGTTAGGGCGGGCGGGCTGATTTTATTATCTACGGCTCCGATCAGCTCAAGCTTAGGCTTAGTTGAGGGCACGCTACGGGGCAGAAATAGCCCAATAACCGCTCCTTTGTCGAACGGATAGTAGTCGATTGCCCAAAGCATAGTTGCAAAACTTGCCGGCGGCAGGAACTCCATCAGTACTTTTTCTATGGGGTTTGTCTTAAATTTTGGCTTTTTTGAATCATTTATGACCACACCGAGTACTTGCTTCGCACGTAATTTTACGACTACAAGCTGACGCTTTTCACACCTATTAACAGATGAATATGTGAACACAGCCTGCTTTTTAGCAGATACACTGGCGACGGCAATTTCGTAGAAATATGATTTTTGCACTTTACAGACTCCCCATCTATTCCTATACTATACGTTGTTCATATAACAATAGGTAAGATGTTAGATACATTTATTACATCACGAGTGAGGCGTAAGATTGTTGTGGTCTATGCAAAGTACCCTGATTTTAAGACGCACGTTAGGGGTCTTGCTAAGCTTATCAAAGAAGACGCCGGTAACATACAGCGCGAATTAAAGCGCCTTGAGAAGGTTGGTTTTTTACATTCTGAAAAACAAGCCAACACCAAAGTATATTTCACGAATAAACAGTTTGCGATTCTTAAGGAGCTTCAAGGGATTGTTCTTAAGTCGCAAAAAGTCACGCGAAAGCCGGGTCTCTAGAAGGTTAGTATTGCAGAATTTAACAGATTAGGATAAGATACAAGACAAATGATTCAAGTAACTAAAAAAGACAAAGCCGAGTCGACAGAGAGTCTAATTCGACGTTTCAGCCGAAAGGTTCAACAGTCTGGGATGCTGATTACCGCTAAGGAAAATCAGTACTTCGAGAAGCCAATTAGTAAGCGTGATCGCAGGATCAAGGCTATATCGCGTCGAGCCCGCCGAGCTGAAAAAGTTAAGAGACTAAAACTCGGACTAAAATAAGCAATGAGAGAGCGGCTTAGTCAAGATATCAAAGCCGCACTACTTAGGGGCGACGCAGTGAGCGTAGAAGCTCTTCGATTTATCAAGAGTTCTATAGATAGCTTTGAGAAACAGAAGGGTGTAGAGCTAACCGACCAAGAGGTGGTCCAAATATTACGAAAAGAAGTTAAAAAGCGCGACGAGGCTGCTGGGCTATTTGAAAAAGGTGGCAATAATACATCTGCAGAAAAAGAGCGGAGAGAGGCTGAGCTAATCAAGACCTACCTACCGTCCGAACTATCGGAGTCTGATATTGCCGAGAAAATCAAGACCTTGATAGCTGATAACAATATCCCCTCGGAGCTTAGTTCTATGGGTCAAGTAATGACGCTTGCTAAAGAGAGTCTCGGTGACAGCGCCGACCCCTCGGTTATAGCTAGGATAGCTAGTCAACTACTGAAGAGTGGGCAATGATTTTAGTAATAGGGTTGGCAGGTTCTGGGAAGAGTACGCAGTGCCGGATGCTAGAAGCTACCGGTCGGTATAAATGGTTATCTGTTGGACAGATGTTGAGGGCAAGAATTGAAGATCCAAAGTCTAAAGCCGTGATGGATAGGGGCGATGTGCTAGATGACAACTTAGTTCTGCCGCTGGTTTCGGAGTACCTAAGTCTGCACCAAGCGAGCGAGATCGAAGTAATACTAGACGGGTTCCCTCGTTCACTGGCTCAAGCAAAGTGGCTTTCCGAACTAAAGGATGAGCATCGAATAGATATCACAAAGGTAATCCACATAAGAACCAGCCAAGAGGAAGCTCTGCCAAGGCTCTTGGAGAGAGGTCGAACCGATGACCGTGAGGCGGTTATTAAAGAACGATTTTCGGAGTATGAGAGTGTAATATGTAAAGTTCTAGACTATCTTCGAGATCAGAATATCCCGA
This sequence comes from Saccharimonadales bacterium (SeqCode), assembly GCA_038317375.1. GTDB lineage: Bacteria > Patescibacteriota > Saccharimonadia > Saccharimonadales > JAGQMS01 > JBBQBM01. Next base: position 2,900 of record JBBQBM010000025.1, read on the forward strand.
TAGCTGAAGTAGAAGGCAACAATTCGCCGGAGGCTGTCCATAAACAAATTGTAGCCGCACTACAGGGGGCGGGATGAGCAAGCAGCTTATAAAAACTGCTACAGAAATAGACGCTATGCGTGAGTCTGGCGCAATGTTATCTACGGTATTAAAGCTCATGGTCAAACAGGCTAAGCCAGGGCTATCGCCTAAAGATATGTCAAGGATGGCTTCAGAGGAGCTCAAGGCCTTAGGCGGCGAACCGGCCTTCTTGGGTTTCGAGGGCTTCCCCGATGTTATCTGTATATCCGTAAACGACCAAGTTCAGCATGCGGTTCCGACGGCTACGCCCTTTGCAACTGGCGACATCGTAAACTTTGATTTTGGTGTTCGATACAAGGGGATGATTACAGATGCCGGTGTCTCTATAGCCATCGGCGGTAAGCCGCTTAACAAAGACGACGCCAGACTGCTAAATGGTACACAACTGGCTCGAGACACGGCTATCGAGCATCTCAAGGCGGGCATAAGGGTAGGAGACGTATCGGCAATCATCGAGATGGTCCTAAAGAGTCATAAACTGGGCATAGTCAAAGAATTAGTTGGTCATGGTGTTGGGCGTCAATTGCACGAAGACCCGGAGATTCCCAATTATGGCAAGAGTGGTAAGGGGCCGATACTTTTGTCGGGTATGACAATCGCTATCGAACCAATAACCACCCTGGGCTCGCCAGATATCTACATTGAACGCGATGGTTGGACGATTAAAACCTGGGATGGTACTCGCTCGGCACAGTTTGAGCACACTATTCTAATACTAGAGAATGGGTCTGAAATTTTGACACAATTATAAAAAAAGTATATCTTCTTTGAAAAGGAAACAATATGGAGACGCAACCGATTAAGCCAAACGAATTATCAGAGGGAACGCAGCAGGCTTTGGGTGAGGTTGTAGTACAGATAGTAGAATGTGTCGAAAAAGCGCCTGAGGTAGTTCCAACAACGAAACAACGAGCTATTCCACCAGATCTCATTAGCGGTCAACTATCTCCCAAAAATGCAGAATGGTTAAAGACTCAGCAGGATAAGGCTGAGGCCCACCGAAGAGCTAGCGCTATTCATAATTATCGTTATCGTAAAGATAGGTAGTCTTTATAAATCTATAGATTGCGGTGTCTGAAGAATAAGCGGTATACTAGATTTTATGCAAAAGAATAACCAAGTCCTGGCCGGCATAGATGTTGGTTCGTCGTTCGTACGAGTCGTGATTGGTTTTTCGAGTGATGAGGGTGGTTTCTCGATTGCTGGTGTCGGTTCTGCGCCTTGTCAGGGCGTAAGGAAGGGCGTTGTTGTTCATGCTGAAGAAGTTACAGAAGCAATCAACACTGCTGTCGAAGAAGCGGAACGACAAGCTGGCGTGAATATCGCGAGAGCCACAGTAATAATAAACGGGGCCCAGATTGGCAGTCAAAGTTCAAGGGGGGTAGTGGCAATAAGTGGCGGCGGCAGGTCGATAAGCGAAGAAGATCGAGTGCGAGTTGAAGAGGCGGCAACCGTTATTCAGATGCCAGCTAATCGCGAAATAATCCAAGTGTTTGCTAAAAACTATTATGTTGATGGTGACGAGGCAACAAAAGATCCTATTGGGATGCAAGGCGTAAGACTAGAGGTTGAAGCTCATATTTTGAGCGCCTCAACCCCCTCTCTTAAAGGTTTAGATCTTGCTCTTGAGAGGTCGGGTATTCGAACTAACAGCCATGTTGTTGCGGGTCTCGCGGCAGCAGAGGCTGTCTTGGATCGCAGGCAGAAAGAATGCGGAACGGCGGTAGTCGACATTGGAGCGGCAACCACCAATATCGCCATACTAGAAGATGGCGAGATAGAACATATCGCTGTCATACCGGTAGGTGGGCAAAACATCACTAACGATTTGGCTATAGGGCTAAAAACTGACTTAGATATTGCCGAAAAAGTAAAAAAATCTTTTGCCGGGTTGGGCAGTTTGCCAAGTTACGAGTGTAAGGTTGAGCATAATGGTGAAAAAATAGTATTTGATGGCCCAACCATTCAAATGATTATCGAAGCTCGGCTAGAAGAGGTGATGGAGCTTATAGACAAAGAGTTTGCAAAGGTTAAAAAATCTAAAAAACTTCCAGGTGGAGTGGTTTTTGTCGGCGGAACAGCATCTCTCAAGGGGCTTTGTGACTATGCAAAAGAGAAACTTGAGTTGCCGGCAGTAGTTGGGACTATAAAAGGACTTAGCGGTCTACTTGACAGCACAAAAGGTCCGTCGATGGCCACGCCAGTTGGGGTGATGATGTTGGATTCGTTCTTCTCTGCGGGTGCTCATGGTCAGAATGCAGAGGTAAGCTGGTTTAGTAACGTTAATCCTTTCAGCAAATCTAAAAGCTTGCGCAAAAAACATGGTCACTAGAAATATCTCTGAGCAATAATAGTAATTTAGACTCTCGTTTTTTTATTCGAAGCTGTATAATCAGTGATATCGTTAGGTGAGTATTAAGTCGAATAATAAACCCGTCGGAGGAAAAGTAGTATGCCACAGATTGCTCCAGCTATTGAAACATTTGCACGTATTAAAGTCGTAGGAGTTGGGGGCGCAGGAGGCGCTGCAGTTAATCGAATGGTCGACGCAGGTATTCAAGGTGTCGAATTTATTGCCGTGAACACAGACTCGCAGGCAATTCATCACTCTAAAGCACAAACTAAGATCCACATCGGTAAGGAGACTACTAAGGGTCTTGGGGCTGGAGCCGAGCCAGGTGTCGGCGAAAAGGCAGCTAACGAATCAGTAGAAGAAATTCGCACAGCGCTTACGGGATCTGACATGGTATTCGTGACTATCGGCGCCGGGGGTGGAACGGGTACGGGCGCCGGTCCGATCGTTGCAAAGATTGCCAAAGAAACAGGGGCGCTTGTAATTGGCTTCGCTACTCGACCTTTTGCTTTTGAGGGCGAAAAGCGCAGACGTAACGCAGAGGTTGGCATCGCTAACCTGTCCCAACACGTAGATATTTTAATTACCGTACCAAATGATCGCCTACTCCAAACAATTGACCGTAAAACACCTCTACTTGAAGCTTTTAAAGTTGCAGACGATGTCCTAAGACAAGGCGTTCAAGGCATCAGTGATCTTATCACCGTCCACGGGTTAATTAACCTAGACTTCGCCGATGTTAAGGCCGTAATGAGTAACGCCGGAAGTGCGCTCATGGGTATAGGTCGCGCTAGTGGTGACGACCGTGCCGTCGAGGCTGCAAGGCAAGCGATCGAATCGCCTCTACTTGAAGTATCTATCGACGGTGCTAGGGGCATCCTGTTCAATGTTATCGGTGGTAACGACATGGCGATGCACGAGATTAATGCCGCCGCCGAAACTATTACGGCAGCAGCAGATCCAGAGGCTAACATCATCTTTGGTGCTACTATCGACCCCGATCTTGACGGAGAGGTGATAGTTACAGTGGTGGCGACCGGTTTCGATGCTTCCTACTTCAACTCACGCAAACAAACGGGTGGTTCATTACCGCATAGCTCCAAGCAACAAGATAACGACGCTCAAGTCGACGAAGAGCCTGCTGAAAGTCATCAAGAAGAGGTCGATGAGTCACACATCGCCGATATAGACATGGATCTAAAGAAGCCAAAAGATACCGAATCTTCAGATTTCCACGACAATAGTCCAGCACCAAACATTTGGGGGGCAGATGAGGCTGAAAGTGAGCTAGATAAGCCGTCATTTTTGAGACGATTTAAGCGCAAGCCTAAACATGACCCTATTCCAACAGATGAAAATGACCAAAAAGAGTTGTGAAAATTGCACTTGAAACACGCTACCAATAGGTTTATATTCATTAACACAAACACTATATGTAGTGCGTTCCTTGAAGTGAGGGGAGAATAATGCGGTGTAGCCAATGCCAGTCTGAAGATACTAAAGTCGTCGAATCGCGCGATGTTTCTGAAGGTGTCGCGATACGAAGACGTAGGGAGTGTCTGGGTTGTCATTTCAGGTTCACCACATACGAGCGAGTGGAGCAGCCACAAGTTATCATTATAAAAAACGATGGTAATAGAGAGTTGTTTTCGAGAGAAAAACTACTTTCAGGCCTACGCAAAGCTTGTGATAAAACACCAGTAACAACGGCCAAGCTAGAACTTTTGGTGGAGGACGTCGAGAAGCAACTCTATACTCGCAACGAGCAAGAGCTTCCGTCGAGTGTCATCGGAGATCTAGTAATGGAGAGGCTAGCAGCTCTAAACGAAGTAGCATATGTACGTTTCGCAAGCGTATATCGCAAATTTAGAGACATCGGTGGCTTCGAGCGCGAGTTGACTCGCATGCGTGGTAAAAAAGTCGTCAAGTAAACCCCAAGACTTTCCAGGAAAAACAAAAAATAACAATAAATTAAGTGAGGGTAATATTATGGCGCAGGTGACTTCGTTGTCAGTAGGAAGATTTTTTACTAAAGCAAATAAACGAGCTTATGATTCTTTAATTTGGGAGACGAGAGAATCAAAAATCGGGAATCCGGGTACCGGCAAGGTGGTTTTCGAGCAAAAAAACCTCGAATTTTCTACCGGTTGGTCGCAAAACGCTATTAATATTGTCGCTCAGAAGTATTTTGCTGGGACACCCAACACCCCAGAACGTGAGCGCTCACTAAAGCAGTTGATCGACAGAGTTGTCGATACGGTTACCCGACACGGAGTACAAGAAGGCTACTTCGAAGCAGAGGCCGAAGCCGAGAATTTTCGCGAGGAGCTCAAGTATATTTGCGCTACTCAACGAGCGGCGTTTAACTCGCCTGTTTGGTTCAATATTGGTCGCGAAGATCGTGCCCAGCAGGCAAGCGCCTGCTTCATTTTAGGTGTCGAGGATACAATGGAGTCAATCCTAAACTGGTACACCGAAGAAGGCATGATTTTTAAAGGTGGTTCGGGTGCTGGCACCAATCTCAGTCGGTTGCGATCTTCTTTCGAGACTTTGGGCTCGAGCGGCGGTAAGTCATCTGGCCCAGTTAGCTTCATGCGTGGCGCCGATTCTGTTGCCGGTACTATCAAAAGTGGTGGCAAAACCCGCAGAGCCGCCAAAATGGTCATCTTGAATATTGACCATCCGGATATTGAAGAATTCATTTGGTGCAAAGCTATCGAAGAGCGCAAGTCGCGAGTTTTGCAGGCTGCTGGTTTTGACATGAGCCTTGACGGCAAAGACGGCTTCTCGGTTCAGTATCAAAACGCCAATAACTCAGTGCGCGTAACAGACGAGTTTATGCAAGCCGTACTGGACGATGCTGACTACGACCTCAAACTACGCGACGGCACACCAGCTAAAACAGTAAAAGCTAGGCAGGTATTTCGTCAGATTTCTGAAGCCGCCTGGGAGTGCGCCGACCCTGGAATGCAGTTCGATACTACTGTCAATAAATGGCACACTACACCAAAAGCTGGCCGTATCAACGCCTCTAACCCATGCAGCGAGTATATGCACCTAGACAACTCCGCCTGCAATCTAGCATCTATAAATCTATTAAAGTATCTAAACGAGGACAATACATTCGACGTAGTTGCCTTCAAGCATACGGTCGAGCTAATCTTCACAGCTCAAGAGATATTGGTCGGCTATTCTAGCTATCCAACAGAGAGTATTTCGAAGAACACTAAGGCCTATAGGGAGCTTGGGATAGGCTATGCCAACCTAGGAGCGCTTCTAATGGCCCAGGGGCTGCCATATGACTCAGAAGAAGGTCGAGCTCAGGCCGCGGCGATTACGGCTCTCATGACCGGCCATTCGTATGCCACAAGCGCCAAACTTGCACGTCGGGTTGGCCCATTTGCTGGTTTTCACAAAGACCGCGACGGGATGCTCGGCGTCCTCAAGATGCACAGGGCAGAGGTATCTAAGATTGACGCCGCTTTAGTGTCGGAAGATCTTCTTAGTGCAGCGACTATGGCGTGGGACGAAGCTGTTGAGCTTGGCGAAATCCATGGCATTCGTAACTCACAGGCAAGTGTACTGGCTCCAACTGGTACGATTGGTCTGATGATGGACTGCGATACAACAGGTGTCGAGCCGGACTTTGCATTGACAAAATATAAGAGCCTAGTTGGCGGTGGTGGAATGGTGATTGTTAACCAGACCGTCCCGCGTGCGCTAAGAACTCTTGGCTATACCACCGAACAATCTAATGAGATTGTGGTCTTTATTGCCGACAAGAACACGATTGATGGCGCGCCGCACCTAAAAGCAGAACACCAGAATGTTTTTGCCTGCGCTGTCGGTTTTAACTCAATCCATTACCTAGGCCATGTCAAAATGATGTCAGCAGTACAACCATTTATATCCGGTGCAATCAGTAAAACTGTGAATATGCCAGACGACGCAACTGTTGAAGACGTCGAGCAACTTCATATTGACGCCTGGAGAATGGGTATTAAGGCCGTAGCTATTTACCGCGACGGGTCAAAGGTGGCGCAACCGCTCAGCGACAAAAAGAAATCCGACAGCGAAGAAGATAGCAAAGTATCTTCGGTAGCAGAACAACCAAGCGAGGGCTTCATCGTAAAAGGCGCCGTCAAGCGCGAACTACCAAGACGTCGCAATAGCCACACCTACGAGTTTAAGATTGCCGACCTAAAGGGCTTCTTCACAGTCGGAGAGTATACCGACGGAACACCCGGCGAATTGTTTGTAACGGTTTCTAAGCAAGGGTCGACACTGTCTGGGCTAATGGATTCGTTTGCGCGGTCTATAAGCCATGGTCTAAAGTATGGTGTTCCACTCAAGAGTTACGTTAAAACTCTAATGAGCACCAGCTTTGCGCCATCTGGTATGACCGATGATACCGAGATAAAGATTGC
>JBBQBM010000026.1:0-9125 GCA_038317375.1 Saccharimonadales bacterium (SeqCode)
CCAGATACAGGACTCTGCCTGTCCGTGTTTAACTATCATGGAATATGGGAGAAAGCTCCCGAAGGCTTATCGTCAAAAAGGGATAGCCCGGAGCGATTAATGGTTGCCAAAAAGATTCGCAAATTAATTGATGAAGTGAAGGGTAGCGTGGTAGTAGTTGGCGATTTTAATCTCGAGCCCGACACGGAGAGTATTAAGATAATCGCTGGTGATGATATGCAGGATCTAATAAAAGATTACGAAATCAAAACAACACGCAGCTCTACGTATCCAAAAAAAGACTTTCCGTTTGCAGACTATGTTTTCGTTTCAAAGGATTTAACAGTAACAGATTTTCATGTGCCTGATATCGATGCCTCTGACCACCTGCCACTAATTACAAAAATTTCCCTAAACCGGTCAAAAAAGTAAAACGAAAGGAAAACAAATGACGAAATTTATGATTCTATACAAATCTGATCTGTCCGGCCAAGAGTTAATGTCGCGGGCTAGTGCGGAAGAAATGCAGTCTAGCATGCAAGAATGGATGACCTGGAAAGATAGTTTACCTGAGAGTATAGACTTTGAATGGGGCTTACCACTACAAGCTAAGAGTGAAGTAACACCTACCTCTGTGAAACATAGTCAGAACACAGCCTCTGGTTACGCGATAATGGAAGGCGATAAAGGCGAAATAGAAGAGAACTTAAAATCACACCCGCACTTAAAAAGAGGCGGTTCGTCAATAGATGTTCTTGAAATGCTCCACATGCCCGGAATGTGATAGGGGCGGCGGAAACCAACCATCGTAAACCTAAGCATTGCTTTATTTTCTAAATTATGATATAATTATATCACAATGAAAAAGTTAGTAGAGGCAACCTATACACCAATTGAACGAGGCGGCAAGCATGATGCGCCGGTGTTTGTTGAAAGATTGCTCGCAGGCGATCTGCCGGCATTTGTAATATCAGCCTCTGGTCCATCCTTGAGAAAGGCGTTATCTTCGACGCAAATTGATCATCTATTAAGATTGAGCGGCTATGACGGAGACGTAAAGACAAGCGTTCAGTTCGAACATGGAAGTGCTGCTATATTGCCCGCTGACCCTACAGACTTATCATTTTTCGAGGGAGATGAATGGGCGAAGGTTGGTGTTACGGCGCTACATACAGACAAACACAGGGTTGATCAAGAGCAGCAATACTCTCTTAATCACACAAGAGCTGGGCGAAGCGACTTTAGGCTCCACCCAAGTAGACTAAGCGCCGATCAACTAGACGACCAGTGGGATATTTTAGATAAACAAACGGGTGCTCTTATATGGTATTCGCTTGTAGACCCTGAACTTATAGCTCCCGAAGGGCATAGAGCCGTTATATCACCCGGTGATTTATTAGTATTTGACCCTCTGCATGCTCACATAGTGAGAAGCTTGGAAACACCACGTATTTCTGAGGCTACGTTCTTCCAGTACATCGCAGTGTAGCTATATACATCTAATAACTAGTGGCAGCTACAGTCGCCGCCGCATCACGTATCACGGTCTTTGCCTAACCAACAGAACCCTCCATTTGCATTTCGATAAGCCTCGACCACTCCACGGCATACTCCATTGGGAGGGTCTTGACGATGGGTTCGATGAATCCATTAACAACCATACCTGTTGCTTGATCCTTTGACAGCCCTCGACTCATCAAATAGAAAAGTTGCTCGTCACCAACTTTAGAAACTGTCGCTTCATGCCCAACCTCCGCATCTCTTTCGCCTATCTCCATATAGGGGAAGGTCCTTGATTCTGACTGTTCATCTAAAATTAAAGCGTCGCATTGCACGTGGCTCTTACTACCATAGGCGCCTTCATCAACACGCACCAAGCCCCTGTAAGTAGTAATGCCACCATCTTTGCTGATTGATTTCGAGACTATCCGGGACGAAGTCTCGGGCGCGCCGTGTATCATTTTTGCACCGGCGTCTTGGTGCTGCCCTTCGCCGGCATAGGCAACAGATAGAACCTCGCCGGTTGCCTTTCTCCCCATCAGGTAGATCGACGGATATTTCATGGTCAGTCTTGAGCCGATGTTACCGTCTATCCATTCCATGTGGCCAGCCTCCTCGACCCTGGCGCGTTTTGTAACTAAGTTATAAACGTTCGGCGACCAGTTTTGGATTGTGGTGTACGTTACTCTAGCGTGTGGTTTGACTATTATCTCTACCACCGCCGAGTGCAAAGAATCTGTTGTATAAATCGGCGCCGAACAACCTTCGATGTAGTGGACCTCTGAACCTTCATCGGCAATTATGAGCGTGCGTTCAAACTGGCCAGCATTCTCGGAGTTAATCCTAAAATAAGCCTGCAAAGGCATCTCTACCTTCGTATTTGGCGGGACATAAATAAACGAACCGCCCGACCATACTGAGGTGTTTAGGGCTGCAAACTTATTGTCACCGGCGGTAACAAGGCTTCCGAAGTACTGTTTAACAAGTTCTGGATAATCCCGAAGCGCTGTATCCATATCGCAAAAGACTATCCCTTGCTTTTCGAGGTCTAAACGGTTTCGGTGATAAACAACCTCTGAGTCGTACTGTGCGGTGACACCTGCAAGATATTTTCGTTCGGCCTCGGGAATGCCCAGCCTGTCGTAGGTTTTTTTCATTTCTGCCGGTAGTTCGTCCCATTCGTCAACTTGAGCTCCGGAAGGTTTCAAATAATAATATATATCTTGAAAGTCGATCTCCGGCATATTAACCGCAAACCATTCCGCCATGGGCTTTTTGTCGAACAATCTAAGCGCCCGGAGCCGCCGTTCGGTCATCCATCCCGGCTCGCCCTTCCACCAAGATATTTCGTTAACTACATCTGCACTCAGGCCCTTCTCGGGCTTGAAGGCATACTCTATATCTGCATCACTCCAACCGAGTTGATATTTTCCTAGGTCGAGGCCGGGTGAATCTGAACTTGGTAGTACTTCGCTGTTACTCATATCTATCTATTATACGCTCATGCTTGCATCAGTTCAGCGGTGAACTATTATGTACTTTATGATAAGCCCAGAATCAATTGTCCCAGCAATTTATACGCGTATCACTAAAGGTGAAGTGCCTGATGCTGAAAGACTGACTGAGAGGTTTCTAGCTAGGGAGATCCCAGCTTTTGTCATAGCAAATTCCGGAATTAGCTTAGCTGAGGCTACAGACAGTACGGGGGTAGTAGCTGCCTTAAAAGCTGCTGGCTATGAGGGAAATATACGCGACAGTGTTAGCTTTGGCGCTGAGATAAGAGTGATATTGCCGCCAGATCTATCGAATATGTTAATACCTCATGGGGTAGAATGGCACTTTGCTGGAGTCACTACTCTTCATGCCGATAAACCCAACTGCCAGCGCGGACGATGCTACTCACTGAACTTCACTGAAGCTGGTATAGCTGAGTTTAGAATACACGAGAGTCGAATCCCGCAAGAAGGTTTTGAGGACCAGTGGGAACTCCTTGACGCACAGAACGGTCAACTACTTTGGCATGGGCTAGTAGACCCGGAGTTAATTTCTCCAGAAGGTTACATTACTGAGTTAAGAGCACAGGACCTACTGGTGTTCGACCCATCTTATGCGCATATGAGCCGCGCACTAACTAAGCCAAGGCTTGCCGAAGCGACATTCTTCGAAAAGCACTCTGCCTGAATAAATCATTATTCTGTACAATATAAGGCGTATGGCGCGGTGGCCGAGAAGTTAGGCAGAGGTTTGCAAAACCTCGCAGACGAGAGCGTTACTCGTCCGCGCCTCCAATAACACATATTTGACAAAAGCATGCGAGGGTGGTGGAATGGTATACACGAGAGACTTAAAATCTCTTGCCCACAAGGCTTGCGGGTTCAAGTCCCGCCCCTCGCACCATAAATAATTAGAAACTATGCAAATAAACGATGTGCTTGACTATGGCGGAAGCCAATATAAGCTGGAATATCACGATGTCGATTCGTTTGATGGGCTGCCAGCTAAATCCTGCACACAATCTTACGGTCTGTGCTTTATAGATAACAAACTAGTAATTGGGTTTGGTGGACACAAACAGGAGTGGGGATTGATTGGTGGGACAATCGAGAAAAACGAGACTCCACTGCAAACCTTTGTGAGAGAGATTGAGGAAGAGGCGAATATGAAAGTACTTGACGCAATACCGGTGGGTTACCAGAAAGTTACCGACCCATCCGGCAAGGCCGTTTATCAATTACGCTACTGGGCCAAAGTAGAGAAAATCGGAGAATTTGAACGTGATCCGGACGGCGGTATCACAGCTATCAAGTTAATTGACCCCAAAGACTACAAACATTACTTCGACTGGGGGGATGTTGGCACTCGTCTGATACAAAGAGCGCTCGATATTAACAATCAGTCGCAACTAGACCGAAATGTTTAATACCGCCGATAAATATAGGGTATAATTAAGACACTAATAACGAGGTAAAAATGGCAATTCTATTTATCGTACTGGGCTTAGTTGTTTTCATCGCACTATGGATGGTGCTTTTATATAACGGCTTAATTCGTAGCAAACTTCGAGTTGATGAGGCTTGGAGCGATATTACTGTTCAGCTAAAACGCCGGGTTGATTTGATTCCTAATTTGGTTGAAACGGTCAAAGGCTACGCCAAGCACGAAAAAGGTGTTTTCGAAGAAGTAACTAAGGCGCGTTCTGCAATGATGGGTGCTAAGTCGATTGACGAGACTGCCAAAGCCGACAATATGATGACCGGCGCACTCAAAAGCTTGTTTGCTGTTGCCGAAGCATATCCAGACCTAAAAGCTAACGACAACTTCAAGCATCTACAAGAAGAGTTGGTCGACACCGAGGACAAAGTTCAGGCCTCAAGACGATTCTATAACGCCAATGTCCGCGACTTTAACGCTAAGATCCAGGTTTTCCCCAACACTTTATTTGTGGGAGCACTTGGGTTCAAGTCCCGCGAATTCTTTGAAGTCGAAGATCGTGCCGCAGTAGAAAATCCAGTTGAAGTAAAGTTCTAAGAATAGGCGCATCTACCCATGTACGGCGCCATAGCTGCTAACAAAAGAAAGACAGTCATCATATTGGCTGTCTTCTTTATGTTAGTGGCTGGGCTGGCGGTTCTGGTTGGGAATATATATGAGGATTATGCCATTACCTCTTTTGTGATGATATTCGCATTTCTTTATGCGCTTTGGGGATTTTTTGGTGCTTCGAAACTTGCACTTTTAATGAATGGCGCCCAACAAATAGTTAAAGCCGATAACCCTCGACTATGGCGAACTGTCGAGAATCTTACAATCACTTTAGGTATGGTTATGCCGAGGGTGTATGTCATTGAAGACAAGGGAATGAATGCTTTTGCTACCGGTCGCGATCCGGCTCATGCCGCCGTTGCGGTTACTTCGGGCCTACTCGAAGAGCTTTCAGACACCGAACTCGAGGGTGTTCTGGCGCATGAACTCGGGCATGTAAAGAATTATGATATTAGAGTGAGTATGATTGCATTTGCTTTGGTTACCGTAGTTGGCCTACTTAGTGATTTTTTTCTGCGGATCAGTTTCTGGGGGGGTAGGAACAATGACAATGATGAAAAGGGCGGCGATCTTTTAGCAATTATTGGCCTTGTTGCTTTGATTATTTCGCCTATTGTTGCGATGATGCTACAACTTGCTATCAGCCGAAAACGCGAATATTTGGCGGACGCTACTGGAGCATTAACAACTCGCTACCCAGAAGGTTTAGCAAGTGCTCTTGAAAAGATTAAGAAGAATGGTTCATCACTAAGGCGCCAGAATACTTCCACCGCACATCTATTTATCGCAAACCCGTTAAAAGGTAAGTCGCTAGCCGGGCTTTTTAGCACCCACCCACCAATCGATGAACGTATTAAGATATTACGGGCTATGGATAATAAGGTATGAAAAAACTAGAACAATCAAAACATCAGACATCACAGAGACGAAACAATAGTGGGGTAAGAAAAAAGCGTTTACCTAAATACCGGAGCTTTAAACTCCAACAAAAAATAAAGATTAAAAATTACAAGCCATTGCCTACTGCTTGGAGCTTGTGGAAGGTTTCTTTAGAAATGTTCTGGAAGAACAAAAGAATAATCGGGCTGTTCTTGCTGGTCTATGCAGTCTTGTACTTAATCTTTGTTCGTGGCCTAAGCGGGGGCATTAACATCGGTGATTTGAAAAATACTTTGAAGGACAATACTTCCGTAGCATCCGGTTTACTGTCGAGCGTGACTCTTTTTGGGGTTCTTGTATCTACTTCAACTTCTACGACTAGCGAATCAGCTTCAATTTATCAAGGAATGTTGCTAATCATAGGCTCGCTAGGGTTTATCTGGTTACTACGACAACTCTCTGGCGACAAGAGTTTGAAGTTGAGGATTCGTGATGCATATTACCGCGGCATGCAACCACTAGTGCCTTTTGTGATTGTTCTATTCGTATTGGCCTTGGAGTTTGTCCCCCTAAGTATAGGAGGATTCATTTTGAATGTGGTGCTAGCCAATAGCTTAACTGGGAGTGGTAGCGAACTCTTCGGAATTTATGTTATCTGTATTCTACTCGGGATACTTTCGCTGTATTTAATAAGCGGCTCGATCGCTGCGCTATATATCGTCACATTACCCGAAATGGAGCCATTCAAGGCGATTCGAGCATCACACCAGGTTCTCCGCGTTCATCGTTGGTCTGTAGCGAGGAAGTTTGTAATGCTGGTGCTATTTCTGCTCGCTGCCGGGCTACTAGTATTCATACCTCTTCTTTTGATCATTCCATCGTCCCTAGCCTGGTTGAATGAATTCATCTTTTTCGGAGAAATGGTTAGTGGATTCGCTATCTTTCACATATATATGTATAGCCTTTACAAAAGTCTGCTATGAACCAAGACAACCCAAAAGCCCGAGTTTCAAAGCTAAAGAAGCTGATAAATGACTATAGATTCCATTATCACGTATTAGATGAGTCGACAATGAGTGAAGCGGCCGCCGATAGCTTAAAGCACGAGCTAAGTAGTTTAGAAGAAAAGTACCCGGAACTATTAACGGCTGATTCGCCGACACAGCGTGTAGCTGGGAAGGCGCTCAGTAAATTCGTTAAAGTTGCGCATACCCAACCAATGATCAGCCTAAACGATGTCTTTGATGAGTCCGAGATTGTGGCTTGGTTAAAACGAATTGAGAAATTAACTCCTGAAAAGATCACAGAGTTCTTTTGCGACATTAAAATGGATGGCCTGGCCTGCTCGTTAATCTACGAAAATGGGATTTTAAGACGAGCTGTTACTCGGGGCGATGGGAGAGTAGGAGAAGACGTTACAGCCAATATTAAAACTATCAACAATATCCCGTTACAGCTCCGTGAGGCAGAACACCACAAGCAATTCCTAAACGGGCGAACCGAAATACGAGGCGAAGTCGTAATGTACAAGAAAGATTTTGAAGCTTTGAACAAAAAACGTCAGTCTGCTAATTTGCCAGTCTTTGCTAACCCCAGGAACTTAGCTGCCGGTACGATTCGCCAACTCGATCCAGCTTTAGTTGCCGAGCGACCCTTACATTTTCGCGCCTATGATTTATTACGCACCAACCCAGCGGAAGTACCAACTTATGCATTTACCTACGGGGCCTTACGGGCACTCGGTATAACCGCTAACTCTCAAGCGGTTGTTGTTAACGACCTGAACAATGTGATGAAGTTTGTTAAAGAGTGGGATGAAAAACGCCAGCAACTACAGTTCAATACAGACGGATTAGTCGTTAAGGTTAACAATCGTCGACTATATACTGAGCTTGGCGTAGTAGGGAAAACACCGCGCGGTGCTGTGGCCTATAAGTATGCCGCCGAAGAAGCCACGACTATCCTAAAAGATATCGTTATTAGTATCGGCCGGACAGGTGCCGCTACACCAGTTGCAGTTTTCGATCCGGTCTCAATTGCTGGTACGACCGTACGGCACGCAAGCCTGCACAACGCCGACGAAATAGAACGTAAAGACATTAGGGTCGGGGATACAGTCGTAATATTCAAGGCTGGTGATATCATTCCGCAAGTCGAACGCGTGTTAACTGAACTTCGTCCTAAATCTTCTAAAAAATTCGAGTACGAGAACGAGTTGAAGCGCCAATATCCAGAACTAGAATTTGAACGCCCGAAAGATGAAGTGGTTTATAGAGTCAAGGGTGCAAGTGGCCCGCTCCTACTAAAAAAAGGTCTCGAACACTTTGCTAGTAAAGGAGCGCTCGATATAGATTGGCTAGGGGAGAAGAATGTAGTCGCGCTGGTTGACGCCAAACTAGTCAATGACTTGGCGGATATTTTTACTCTAACTAAAGAGCAGGTTTTGGGATTAGAGAGGTTTGCGGATTTGTCGGCAGAGAACTTGGTTAAAGCAATTCAAGCTAAGAAAACCACGACATTGCCTCGGTTTATTTTTGGACTTGGTATTCGGCATGTTGGCGAACAAACATCTATCGATCTTGCTGAGCGCTTTAAAATACTTAACATGTTAAGTATTTCTACTCTTGAAGACCTAAGAGCCATTAATGGTGTTGGTGAGATAGTCGCTGAATCTATCCTCGCCTGGTTTGCCGACCCCGATAACCAAAAGCTACTTCAAAAATTTGAAAAACTTGGAGTCAAGCAAACATTTGTCTCAGCTGCAAAAGGCAAGTTGCATGGCCAAAGCTTCGTGATCACAGGCACTCTCGAAACTATGAGCCGTGACGGCGCTGCCAACCGAATTCGGAGTTTAGGCGGCACCTTCCAAACAAGTGTTGCTAAAGGTACGACCTATTTAGTAATGGGGTCTGAGGCCGGCCAAAGTAAAGCCGACAAAGCTCGAAAGTTAGGCACAGAAGTTATCGACGAGCAGAAACTCGACCAATTGCTAAACTAATAAGCTCATACGCCGAAATGGCCGACGCAAACTGGTGTAGGCGTACGATCTCGTTGCCTTCACTGTGCGGTTCGGCGCTATGGCAAAGCAACCATCCCAGCACAAGAGAGGCATACTCTTTGTTAACTAATGCGAGCTGTTGTTTTGTAATCTTTATCTCGGACTTCACGAGATCCATTAAAAACATAGTTTGATCGGCGCTTTTTAAGCCCCTACCAGCCCAACT
>JBBQBM010000027.1:0-8061 GCA_038317375.1 Saccharimonadales bacterium (SeqCode)
GATAAACTGCCTTAGCCGATCCATCGGCAAAGCATGAAAATAGCCACCAGTAGTAATTAGCTTGAAGTCGCCATTAAATGACTGCTCGGCGTCGACTCCTTCCATCAAGAAGCCTTCGATTTCTGGCGCCATGTAGGCTGTGTAGCCTTTAGTCTTCTCTAATTCGGCGGCATATGCCTGTAGGCGGCCCCTAAAATCTGACTCGTAGGGTTTCAAATCTCGCGAGGCGACATTGGCAAAAACAGCAACTTTGCCAGCTCCAAAAACGTCTGACGGTAAATATGTCAGACTTGTCCAGTCGACGAGTAGACGTAGGTCTGATTCGTGCAACTCGCTAAAGCCACGAACAGATGAGCCATCGAAGGTTAAATTATCAACAGATTCTATAAAAAAGTTCTTATCATAGTCGAGTGTATGAAGTCTACCTTCAATATCGCAAAAGCAGACCGTAACAGCTTTGATTAGGCCTTCCTTCTTAATACTATTAAGGTGTTGGGTTTTAGCCTTTAATGGATCGGTGATAATACGGGCAGCTAAATTTAGTTTTTCTAGCTCATCATACCTTAACTCCAAAAATCCTTTTAATGAATCCATAGGTCTCCTGTGTTAGTAATAGTACTTATGTTAATGATATTAAAGTTAGATGTCAAAGAATTTGTTATTATTTCTACATTGTTAATATTAAGAAGAAAATCATTGTCTTATATTATTAACAACCTCGTTACTGTATAGTTGCGCTATCAATGGAGAGTCTACGAGTGTCAGAACTTACAAATGTACTACTTGTTAATAGAGCAATCATTTCTAAAAATAATCGCATACTTGTTTTACGTCGCTCTGTTAATGATTCCCACAATGCAGGCCTATGGGAGTTCCCCGGTGGTAAAGTCGATCCAGGAGAAGAACTAGTTAACGGTTTGAAACGCGAAGTACTCGAAGAGACTGGTTTGATTATCGTACCGAATATGTCTATTGCTCATGTCGAAAGTGAAATTGTACGAGTGGGTAAGTACGCCGGTAGATTATATGTGCAATTATTTTACTCTGCCGTTACTCACGCCGGTCAGTTAAAAATTAGTGGTGAGCATAGCGCTGCGTGGTGGGATGAGTCTAACCGTGTAGCTGATCGAGACTTAACCCCCGAGAGCAGGCGTGCTCTAGAATCTTTTCACAACGAGAAACTCGCCTAACCCCTAAAGCGAGAATCCCGCCTCTATAATTTCACAAGATCTAGACCGCACTCTATACTAATAGCAGATGGGTGAAAAGCTAGACTTAGGTGTGCGCGTTAAACCGGGTGAAAAGTGTGCTGTAGCAGCCGTAATTGGCGTAGATATCGATGCTGCAAAGCTAGTCGTTAAGAGCCTGTTTGCCTTGCAGCACCGCGGACCTGAAGCGAGCGGAGTAGCTAGCCAACTTAAGGACGGCGGCGTAGGGGTTCATCGCGCACCAGGCTATGTATGTGACGTGTTCGATGGAGAAGAGATCGCGTCTCTAGCTGGCGAAGTTGCAGTTGGTCATAATAAATACTCTACAAACGGCTCCAAACATAGGCATCTTCAACCCGTCTTTGACGATACTATTGGATTTGCCTTCTCGCACAATGGGAATCTGCCAATTCTAGATATGCTAGAAAGCTCCTTGATCAGGAACGACGTTCGAATAGCAGACCTTAACGATTCAGAAATGGCCGGTTACGCCATTGCTCAAGAAATACTTAGCGGTAGTAACTTAGCGGATGGTGTAGAACGAGTTTACCCGCTACTGCAGGGTGCGTTTTCATGTGTAGCGATGCATGATGGATTGGTTGTCGCATTCAGGGACCCAAAAGGCATACGACCACTAGCACTCGGTAAATTAGAAGATGGACACGCCGTTTCTTCTGAAACATGTGGTTTGGACATTATAGGTGCCGACTACATGAACGAAGTGCCTCCTGGTTCCATGATTGTCCTTTCTAAGGATGGCATTGAAGAAACTAGGCAGCTCTCTGAAGGGGACTCAAAACTTGATATGTTTGAATTTGTTTATTTCGCCCGGCACGATAGTCAGTTGTATGGACAAAGTGTCAACGAAATTCGCAGATGTTTTGGTGAGCAGCTTGCTGAAATGCACCCGCCGACAACGGATGATGTGAGCAATACCCTGGTAGTGCCAATTCCCGATACTTCAGTGCCAGCCGCAGAGGGTTACGCAGAGACTCTAGGGCTTGTACATCGCCAAGCGGTTATAAAGAATCGTTATGTAGTAGCCCGTACGTTTCTCCAACCAAGCCATGTTGAACGTCAGGACCAATTACGGCTCAAGCACAACATCATTCCCCAGGCTATAAAGGGTAGAGATATCATTTTTATCGACGACTCTATTATTCGCCTCAATACAATGCCTCGCTTAGTGCAGCAAGCTCAAATGGCCGGAGCCCGTTCAGTGATGGTGCTTATTGCCTCACCGCCAGTCAGATTTCCAGATTTTTATGGCATTGATACTCCGAAGCAGAGCGAGCTTGCAGCGGCCAATATGACTACCGAACAAATGCGTGAACAGATTGGGTGTGATTATCTCGGGTTTTTATCGCTGAGCCGCATGGTTAAAGCAACCGGCATAGCAGCAGATATGTTCAACTTATCGGCATTTAATGGCGAATATCCAATCGATATTGGTCCACATAAACATGATGTAAGAGCGCCTATAAGCACTGATTATTTAGACTAAGTTGAGATCAAAACGCCTATGCTTGCATATTCAACCTGGCACATTTATTGTTATTCCATGTCAAAACCAAAGCCTGCAAAGTTTGAATTACTACTCAGTAGCGACACCGAATCTGAAGTGTCGCATCCATTTTTACAGGGTATGGTTAATCGAATGATGGTTAGTTTTCATAAATACGGTGGAGTCGCCATGGCCTACCCAAAACGGGTTAATGCAATAGATAGCCTTCAACAACGAGTTGATAAATATGCGGACACCGGAAACACCGAGTTTTTGATAGATGTAGCCAACTTTGCAATGATCGAATTTATGCATCCAGCCCATCCGCACGCATTCTTTGAGGCCACTGACTCAGATCAATCTCCTGGGCGCACAACACAAAAAGGGGAGGTTACTATCTCTCCTAACCACAAGATTAAGAAATAAATGGCAGAGATTCTCAAAGCGACAGTACCAGTTTTTACTTTTCTTATTAATGATAAAACCCAGGTATATTTGCAGCGCCGTTTTCAGACAGGCTATCTTGATGGTTATTATGAAGCCCCTGCTGGCAAAATGGATATGAACGTAGAGGGAGATCGTGAATTCCCTAAAGACGCTGCCTGTAGAGAGGCCTTTGAAGAGACTGGCGTCACGGTTAAGCCAGAAGATTTGGAATTCTTTCATGCATATATGAATCTAACCCTAGACAAGCCCTGGATGGGACTAATGTTCCGTACACGAAAATGGATCGGAACACCATCAATCCAAGAACTGAATAAGTGTGACGATGCTGGATTTTATGACCTCTCAAAATTGCCGAAAGTTACGCCGCAAGTACGAGACGGCCTAGCTCGACTATTAGTAGCTCCGTCAATCGAAATCAGCGAATACGACACAATAATCTAAGCGTATAATGCTTATATTAACAAAGGAGCGTTATGGATCAAGATTCAAACAATATGCCAGAACAGAAACCAAAAGGCTATGGCAAGCGGCCAATGTGGCGATGGGTTGTACTATATTTTGTAATTGCAGTCGTCGTTTATGGCGCCATTTATTGGTTTTTAATCCGCGACAGTTCTAGTACTGGCAGTGGTATTTACTAGACCTACTCTAGCGAGATTAATAGTTATAGCAGAAGTCTTAGCGTAGGTGTTACGATAGTTGAATGAGCAACGACTTTAACAGTGATGATATCTATTATTTCAACACACACCGAAGTAAGGAACTAGTCTTAAAACTACAGAAACGCTATGAAGGGTTCGATGATTCAATAGTCAAAACACTTGTCGAGCAAGCGACTGGAACTAGGGTAGGCAAGTTAGTCGCTAACACCAACTTCGGCACGGGCCATTTAATCTATATAGTCGAAACGGAGAGGGGTAAGCTTGCATTCAGATGTAACAGATTTATAGAAGCTGTCGAACATTACATGAAACTTGAGAGCAAATTTACGGAACTCTATGAACAAGCAGGCATCCCTACAAATCATGTAATATTCGCCGACACTACGCGCGCCAAGGCACCTTTTGACTATCAAATAATGGAGATTCTACCCGGAAAAGATCTTGAGGAAGAATTTACAGGCAACAAACAAGATTATGATGCAATGAGCTATCAACTGGGCGCGATGGTAGCTAAACAGTACAAAGCGCCTGTTAAAGGTTGGGGTAGGTTCAAGAATAGTGTCGAGCTTGAAGGGTCAAAGGCTTCTGCGCATCAATACTTGATGGCCTATTTAGACGACGACCTAAAACAAATGGTTGAACACGGTTTAATGACACAACATACTGCCACAGAGATTACTGAGTTTATGAAATCAAGTAAAACAATGCTAGACAAACTAACTTCGAGCTATTTAGTTCATCACGATGTAGCTGACCACAATATTCGCTACGAAGGTGACAGGGTGGTGGCACTTTTTGATTGGGAAAACGCCGTGGCATATGACCCAGTAAGTGAAATTGGCAGTGCCCATACCTGGGTTTGTCATTATCCGCGCCTAAAGTTGATGTCTACTGGCTTCATAGAAGCACTTGGTTTTAAACCAGAAGATTACGATGAAAGGGTTTCGCTTTATTACTTACGTACAATGCTATGGAAGTCTGCGTTTGCACTAAGGGGCTTAAGATTTAGTGAAAGGCACTTTAAGCTACTCCGGGAAGCACTAGACGAAACGATACCAAGCGCTAAAATCAAAATGCCATAGATTGATAAATTATTTCTTGAGGTACTCAGGAATCGGATAGCGAACAAACTCTTTCAATAATCCTTTGCCCTTAATTAGCCTACATAAGCTCTCGGCCTCCCATTTTGCTCCATTTAAGGCCTGCTGTGGTTTGGGCTCTTTTGGTAGGCCGCAAAACGGGTGAATAAAATCGGTATCCATTACACTCCATCCATCTGTTAAAGGCACAACTTTACGAAGTTCTTGCATCTTGGCATAAGCAATCGAGTGCAGGTCGATCGAACGCTTGTGTAGCCGCATTCGAACACCACACTGCAACGCCTTTTTGTTTAAAAATGGAACGTCAAAAGCTGCTATGTGAAGACCACCAATCATTTTAATAGAACGTGATTCTAACCATTCGTTGAAGGCGATTAAAAGGTCACGCGTACTTTGCCGAGATTTATCCTTAACCTCGTCATAGGTAAAGCCGTTGATCTCTAGAGCTTGAGGGTCGATCTTTTCACCTTCACGAATGTGACATTCGCCATAGAACGACTCCAATGGGTGTAAGAAATCAATAGCACCAATAGATACCAATCCATGCTGCTCGGCGTCTAAACCAGTTGTTTCTATATCTAGAACTATCATCTTGCAACTATACCGCAAACAGTTGGTAGTTAATAGTTGACAGTTTATAGTAGGATAGGTTTGATTTCTAAAAACTACAAACTAACAACTATCATTTAATTAAGCCCTGGTAGCTCAGTGGTAGAGCGCATCCATGGTAAGGATGAGGTCTCGAGTTCAATCCTCGATCAGGGCTCCAAGCACAATCTGTTGAAATAAATAGTCCAATCTGTTAAAATCAAGCTCAATATGGGACGAAAAAGCGACAAACGAAAAATTGTAGCACTTGTTAGTACAGCAAGTGGTCACCGCACATACGTGACAACTAAGAACACCCAAAATACTCCAGACAAATTAAGACTAAAAAAATACGACAAATTTACCCGTAAACACGAATGGTTCGAAGAAACCAAAAAGAGTCTCGGTAGGAACGAAGTAAAAGAACGAAAAGGCTAAAAACTAGCTAGGTGTACTGTCTCTAAAATCGAAGGAAACTTTCTGATGAAGAAGCCAAGTATAAGCCGCGCAATAAATCGCGAACAGATTACTACTTTTTGGTGGTTAATCTCTATTGCTTTCCGGGAGTCTAGATGGCGAACTATTGGTTACTTCTTTTTTGCATCAGTCCAAATTGCGACCAACCTATTTACTTATTATTCTACCGCCAGGGTTAGTGCGTACCTAGTAGAAATAGTTGCAGATAAACGACCATCGAGTGATATCTGGCCATGGATATTCTTAACAGGCATTTCTAGTTTGATTGCCTATTCCTCTTACAGACTTCTACAGATATATCAACATCTGCTTTATTACAAGATTGCACGATACTCGACCCGTATGTTTTATGAACAGCTTTGTTCTATGGACATGAGTGACTTTTATGACAAAGATACTAGAGACGAGCTAAATAGAATAAACGAAGGCTATACTTGGCAACTACCGAATACTGCAACCCAATGTTTGGGAATAGTATATGGTGGTCTAAATACGGTAGTAACAGTAATAACTATAGGTATAGTTGCCTGGTGGCTGATTCCTGTTTTTGCCATTCTGTTGATTCCTTCCCTGGTTTATGAGTCAAAATTGTCAAAGATTAACTGGTTTGTAACAAGAGAAGACAGTGACGACAGGCACATCTTTTGGGGGCTTTCTTCAATATTTACTGTTGCAAGAAAGCAATTTGAGATTAGAGCATTGACTGCGCAAGCAAAACTTTTGAGATTGGTTGAGAAGATAAACGGAGGTTTCTATGATAAGCAGGCCAAGATTTTTGCTAGTTTACACTGGCTAGCAGGAGTTTCCGTAGTTTTACAAATTATAAGAGAAGTGGGTGCGCAAATATGGTTAGCAATACAAGTGATAAACAAGGCCTTAACTCTACAACAGTACTTTTTTTACGTCGCCATGGTGTTTCGTCTTGATGGAGCACTTTCAGGACTGTTCAACTCAATTGCACGTAACCAAGAGGGTCTAAAGTACTCATCTGATTATAGAAAATTTCAAAAACGTAAACCGTTATTAGTTGATGTTGTAAATGCCTCGAAAGTTACGACTTCCAGTCCACCGTTTATCGAGTTCGTGGATGCACAGTTTACATACCCTGGAGCGAGTAAGCCAGTGTTCTCTGGACTAAATCTTAGAATAGAATCAGGACAAAAGGTTGCATTGGTGGGAGAGAATGGGGTTGGTAAGTCGACCGTCATAAAACTATTGATGAGATTCTATGCCTTAGAAAGAGGTAGGTTGCTAATTAACGGCGTAGATATCTTGGATATCAAGATTGAAAGTTGGTATCAGCAGATCGCTACCCTATTCCAAGATTTTAACCAATATCCGCTAACTGTCGCCGACAATATATCAATATCTGGTGTTGAGCATGATGATAAACGTGTTAAGAGCTCAGCTAAACTGTCTGGTGCAGATAGATATATAGACACGCTGCCTAAAAAATACGAAACATACCTAGACCCGTCGTTCAAAGATGGTGTTGAACCAAGCGGAGGCCTATGGCAGAGAATTGCCTTGGCGCGAGCTTTTTACAGAGACGCCAACATAATTATTCTTGACGAACCGACCAGCGCTATTGATGCAAAAGCAGAGTACGAAATTTTTAATAACATTTTTGCAAGACATGACGGCAAGACAGCGCTAATTGTGTCGCATAGGTTCAGTACAGTAAGAAAGGCCGACAGAGTACTAGTACTTGAGGGTGGAAAGATAGTCGAAGACGGTACGCACGAAAGTCTACTCAAGAAGAAGGGTTTGTATGCTGAGATGTTCAACAAACAGGCAGAAGGTTATAGATAGTATTTCACCCCTGTTCTTTTGTTAAAGTATGTGGTATGATTGACAACTAAAGGAACCGATTTTTAATGAACTCTGTAGAAAAAATACGCAATATTGCGATTATTGCTCACGTCGACCACGGCAAAACTACCATCGTTGATGGTCTTTTAAAGCAGTCAAACACTTTTCGTTCGAACCAAGCCGAAATGTCACAAAGTTTAATTATGGACAGTGGCGACCAAGAGAAAGAACGTGGCATGACCATTACCGCAAAAATCACCGCT
>JBBQBM010000028.1:0-7899 GCA_038317375.1 Saccharimonadales bacterium (SeqCode)
AGTTCCCTCAACCTTAAAGCCGGCGGCATAGACATGTCCGCCACCATCTGGAAACGTCTTCGCTAGGTCATCAGCAATAGAAAAACCGTAGTTACACCGAATGCGTCCAGTGACGCGCACCAAACTTCCGTTTTTGACGTATTGTTTAAAACCAATAGCAACCGCCACTCCGTTAACTAAACGTGTTTCGTCGAGGATTACAGTGGGATTGAATTCCTGGCTGTGATCGCGAATTTCGTCATAAGGAATAGTAATGCTGGCTATCCGTCCATCACCGAAATATTCCACCCTTCCCAGAAGTTCGCCTCGATACCTCAGTGTGTCAGCCGATATCTTCATTTGCTGGTAGCGTTTGTCTTGAAGTTCGCCTAAGTTTAGCCCAACCCTAACTAGCTCAGCCATAATCTCAAATACTCTTGGTTTATCTACAACAACTTCGCTCGTAAAACCAAGCGTGTCGGCCATTATGCTTGATGCAATAAAAGTGGCCACTTGTTTGTCGATCTTTTGACCCATGGCTGTGAATAATTCGAAGATAATATGCCCGCTGGAGACCGCTTTTGTGTCCTGAACATTAATGGCACAGTCCATATCTTGCTCGAGGTCATGCTCGTTAATGATTATTAGCTTGTCTTTAGGTAAACGACCTCGACCGTAGTCTTTCTCGAAGTTACCAAACAGCCGCCAGTAGCCGCAGTCGACCACAAATGCTAAGTCGAACTGTGACGGAAAGTCTTTTTGGACCCTGTCCCAACCTTCTAGATAACGGAGGTGCCCAGGTACATCAAGGGCGGAATATAAAACGACATCCTTCCCCATTTGACCGAGCAGAGTCTCCAGAGCCAAAGCACTTGAAAGACTATCGCCGTCGGGGTTGTCGGCCTGCATCACCACAACTCTTTTAGCGCCTTCCAGAGCCTCTTTGACTTGCTTAGCTATATCGTCGTAGTTCATATGGCCTGCCTGCCTTCTAGGGCTCGTCCGAGCGTTATCTGGTCTGCATATTCCAGGTCGACACCAATTGGCAGGCCTCGAGCTAGTCGCGTAATCTTAACCTTCACGTCTTTTAAGGCGTTTTGGATATAAAGTGCAGTGGTTTCGCCCTCAACAGAAGCGTTAGTGGCTAGAATTATCTCTTTTACGTCATCTTCCTTACATCTTTCAACTAATTCACCTAGGCGCAAATCCTCTGCCAAAACACCATCTATCGGAGATATAAGTCCACCCAGTACGTGATAAGTCCCGCGGAACATGCCAGTCTTTTCAACGGCTACGATATCGAATGGCTCGGCTACTATAGCAACAGTAGTTTTATCGCGTTTTGGGTCGCTATACAGTGGCGAAACATCGTCCCGAGAGTCCATAAACGCAAAGGTCTTTGGGCAGATTTTTATACCGTCATGCAGGTTCGACAGGGAGTCCGCTAAATTTTTGGCCTTAGAGGGTTGTGCTCGTAACAAATAACTAGCGTAACGCTCTGCCGTTCGAGGCCCAACTCCAGGCAATGAACCTAGGGCGTCTATAAGGTTAACTAAAGTTTTTGGCAGAAGTTGCGACATACTAATTTCTAGAAACCGAGGTCGCCAAGTGCGCCCATCATTGGTTGCATCTTTTCGGCAGCAGCCTTCTGACTAGTTTGGATTGCTTCTTTAATAGCATCCTCGACCCAACGCTCTAGCTGGCCGATATCTTCAAGATCAACATATTCTGGATCGATCGTGATTTTTTTGATTTTCTGTTCGCCACTAATCTCGACTCTTACGGCACCGTCACCACTCTCGACGGTAAAAGTTTGTTTCTGTAGCTCTTTTTGCAGTTTGCGAACTTTCATTAACATCTTGGCTTGATCTAGTTTTCCCATAATTTCTCCCTTAGTTACAGTATAAACGATATGGTGTGGAATTTAGAATCTGGAATCATGGAATAAAAAGTAAACACCGCGCTGATTGAGGAGAGACTCACTCAATCAGCGCGGCAAATCAGAATCGTTGGGGCTTTGGGAAAAATTCATTTTTGAGGGCAGCTATTGCAAGCCCGAAAAAGAATCCCCCGGCTACGAATCCCAAGTCGTAGGTTCCACCTGTGTTGTGGATCTCGTAGAAGCTGATTGTCTGATCAAACAACGAGACTATGAACGCAATCGGAAAGATCAAGCCATGCCAGAGTCCTAACCAAAAGCCGGCTATTTCGCCAACACCTGCGGTTCCTTCTGCGGTATTTGCATCCGCCGTACAACTCGCCAGAGCGAAAAGTAAGACAACTGTCGCACCGAGGTTCCTGACTTTGTGCATTATGACCTCCAGGTTCGTCGGGGTGTACCCGAATATCACGGAATTGTGATGTGCATACTCTAGCACTTAACTTTAGTATTGTCAATAGCTATAACAGATTGTCGAGTTTGAAGATAGAGATTTTAAATGATAAGTAAAAACCGCGCTCCGGAAGGGAGCGAGATTTTTACTCACTCAACCAACCAGGTGCGCGGTTAGCACAAGACCAGGAAGGGTACAGATTTATCAACACCTTCGTACCAATTTGATCTTGACGGCAGGATCCCGACCTGGTCAGCGGCCATCCCGAGGATGAATAGTCGCTCCACATCATCGTAATCATGAGCCCACCTCTTGCCGTTACGGTCGTAAACAGCCTGGGCGATGGTGAATGTGTTCAGAATCTCCGATTGATACAACGGGAGTCGCCGTAGCAGATCGGTGATTTTTGAATCGTGCTGCAACAACTTCTTCTTACTAAAACGACCGTGCCTGGTTTCTGACGGACCAAATGTGCGTGGACGATTAGCGGAGTACACATGAACCCATTCGTCACGCCAGCGTTCCTTCTTGGTTGGGCGACAGGCTGAGGAAACGCGCCAAACACGTTTGCGCATGTTCTTCGAGTTGGTAGGCCAAAGCCACCACCACAAAGTTAACCACATAGGTAGTAACTCCTTAAAGATCGTCGGGGTGTACCCGAATATCACGGAATTGTGATATGTTCATTGTAGCATAAAATATAGTTTTGTCAATAGTCACCACCGAGGTGACGATTAGAAGGTATATTTACACTTATTCCTTGTAACCTTTAACCTATCACTTAACTTTGTGGGCCTCGATGGCGGCCGGGTTATTGCCCCAGGCAACATAGTAGCGCTGGAGGTGATAAAAGCTCGTGAAGCCGATTGCTGCTACTAGCAGGCAGACTCCAATGCTCCGGGCTATCGGATTACGCGGGAAGGCACCGAGCCATCGTCCCAAGACTTCAACAATACCGCCAATAGCTAGTAGCATGATTATCGGGTATAAAATTGCCAACGACCCTAGCTCAAAATCTGTCATGCTAACTAGAAATATGGCCAGTGCCATAAAAGCGAACAAGAACTGTGAGCGTCTTAGGGTTATCCGACGCTCAAAATAATAAAGTCCCAGAGCGACCATTACGATACTAAATATGTCTAGAAGCGGTAAACGACCCAGGGTTAGATATGGTGTTGATGTTCCCTTGAAGAATATTTGCGAAACATTTTGGAAGACTCGAGCCATAAATTCCTGGAAGTTCAGGGGTAGCGAG
The DNA here is from genome assembly GCA_038317375.1 of Saccharimonadales bacterium (SeqCode). GTDB lineage: Bacteria > Patescibacteriota > Saccharimonadia > Saccharimonadales > JAGQMS01 > JBBQBM01. The sequence continues at coordinate 3,568 of JBBQBM010000028.1, forward strand.
TTTATCCCAAGCAATTGTTCTAAAATGCTAATATTTCGTGCGCAGGCATAAATTAGCGGTGCGGTCACACCCAGTGCTATTAATGGCAGCAACCATTGGTGCCGTCTCGGCAATATATAAAGTTGCTTTCGTCGTCTGATTGTTAGCACAAACATTCCGATAACTGCCAGCCAAGCATATCTCGGTGTATACAAACTAAGCCCTGCTGCAACCACAATTAGAGAATCTGTTAAGAGTGGTTTTGTCGTATACGTCCGCCATGTTCCAATCGCAATGAATAGTGACAACCAAAAAGCACCCATTACATACGGTGCTCCAATTCGCGAGAAGGCTAAGAACCAACTAGAGGTCACTAGAAATAGCGTCCCAGTTACGGCAATGCGACTAGAGAACCATTGCCGAAGGGTATAACTAAGAAGCAAGATCATGAAGAGACCAAAGATTACCGCTGTTAAGCGTAGTGCCGTTAACGGTGCAACCAGGAGATCTAAGCCTTTGGCAACTAGATAATAAGGCGCGTCGATTGGGTTACTTAAGATAACTCCGTGCGATACGGTTTTAATGTTTTCAGCTTCGACAATATTTGGACCACTGAAAAGTGTTGTCAGCTGTGTCGTTAGGAGCGTGGCTGTCACTAGACCAACAGATATTACTGCCAGCAAATAATGATATTTATTCCTAAGCCACCGAAGGGGCGCGTACTTACCCATACTTAAGCGTTATTATAGCACCCACTACTTGTCGAATGGAGTCTCTTGGGCGGTTCGCCTGTCGAGCGACTTGAAGTGCTGCTTTTCTTTGTCGAAATACAGTTCAACATTGCCAATCGGACCGTTACGATGTTTCTTTATCAAAATATCAGTTATATTTTTACGATTTGTTTCGGGGTTATAGTAATCTTCGCGGTAAAGGAACATAACAATGTCGGCGTCTTGCTCGATTGAACCAGATTCACGGAGGTCGGCGAGTTGCGGAATCTGTGGACTACGTGACTCTACAGAACGGCTAAGCTGGCTAAGCGCAATAACTGGCACGTTTAGCTCTCGGGCAATTAGTTTCAAGCCTCGGCTTATCTCTGATATTTCTTGAACACGGTTGCCCTCACTGCCATAACGGGAGGCGCTACCACTCATTAACTGTAGATAATCAACGATGATTAACCCGAGCTGTCTCTGGTGCTGTTCGCGGCGAGCTTTGGTACGCATTTCGGACACTGTGATGCCCGGCGTATCGTCGATATAAATCGGTGCTTCAGACAGAGTACCCATAGCCAACCCGATTTTTTCGAAGTCCGAATCCGACAAGTTACCAGTACGAATGTTCCAAGCGTCAACATTTGCCTCCATAGCAAGTAGTCGATCTACCAACTGCTCTTTGCTCATCTCGAGCGTGAAGAACAGCACTGGCATCTCGGCCTTGACGGCAACGTTATGTGCAAAGTTTAGGGCTACGGCAGACTTACCCATCGCTGGGCGGGCTGCCAGAACGACGAGGTCGCTTTTTTGCCAACCGGCAAGTAAGTTGTCCATATCTTTAAACCCAGTAGGAACGCCACGGATCTTACCCTTGTTGCGATGCAGTTCGTCGAGACGCTCAAAACTGCCGGCAAGAATAGTCTCCAGCGACTCGATATCTTGCTTAACATGTTTTTGGCTTACCTGGAATAGATCAGTTTCTGCAGTTTCAATCACTTCCTGAATAGACTTAGTCTCGTCGTACCCCAGACTAACAATATTCTGGGAGGCTTTAATTAACCTCCGACGCATAGATTTGCCTGCAATAATCTCGGCGTAATGCTCGATATGTGCGGCTGTTGGCACGAAGTTAGCAAGTTCTGTTAAGTAAGATGCGCCCCCGACAGTATCCAAAAAACCATCATCTCGAAGTTGGTTTGCGAGAGTTAGCGCATCGATCGGATGGTGTTTATCGTAGAGCCGCGTGATGGCTTCATAAATAAAGCGGTGCCTCTCTTCATAAAAATCTGCGGCATCAAGTGCATCGGCGATTCGGACAATGGCATCTGGGTCAATCAAAAGAGCGCCGAGCAAACTGGCTTCGGCATCTGGGTTTTGAGGTGGAATAATCGGATCTTTAGGGTTGTTTGTGGCCATCTAGTCTAATAGTTCTGCATCTCCGAACACATCGCGGATCTTACTAAGATCAGAACTCCCTTTCTGTTCTTTTTCCGGCTTCTTCTCTTCTTTCTCTGCTTTTGCAGGACTCATAGTACTTTTAATGAATTGAATTTCATAATCTTTTCCACTGATCAATTTTAGGGTGCTATGTATAACTTCAAGATGCCTGGCTTCACTTGCGCGCTTTATGTGGAACGGAAACTGGAATCCAAGCGAAATAGAAAGCGGCCCGGTTTCCTTAAATTCTGCCATTCTGAGCACCCCATAAAGGGTGTTGTGCTGACCTTTTATCTTCTCTAAAGTCTCCGTCCAGAGTTTAGTTGGAGTACCTGTCGCCGGCTTGGTCGGGGCTCCCTTTTCTAACTCTTTTGCTAATACGACCTCAGCGATTGCTCGCTTTGGTTCAGGCTTTGGATCGACATTTTGCTTGTGGACAACTTTATCCACAGGTAGAGCATTCTTGTTCTCTTGACCGCCGTTTCTAAGTATGGCGAGCTCGAGTGAAATGCTCGGGTTGGTGCTCTTAGCGACTTCTAGTAGGTCTGTCATAAGTTTAAGGGCAAGTTCTAGCGACATCTTATTGTCAAGTAACAGAGCCCTGGCCTCGTTAATCATCTGAATTGCGATTATCTCCGGGCTATGACCATCTATGGTAAGTTCAGTTACTATCTGTAATGCCGCATAACCATCACCACTATTTATGCATTCTAAGCATTTTTGGATCAGTTCTTTTGGAGCCCTACCAAGCAGGTTCTCGATAGTCGTTGCAGTTATGTTATTGCCGCCCCCGCGAGCTTGGTCGAGTAGGCTAATAGCGTCTCTAAAACCGCCATTGGCATGGACGGCAATGGTGGTTAGTGCTTCATCGTCTATTGTTATCTTCTCCTGTTTTGCGATGTACTTCAGGTGAGGAACCATATCCGTTGGCGAGATCGGCTTAAAGCTATAGCGTTGGGTTCGAGAGATTATCGTATCTGGTAGCTTATGTAGTTCGGTGGTCGCTAGAATGAAGATAACGTGATCTGGCGGCTCCTCTAGGGTCTTGAGTAGCGCGTTGAACGCCTCGCGCGTTAGCATATGGACCTCATCGATGATATAGACCTTATATTTAGCGCTTGTCGGCGCCAAGTTGACCTTTTCGCGTAAATCGCGGATTTCGTCTATCCTACGGTTACTAGCCGCATCAATCTCGATGATATCCAGGTGCATACTGTCGTCTTCGTAAGGCAAGCCGTTAACCTCGTGGGCTAGGATTCGGGCGACGCTAGTCTTGCCAGTGCCTTTTGGGCCGGTTAACAGATAGGCATGGCTAATCTGCCCACTTTTTAGGGCGTTTGTAAGGGTTGTAGTGATATGGTCTTGCCCAACCACTTCAGACAGCTTTTTGCTGCGGTACTTCCTGTATAACGCTTTACCCAACTGCAATACCTCGTTTCTAACTTGAAGTATACGTGGTTTCGACGACTTGCGCCGTAATGATTAACACAACATACCCAAAGAGTCGGTGTGTAAATTTTAGAGGTTGGGAGCTTACAAAACTGTTAGATACACCCCTACAACAACGACTACAGCAGCAATAAGTTTCTTTAAACCATTGCTACGCTCTTTTAGAAAAATATATGCAACTATCACGTTCAAAATTACCGCAACTGCTTGTAGCGGAACGATTGTACTGACTTCGCCGAGTTGATAGGCGCGAAGACCAAAAAGAATAGTTAGCCCCCATGTAAGTCCGGTAATGATAAAAAGTTTCTTATTACCTCTCTTCCACTCTCTAGCTACCGACTTAAATCGAATTTTTTCAGCAACTGAAATCATGAGTGCCGGTAGTAAGAGTGTTAGGCCAATATAAAACGGCAGATTAAAATTTTCGGATATACCTATGTCAATAGTAATGGCGGTAGCAAATGAAAACAGGGCAACAATACCAGCAATGTAGTACTTGTTAATAGCAAACTTATTTTTTCCAGGTCTATAAAGCAACCAGGCGTTGGCGACGATAATTAATAGAGCCCCGAAAATCTTAGATAAAACAAATTCGTCTTTGAATATAATAAAGCCGTAGATTAAAAGAAAAACTGTTCCGAATTGACTCAAGATTGAAATTACTGAAACTTCCAAGTTCTTCCTCACTGTAGTCTGTAATCTATCATTAATTGCGTAGAACACGCACGCACCTGTTAGCAGTAACCCCGCA
>JBBQBM010000029.1:0-7835 GCA_038317375.1 Saccharimonadales bacterium (SeqCode)
TTGCTAGTAAATTCAGTATTTACCTGCAGTTTCTTATCGATTATTCCCTCAGTAGCAGTAATCAACTTATCGGCGCCACCCAATATCGGGCAAACAAAAAGCCCCAAGAAGCTGTCTATCGAACTTTCGCAAGAAGTGTCGCTGCTTGTATCGGTTCCTCCGGGGCTCCCGGCATCAACAACATCATCACTGGGGACCGACTCGCTCCCAACTAAAGGCCAAGCTACGTCACTAGTGGGCTTTGAGTTAGAATTCATGCCACAGGACGAAGCCTGTGCGTCTGCCGGGGGCGTCTTGTTATGATCGAATTTACCATTTTTTAACTCAAACCATCGGACGGTGTTTTGAGTTCTGTCCACGATAAGCTTATCGCGGCATGTTGTCCCAGACCCCTCCGTGTCGCGCCAAAATACATCAGAACCGGGAGAGCTTTCTGTAAAGCTACCGGGCTTTCCACCATCGGTTGTTGATATTTTTCCGGTTCCAGTCCAGCCGAAATAAGCGATGCTTAGGTTGGTGTCTTGGAATTTTAATCCATTACCACTACGCTTAATTGAAGCATTCGAATATTGTTCACACTCTCCGGTAGCAGAGGATCGGAATTCAATCTGCACTTTTGCCTTGCCTCCACTTGTTGGCAACTCTGTCTTGATCTTTCTGTTTTCATCACTCGCGCTGCCCCCCGTCCCCTCGTAATAATCAAAACCTATCCATGCTCGGCAGCCAAAATCCTTTGCCTCAAGCTCATAAATAAACCCTCCGTCGGCATCGATGCGCCCTCGGCTAGCACTAAATACATTGGTAGCAGGGGTGAACACAAGCGGAGGCGTGTTCGGTATTTTAGTAAACTGAAGCTCTATACTGCTAGCATGAACCCACCTTAGGGTGAAGTCATTTAATGTCATGTCAATATTACCGTTCGTAACGGTAAATCCGTAATCAGAAGCTAAGCCATCTCCTGGCGCCGCACTAGCTGGCTGTACTGACGAGAATATAGAGAATAGCGTGGACATCAGGAGCAATAGCGACAACCCTACCCCAAGTTTTTTGGTCACGTGCTTCATTTGGTTACAACTATTCTCACCTATCGTCCACTCTATTCATAATCTATACTTTAGTATAACAATCTAGACGCGAAAAAAGTAATGATAACGTAAGTTCTTTCAGCGGATGACTTTTGGCACTCCTACTCTGGTATACTTATTCCAAGGTCTCAAAAATATGTATAAAAAAGTTTTTATCTTCGTCGTTACGATGTTTCTGGCTGTATTTATAGGTGTGGTGTCTAGTGCGCCAACTGTTAGCGCGGCTGACGATACGCCAAGCCAAAAGTGTACTGGTAGTAATGGAGATTGGGTTACGGGCGATCGTGGGGCGTCGGATCATTGCGAATGCCCTTCGGGATCGGAGCTAGTTGCGATGGCTTGTGAGGGCGCCGCCGCTCAGGGCAACACCACAGAGGACCCGAACTCAGAAGATGCTCAAAAAATTCTTGACTATCTACAAACGGGCATTAACCTAGTCACAGCCATGGCGGGGCTGGCTATCACAGCAGGTTTTATAATCGGCGGAATCCAATATTCGACATCTGGCGGCAACCCAAATGCTGCTGCAGCAGCAAAAAAACGAATCGGAAGTGCGGTTATGGCGCTACTTGCGCTAGTTTTCTTATATACTTTCTTGCAGTGGCTCGTACCCGGCGGGATATTCGGATAATAATTATGAAGAAACTTATTTTTACACTCATGTTTGTGGCAACGGTTGCTGGAGTTTTTAACTTTCAGGTAGCCAGGGCCGTAGACCCGGATGCGGTCAGGACTTGCACAAACTCTTTTTTGGGCCTACCCACTTGGTATAAATATCTCGAACTAGATTCGCAGTGCCGGGTCAAAGGACCAGTAAAGGCAGGCACCGACAGCCTGGACATGACCAAGGTCGTTACGCGCGTATCGCTTGCCATAATTGATATTTTAATGCGGGTCGGCGGTATGGTGGCCTTTGGGTTTATTGTATATAGCGGTTTTCGGTTTGTAATGTCTCAGGGTAATCCCGATCAAGAGAAAGCCGCCCGCGAAACAGCCATTAATGCCATCATCGGCATGGTGATTACGATTTTTGCCATCGGCATAGTCACGTTTATAGGAAGGCGGTTAACAACACTATGAACTTTCTAGCCCAACTTTTTCAATACAACGGGCCAAAAGCTCTCGGAGATGGCGGCAACACCACCCTAACGGCCATCTTCACAATCGCATTCGGCCTACTCGGAGGCATCAGCCTATTGGTTATAGTTATTGCTGGAATGCGCCTAACCCTTTCCCGCGGAAACCCCGATGCGCTAGCGAAACTGCGCAGTACTATAATTTACGCAGCAGTTGGCTTAGCAGTAGCTCTTGGGGCAACAGCGATTATTCAATTCGTAATTGAGAAAGTTTAGATGAAGAAGCTCGCAACATTATTATTAACGGTAATTTTTAGCCTACTTATCCCAATAAGCGCCATTGCTGAAGTAACACCAACTAGCGAAGTTGATTGTAGTGGCGTATCGGCCTCATCGGCATTCTGCGAAGGCCAAGCCGAAACTGGCAATCCCCTATTTGGTACTGACGGTATCTTAACTAAGGCCGCCAGAATCATAACAATAGTGACTGGCATTATTTCGATGTTCATTATGGCAATTGCTGGCCTCAGATTTGTGATGTCGAGCGGAGACTCGGCTAAGATAGAGTCGGCAAAGAACGCTATTCTTTACTCTTCAATCGGTCTTGTGGTGTCGCTTGCTGGCCAGGCGATTGTCAGTCTGGTACTTAATAATCTATAATAGGAAGATATGAAACGAATACTTCTGACTTTAATCGCAGTTCTGTCACTATCTAGTCTGGCCTTGGTACCGACTCAGCTGGCCTTTGCCTCCAGCAAAGCCGATGTTTGCGAGGGCGTTGGTGCGGCTTCTGGCGGTAATGGCTGTACTCCAACTAGCGGAGTCACCGATATTAACACTGTCATTCATACCGGTCTCCGGATCTTTCAGTCCATAGTTGGGTTGATCGCAATTATTATGATGGTTACGGCCGGCTTGCGATTCGTAACTTCTAGCGGTGACCCTGCAAAGGTGTCCTCGGCACGCAACACGCTATTGTATGGAGCCGTAGGTGTTGTGGTGGTTGCACTGTCCGAAGTGATCATCCAGTTCGCGTTAAATCAGGCTAAATAATAAGGCATACCGCTTGAGCATACACCCCAAGATGTGGTATAAGAATTACATAAGAATCTAAAAAGGAATAAAATGAAAAAACTAAAACTATTTTTTGTAAGCATCCTAACAATATTCAGCCTAAGCCCCGCCATAGCACCAGTAATGGTATCGGCGGCTACTAGTGCAGACAACATTTCTTGCGGAGTTTCTGGCGACATTGCAGGCACGACGCAGTGTAGTTCTAACGACACCATAGATGCCGACAATCGAATTAACGGCATCATAGCCACTGCTATCCGTATTTTTCAGGTTGTTGTTGGTCTGATATCTGTGATCTTCATCATCATGGGCGGCATTAAGTACATCACCTCGGGTGGTGATCAGACCGCTGTTGTTGGCGCGAAGAATACAATTCTTTACGCTATGGTCGGTATCGTTGTTGTGGCACTTGCCCAAATCATCGTACAGTTTGTTTTGAACCGCGCGACAAATGCCGGCACAGGCACCTTCTAGCTCACAACTCCCTCGCCAGCAAACAAAAGAGTCCGGCAAAGCCGGCTTTTTTGTTTACCTTTTTGCTACTTTCGGCTTGTCCGGTCTAGTACTCACTTAAACGCACTTACCTGCGCATTGTTTAGTTGCTTCCTGGATATACCGAAAACTTGCTAGGTTCTGATAATCTCTAGACCCCTCGGTTTAATAAAACGCACAAAACCCCATCTGTTAAGGGTTTAACCCTATGCCGTACTGTTAAGGGTTTAACCCTATGCCGTATGGCTGATGACCATATTGGCACTAATCTATATAGAAATCCGCCAGGTCGTCAATTAAATTAACGAGCGTGGCGGATTCCGTTATTTGTTCTGGGTTATAGAACTTGGATCTTTTTAACAGTGTCTTGCTTGACCTTTGTGAAGGTAATCGTCAGTACGCCCTCTTTTAGTGACGCTTCGATCTCATCTTCTTTGACCGGTACGGGCAAGGCTACGCTGCGGCTAAATTCGCCCCAGTAACATTCTTGCATGAAGTAGTTCTGAACTGCTTCTTCGGTCCCGGCAGATAGTGTGCCCCTAATTGTTAACGACCCATCTGAGAAACTAACATCAAGATCGGATTTGTTAACTCCGGCCGTTCGGGCCTTGATAATCAGCTTGTCGGCGGTCTCGTATACATCCAGAGCTAGTTGCCCCGGTAATTGCTGTTGGCCATCTTCGTCCCAATCGTTCTGGTTAGAAGATACGACCTTGTCGTCGGCGACGACCTCGTCCTCACCTAAAAATGCCGCACTAAGTTCTTCTTCTAGTAACAGATCATCGTTATCGCTGTCTCGTCGTGCCATAGTGTAATATTCCCCTCCACTTACTCATTTCAAATAAAGTTTGATTTTTGTGTTAGCTGTATTATAGCTATGGTTGCTAGCTGTTAGCAACCTGATTGGTTGATAACTACAACATAAGTTTTACAACATGTTCTATTTCAAGAAAATCATATCTGTTATTGCTCCCGATGTTTGTATTGTGTGTGACGACGAAGGTTCGTTATTTTGTACTGCCTGCCAAGAAAGCGAGGTCCCGTTGGTGGCTTCGACCTGTTATGGTTGCGGAATAATCACTAAAGACTTCGAAACTTGCTCAAAATGCCGCCGCAACTCCCCGCTTTCGAACGTGTGGGTAGTGACTAAATACGACGGGATAGCCAAGAATCTGATTAGTGAACTAAAATTTGACTCTCGTCGCGGTGCCACCGAACCTATAGCCAAACTTTGCCTAAATATTTTACCTATATTCGAAGATTTTATAGTGACCCATTTGCCGACTAGCCCGCAACATATCCGAAGTCGCGGGTTCGACCAGGCTAAATTAATCGCCAAGGATCTAGCCCGACAGCGCTATCATTATTCACCACTTTTGGCGCGAATAAAAAATGTCCACCAAACCGGCTCAACTAAAGCCACTCGCCAAAAACAACTCGATGGAGCTTTTAGGGCGCGAAATAAATATATGATAAAAGGTTCTAAGATTCTTCTGGTTGATGACGTCGCAACCACCGGAGCAAGCCTTGAAGAAGCAGCACGAACACTCAAGAAAGCCGGAGCTAAAGAAGTTTCTGCGGTCGTATTCGCCCGAACGTAACACGCGGCCATTCACTAGTTGTATGCGTCACTCCTTAATCGTCAGCCATTGCACCACTTTTTGCATCATTTCTTCTACACCGGGTAGGTCGATGCTCTGGACAACCTCTTCTGACGTTGCCCATCTGTAGCTTTTTAATTCCTTGGCCTGCAGGACCACATTTATTTGATTGACCATGATCGGATATAAAATTACCGTCTTTGATTTAATTACATCATCTGATCGTTTTTCGTCGTAACCATAAGTCACACTGAATTTTAGTTCTTCAATAGGAACCTTTAGGCCTACTTCTTCTTCTGCTTCACGACTTGCAGTCTCGACCTCACTTTCATTAGGTTCTGGGTGGCCCTTTGGAAAACTCCAATACCCACCATGACTTTCTAACAGTAGATATAAATGTTGGCCGACAGAGTCCTCATAGATCGGGATGATACCGTAAGATGTTACGTGCGTTTTCATAATTTTTGGCGGAAGAGGTGGGGTTCGAACCCACGTTGAGTTTTACCCCAAACACGATTTCGAATCGTGCGCCTTCAACCAGCTCAGCCACTCTTCCAATAAATCTATTCTAACAGATAAGAACTTTACTTTTTTGATTGTCTTTTGATAAACCTGGAAATACCAAAACTGCCAATCGTTAATGCATAGACTATGCTTGCGACATGCCCAAACGAAGGAATGATCTTAGACTTTGCACCGTCAATATAAGTATCTCTAGGAGTGACTACTTCGTCGATCAAGGGGCGTATTGATAAAATCTTTTGTTTGTCTTTGTCTGATAGGCCTTCAAGACTAGTAGATAAAGTTTTTATACTGCCCTCGAACGCTGGATTCACTATATACCTTTCCTTCGAGATTGTTTGTGGATTTCGAAGCTTTCCGCAGATGCAAACCACAGAGGCAATTTGCTCTGTCCGTTTCTCAAATGCATTGATAGCTGCACTTGCGCCGGCGCTAGTGCCGATTACCGACACTTCGCCATATGACTCAGCGAGAGAATCAACTAATTCTAGGATTCGCTCTAGCTTTGGCTCAAAGGGTTCGCCGTCTGCCCAGCCGATCTTGAAGTAGTGAACTTTGAGACCAAATATCCGCCAAAGTCTTAATATTTTATCTTGTCCATTCGCTTTTTCATCACCCAAGCCCGGCAAATAGATTACATGGTGAAGAGTTTTCATATAATAATTGGTGTACCCGACAGGATTCGAACCTACGACCTTTGGCTCCGCAAGCCAACGCTCTATCCAGCTGAGCTACGGGTACTCGACAGGGGTGATATTAACAGATTAGATGTAATAAATCCACCCCTAGAAGTGGATGCGGTGCAGGAACTTATCGATTATTCCGGGCTCGTGATTTTCGAACGGCACAAAAGCACTAAGTGTATTTATAATCTTTTCGGCGTCCTCAGGTGCGAAATAAACACTAAGCGGCGGCGACCAACGTTTGGTCGGCAGTAAGATAATACTTTCTATGGGACCTTCACTAACAACCGCAAATGATCGAAATTCCTCGAAAACTGTATGTCGACTCCCGACGGCTATCCCCGTCTCATCTATACTGTAATCCAAAATTCTAGGCTTCCTCGCAGCACCTACACCAAAGATAATTGCCAAGATAGAAATAATAACTGCTGCGTATATGTCCTTAGTTAATAAATAAACAACTACCGCCAGCAAAAGACCGGCCGCCGCAAGAACTATGAACCAAACCGAGGACTTCTGGTGATCGATAAATTCTGAGGCTGTCCACTTTACTTCAGCAACATCGGCGTAGCCTTGACTTTCTGGATCTCGAGCAGTGCTAGAAAAGTCAGCCCCCTCGTTAGGGTTGTCGTATAGCTGTTGATTCTCGCCACCATCCATAAGCTTTATTGTAACACTGACAGACTAGACTAAATATTAAGGACTTCAATTATAAGAGGTCATGAGATAATATAGCCAGGCGTACGGAGAGGTACCCAAGCGGCTCAAGGGGACGGTTTGCTAAATCGTTAGGGGGGCGCAAGTCCTCGCGAGGGTTCGAATCCCTCCCTCTCCGCCATACTTCGTCGCTTCGGTCTTTAGACCGTAGCAAGGAAGTATTATGGAAAGTCGGGATTCGAACGGGAACGCCTGTGGCGCTCCCCGACCCGAAGCCCCTAGACCGTCATAGACGGGCGTATGGCCCGCTTTAGCGGAGGCGAATCCCCTATGTGCTAAACAGACCTGGAGAGGTGACCGAGCGGTTTAAGGTACTTGTCTTGAAAACAAGCGTGGGGCAACTCACCGTGAGTTCGAATCTCACCCTCTCCGCCAAAATTGAAAATCAGAATTGGAAGCCGAAATGGGGTCGCGCCGTAGGCGCGACACAAACGCATTCCCGCCAAAAATTCCCGAATCTAAAAGGTTTTTCCACGCTCCGCGTGGCTCAAAAAAGACGGTTCGATCCTTAATTTGAAAGTTCGAACCGACTTTTTTGAACAAATGAAGTTTTTCTTCATTTGTTCCCTCGTTTGCCAATTCCAT
>JBBQBM010000030.1:0-7775 GCA_038317375.1 Saccharimonadales bacterium (SeqCode)
GTTCTCATCGGTGGCGGTCTTCTCCGAGCGGACTATGTCCATACCTCTGAGAGAACCATCATTGTTGAAGGTAAGGACAGAGGTGGAAGCGATGGAAGCTACCGGATCTACACCGACAGCGACACTCTCGCCGTCGAGGACATTTACTTTTCTTCCAACGCCCGAATCGACAGCGCTGATCTCTACGGCGACATTCAAGTCTGCCATAAGTACCGCGTCGCCGTACGTGGATGGGAATTCGGATTGTTCTCGATGATGCCGAACAAATAATTGGCTGGGCGGCTGAACATGCTCCTGGCGAACATATAAGATATGACATCGGCTAGATCTAGCATCTCTCACACTTTGATATAATCACTTCATGTCAAAGTCAAAAATGGCTCGTCCTACTCTAGTAATGCTGATGGGCTACCCAGGAAGCGGCAAATCATACACCGCTAACAACCTAGCGAGCCTCCTCGGGATGGCTCATATTAGCAGCGACAAAATCCGCGAAAAACTTTTCCCGAAGCCAACCTACACACCGGCCGAACACCGGACGGTTGTCCAGATCATGTTGCTAATGGCAGAACAGTTCCTAGAAATTGGTGAGTCAATCGTTTTCGACATTTCCTTAAACCGTCTCGGCGAAAGACGCGCCATGCGCGAAATGGTCAAGAAGCGTGGGGCCACTCCGTTCCTACTTTGGCTACAGATTGACCGCGAATCTGCCAAAGCCCGCGCCCAGACTAAAGACAAACGCCGCGCCGAGGACAAATACACCGCTAAGCTGTCGACTACTGTGTTTAATTCATACGTTATGGCCTTCCAGCCTCCTCAGAACGAAGACTACCTAGTAGTCAGCGGCAAGCACACATTTGCCTCCCAAAAGGGCTCAATTTTGCGTAAAATGCGCGAACTTGGGTTAATAGACGACGAAACACTGCGCCCTCATATTGCTAAGCCCGAAATGATGAATCTAGCCGCCAAAGCCCGCGCCGAGGCTGGGCTAGCCGACTACACCCGTCGAGACATAACGGTAAGGTAATCTTGGCTGTTAAAACTGTCGAAGTTAATGGTCTTGGCGAAGTGAAGCTAACTAAGCGCAAAGGAACAAAGCGACTACGCATCAGACTATCTAGTAATGGCGACGTCATAGTCAGCATGCCAACTTGGCTGCCTTTTGTAGCTGGTGAAAAGTTTGCACTGCAACACGTAGATTGGATACAAGAACACCGCCTCGAACCAAGACTTCTGTTACCCAACCTAAAAATTGGGAGAAGCCATAAATTAGTTTATAAAGTTGCTAAAGGTCTAAAGCCATCGGTTAGAGTGACGATCGACGAAGTAATCGTGTCTGTTCCGATCGGCCAGAATGTAAAATCTCCAAATGTTCAATCGACCGCCGTTAGGGGTGCTAAAAAGTCACTCAAGCTCCAAGAGGACATACTGGTGTCTAGACTAGAATCAATATCGAAGATCACGGGTCTCAAATACAAAACAGTAAGATTCGGATTTATGAAGAGCAAGTGGGGAAGTTGCCGCAGTGACAAGACCATTACTCTGAACTATCATCTGTTAGACCTCTCGGATGAGCTTATGAACTACGTAATCATCCACGAGCTAGCCCACACCAAGCACCTAAACCACAGCCCTAAGTTTTGGGCATTAGTCGAGAAGTTCGCGCCGGTCTATAAACAGCTCCGAAAGGAAGTTAAACAAGCAAAGCTTGGTTGGTAGGTGGGTTTACTAATTCCCATACTAGTGATATAATATTGATAATATGGAATTTCCAGCAGGAAGACACTTTGAAGGTGACCGAAACGAGCCTTGCGACTTAATCGTACGGGCCTCTTTAGGGGTCGACCACCACACCGAGCCGTATGAACCTTTCATAGAAAAGGGATCCCGAACAACTGTTCTTGAGTATACCGGTGTATTTTCTTATGCCGTCGATGTACGTTATGAAGTCGAACGAGGTAGTGGATTTCTCAATTTTTTTGATCAAGATGGTAATTATGTAGACCACCAGAAACTTGAGGTAGGGTCGCGCGACACCCTCAAAGCAGGTGAGAAATACGAATACGTAGCGACTGGCGGTCTCATTACAATCCTTGAAGGCGACAAAGGCGAAGAAGAAGTAGTCTACGGGGATGTGTAGATAGCGTATTTACTTCTTCCGGGGTACGTGTTATATTGACTTCGAACGAAAAACCTACTAAATACGGTAGGTTTTTTAAATAGGAGTTAATCAAAGTGGCGAGAACTAAGAAGTTAGTAGTGAGGCGCAAGATAGAAACTGTTCGTGAGCGTGCTGATAAAAAGCACGCTAAAAGCGATAAGCCGTCTCGGCATAGCCAAGTATCAAGGGTCGCAGGAGGTTCATTTGCTAAAGTTCACGGCTTACTCACGAAGGAATATCATCCGATAAAGCTGCCAGAGTCTAAAGTCGGTAAAGTTTTGACAAAACGCCGAACAGCTACTCCGTCGTATTTTAAAGACAGCGTCAGTGAAATAAAGTTAGTCGAATGGCCTTCGCGCCGACAGGCTTTAAGCCTTAGTATGGCGGTTATAGTGTTCTCGGTGGTGATAGCTATATTTGTTAAGCTCCTAGATTATGGATTAGGTAAATTATTTAAAGAGGTTATTTTAAAATGACAAACAAGAGATATGATTCAACAAAACAGTGGTATGCGGTTCACACTTATAGTGGTTATGAAGAAAAGGTTGCCGAAGCTGTACGTCAGCGCGCCGACAGCCTAGACATGGCGGATAAGATCTTTCAGGTTTTAGTGCCTAAAGAAAAACAGATCGAAATCAAAAACGGTAAACGAAAAGTCGTTGAAAAACGCATTTTCCAGGGCTATGTCATCGTCCAGATGAAATTAAGCGAAGATGCTTGGTATATTGTTCGCAACACACCGAACGTTACTGGCTTTGTGGGAAGTGGAACAGAACCAACTCCAATCAGCCAGGACGAGATGGACAAGATTATGAAGCGAATGGGCCGCGAAGAGCCTAAACACAAGTTCGACTACGTCGTGGGCGAAGTTGTTAATATCGTCGACGGACCCTTCAAGGGCTTCGACGGTGCTATTAACGAAATTGATGCTCAAAAAGGCAAGCTTAAAGTGCTCGTCAACATGTTCGGCCGTGAAACACCTGTTGAGCTCGACGGCCTCCAAGTCAAACGAGTCTAGAATGCCTTCGCATGAAGTAGAAATGCACTGCCCTTATCTGGCGGATGGCTGGGGAGAAGAAGAAGAACGATTCAGCCAGCAAACTGATCATGTTGAAGGCGACACACTAATTATCAAATGCTCTAAGGATGATTGCAATGTAAAATTCGAGCGTTATGCTACTCCTTATAAGCACGAGCCAAATTCAATGGCAGTAAGGACTGGTGTCTCTGATGATCCATGTAAAATAATAGAAGTATCTAGACTAGACAACAGGGGTGAATTGTAGTAGAGTTGTGTAAGTTACAAATGAGTTATCAAGCCAACGCTTCTTTGGCAAATGAAAAATGATAATTTATTGAAAATTGTTAAATGTAAATTGATAAATGCTCCGAAGGAGTTCTATGGCAGAAAAAGTAGTAAAAGCTAATTTAAAAATGAAGATCCCAGCTGGGCACGCTACAGCAGCACCACCAGTTGGTAGTATTCTAGGCCAATACGGTGTGAATATGATGGATTTTATTAATCCATTCAACGAACAAACTAAGGATATGGGTAATGTCACCGTTACTGCACACATTGCGATTTATGAAGATCGCTCGATGGACTTCCGTGTGGTTGGCGCCCCAGCAGACGACCTTATTCGAGCTAAGCTAGGGATCGAAAAGGGTTCCGGCAAACCAAATACCGAGAAAATTGCCAAGAAGTTAACCGATAAGCAATTAACAGAAATAGCCGAGGTTAAGATGAAAGACATGAACAGCGAAGATATTGAGGCTGTTAAGAAAATCATAGCCGGCACAGCTCGTTCTATGGGCGTCGAGGTAGAAAAATAACATGACTGCTGACAAGTTTAAGTTTAGTGGGCGTCCGACAGAATCTGATCTGCACAGAGTACTAACTCACATCCGCAGGATTGATGCAGAGAGAGACTCGTTAGCAGATCTTTTGCAGGCTATTGGCGAACAGGCGATTGGCGTAAACGTTGAGGTACATACAGGTAGCGCGGAAGGCGTCCTTAGGGATATAGCCATCGCAGCAAACAATGAACTGCCACTTGCAGCCGGTAGACGAGAATCGAGCCAAATAGACACCTTAAAGAACTTAGATAGTTCGGATCTGAAGCTACGAGAAGTGCTAACACATGAGTTGGGTCCACTTACACACCAGCAAAGAGTAGGTGCATAAGTATGTACGGACGCGACTGTGGTTTCGAAGAGGACTACAACAACCCAGTTTGTTGGTCGAAAGAGTATGGGATAGGCCCTAGGGTACAAACGCCTGAAGAGCTAGCAAGTGTTAAGAGACGCGCCGAGGCGTTGATGGCATACTTCCAATCGGCGTGGGAAAAATCGCTTACGCGAGACCCGGGTGAGCCAGCCAGAGAGATTATATTAAGTTAACAAAGTGGGAGGCGAAAGCCGTTTGACCACAAAGGAGTAATATGAAAGAAGTTAAGAAGGTTACAACTAAAAAGAAAAAAGAAGAGGTAAGTGATGGGAATATTAAAGAAAATGTTACAGATACGCTTCCAACAACTCAAGAAGTTGCCACCGAAGAAGTAACGTCAAAGCCACTTGCAAAAAAAGGCAAGCGTAGCGCAAAATCTGTCGCTGAAACTGAAGAAAAAGTAGCTAAAGAAGAGCGTAAGGCTGATTCAGAAGAAAAAGCCAATAAGCCAAAAGTAGCCGTCAAACCTGCCCGTACTCGTGAAGAACGAGCTGGTAAGAAGTACCGAGAAGTTGCAAAACTACTCGAGAAAGACAAAGAATATAACCTTAAAGAAGCTGTGGAACTCGCGCTTAAAACATCTACCACTAAGTTCGATTCGACAGTTGAACTACATGTAAACCTCAACGTCGACCCTAAACAGGCTGATCAGAACCTGCGAGACAACCTTGTGTTGCCTGCTGGAACAGGAAAAGCTGTTAGAGTTGCTGTGTTCGCAGAACCAGACGAAGCTAAGGCGGCAACAGCAGCCGGTGCTGACATTGCCGGTAGCGACGAATTCTTGCAACAGCTTGAGAAAAATATCATCAATTTCGATCTGTTGATTACGCTCCCAATGATGATGCCTAAACTTGCTAAATACGCCAAGACTCTTGGCCCTAAAGGTCTAATGCCAAACCCTAAGAGCGGAACGGTCACAACTAACGTAGTGAAGGCAGTCGAGCAAGCTAAAGCTGGTCGACTTGAGTATAGAGTTGATAGCACTGGAATCGTTCATTCGGGAATCGGTAAAGTAAGCTTTGGACCAGAGAAAATCTTACAAAACGTCGAGGCAGTTCTTGGCAGTATTAAGAACAACAAACCAGCTAGCGTAAAAACAGCACTAATCAAGTCGGTTCATCTAACAACTAGCATGGGCCCATCTGTTAGAGTTGCACTAAGCGAACTGTAGGTTTAAAATAGCGATAAGAGGTCGGTCATTTATGCGACCGATTTCATTACTCCAATATGAAAAAAACATTACTAGTTGGTTTATCGGTTGCACTTCTTGGCGCTGGCGCTGCATTCTTCATCATCAGTAGCAGCGACAATCCTAAAGCACCAGATAACCTATCACAATCTTCAACACGTTAGATTTTAGTTGTTAATAACACTGCGTAAGATAGTTGCTTATGCTTGTATTTTGTTTCCTGACTAAAGTAAACTACTCGTAAAGCAAAAGGGGTAGCATGGCAGAGAAAATACAAACAGAAGTAGATTTATTTGACGAAAATAGGTTCGAGTTAGGCCGGACAGAAGCTGATGAAACTGGCGTTCGAACATTTAGCCTTACCGACGACAAGACCGGCATAACCATGACCTTCCCGGAGCCTAACGTAGAACTAGACTACGCCACAACGGTAGCTTGGCTAGGGGCGAATACATCGCGCAACGGGAAGACCTTTGGAGAATGTTTCGAGGATATTCATGAGTCGCTAACCATGGATGCAACCGGTATAGCCGATAAATTTGGTGGCGTAGTTGCAAATTATGGCCACGCGTCTGTAGGTGACATGGCAGTGTTGCCACTTCTTGTCGACAATCTACCGGCCTCGCTTGCTTATAGATTCTTCAACAGTACTAGTGTTGGAGCTGGGCAGGAATGGTCTACTAGATACGGTAAGAAGGACGAGTTTGGCCTTCCACCAATCGAGGAGATTATCGGCGAATCCGATCCGATACTATCGGCCGACTGGCAATCAATTCAAGATAGCATGACTGTCGCTTATAATGACTTTTATACTTCTCTCAGATCAGATTTAGATGTTTTTCTTAACAAAAACGGCATTGATACTGCAGACGCAAAGTCACAGGGCACCCTAAACGCCAGAACCCTAGACGTTGCTCGAATGTTCTTACCTGTTGGCGTCAAGACAAAACTAGCGTATGTAGACAGTGTTCGTGACTGGGTAAGAATATCAGGCACGCTCCGGCAAAGCTCCGACCCTTACACCAGAGCTTTCGGCGAACAAATCACTGCCATGCTTCTACTGGACAAACGAGAGGGTGCTACAGATGTTAGCCTGCACTTAGAGAAATTTGCAAAATATGCTGAAGGCTCTGACGTCGCTACTAAGTCCGTTCGCAGCGTCGGTGAGCTAGTACTCAAAGACTTAACGCTTCCATATCGCAATCGCGGTTGTTATATGCCGAACGATGTATCTAATGTCGAGCTGACTCACGATAGTCGCTTTAGGCACCAGAGTCAAACAGCTTTCTATAACGCAGTACTTGGTTTAAGGCCTGATCTAGATAGGGAGTTTTTGATAGCAAAGGTTGCTGGCTTAACGGATGAAGACCTGGCATTTATTAGTAACAGTGCTTTCGCTGGCCACAATCACCACGAACCAATGCACCCGGCATTTGACCTGCGCGGAACGGCCATTACTTATGAGACTTCATTAGCCTACCTTAGAGATATAAACCGACACCGTTCTTTTGGCCGGCACGTTCTTTGGTTTAGCTCTGAGGATAAGCCGATGTCGATAATAGGCAATGGCTTTACCGACAACTTTGCGATGGCTAACGCCGAATATTGGCAGGCGAAGCAAGAACGATTTAGACGTCGACAAAATGATATCTTCACAGACATCTGCACACTAACTGACATGGTGACAAACCGTTACGGAGCTAATGTCGGCAACTCCGTTTTAACTCATATTCTCCCACTTGGGGCTCAAATGACTATGGTGCTTAGCGCCTCGATTGCGCAGTGGAACTATATGACCAGCCTACGGGTTGGTATGGGCGGCGATTTTGGATACAGAGAAGATGTTTGGAACATGCTCGAACTCCTCCGACAGAACGATCCTGGGCTTACTGGTATGTCTTCGCATTTAGTCAAGCCAGATGTTAACAACCCTGAACAGATTATGGGAAGAAGTTAAGTGAAAAAACGCGGAGCTTATGTCACTCTAGACGGCCCTGATGGAGTAAGAAAATCCCTTCAGGCTGAGAGGCTAGCTCAAGCTTCACTTAGCCGCTTGACGCGAGAACCGGGCGGTCATATCCACGAAATTAGAAAAATACTTTTAGACCCACTTGTTGAACTAACGCCAGAAGCCGAGGTATTACTTTTTAGCGCTGATCGAAACATTACACTAAGGCGTATTGTCGAGCCGGCCCTTG
>JBBQBM010000031.1:0-7593 GCA_038317375.1 Saccharimonadales bacterium (SeqCode)
TACCTTTTAGATCTGTCTTATTAGAAGCTAAAACAGCTTTTTTAGCTAGTTTATCGGCCTTTTTAGATTCTGGAGTCTCTTCAACCTTCTTCTTAACCGTTTTCTTTACAGAAGCTTCGCTTGAAAGCCCCACAAAGCTAACTCGAGCCATAGTCGAATTGTCGCCACGACGATAACCATCGCGCTTAACGCTCAAATGACCGCTATTTCGGCCGCCTAGTTTTGGCGCAAGGTCGTCAACCAACTTGTGAGCAGCTTCAACATTTGCCACTTTAGAAATTATTTGCCGGCGGTTATGTAGGTCGCCTATCTTAGCTTTGGTTATCAGCTTCTCGACATACGGAACAAGTTCCTTAGCCTTCGGCAAGGTAGTAACAATCTCTTCGTGCTTAATCAAATTAGCTGCAAGGCCTTTAAGTAAAGCTCGTCGTTGATCGTTTTCGCGGCCGAATTTGCGGCCTTTGTATCCGTGTCGGTGCATATCTAGATTTCCAGTTCCGCCATCTTCTCTTTAACTTCGTCAAGCGCCTTACTTCCGAAACCTTTTAGCTCCTTAAGTTCGATGTCATTTAGCGAGAATAGGTCTTTTAGAGTATGGATCTCGTTATTTATGAGTGCATTCGTGGTGCGAGCTGAAAGATTTAGGTCTTCAATCGGTACCATAAGCTCCGCAGGGTCTTCATCTCCCAATGTTCCATCCTCGTTAATGGTCTTTGCAGTCAATGGTGCGCCTGCTTCTACTGTTGTAGAACCAGCAAGAGCGGTGTATTGATTGACTAATATTGCCGCAGCTTCTTCAAAGGCCTCTTTTGGAGTCAATGAACCATCGGTGTCAACCGTAATGTTAAGTTTGTCTAAGTCTGTAATCTGCCCAACACGGGTGTCTACTACGCTGTACCGAACACGGTGGACGGGACTAAAGATAGAATCAATAGCAATCATATCTGATGGCTTTTTATTAGCGCTCTCTTCGATCGATCGGTATCCACGGCTAACATCAACTATTAGATCCATAACTACCTTAGATTTGTCGTCGTCGATAGTACAAATTACGTGTTTTGGGTTAACAATCTCGACGTCAGCTTGTTTAACAATGTCTGCAGCCGTGACAGCACCTTTACCTTTTTTCTCAATTCTAAGATTAACTGTCTCGTTACCGAAAATCTTAAATCTGATGCCCTTTAGATTTAGCATGATATCAACGATATCTTCCTTTACTCCTGGGATAGTCGTAAATTCGTGTGTTGCTCCTTCAACTTTGAAGGCAGTTACAGCTGCGCCAGAAATGCTCGAGAGTAATACTCGTCTAAGGCTGTTGCCTAAGGTCATTCCGTAGCCGGTGTGTAGTGGCTCAATCACGAAAGTAGCGCTAGTTGCACTGTGTTCCGTAATGCTGGCTAAGATTGGTGTATGGATCGTTTTTGACATATGGTCTCCCTTATCTTGAGTAATACTCAACTATTAATTGTTCATTGATATCTAATTCAGCATTTTCACGGGTCGGTAAGCTCTTAACTACAATCTTGAACTTCTTACGATCGACGGTTAGCCAGTCTGGAATTAAATCCGGGTTAGCCGGGCTTAGGTCGTCAATTCGAGTGAAATATTCGCGTTTTTTGCTACCATCTCTTAAAACTACTTCGTCGCCGACTTTTAATCGGATAGATGGAACATCGACTCGCTTGCCATTAAGTTCAAAGTGACCGTGGTTAACGAGTTGGCGCGCACCTTGGCGCGATACTGAGAAACCACATCGATAAACAGCATTGTCCATACGTTGCTCAAGATACTGCAATAGTACTGCTCCAGATTCGCCCTGGCGTTTCATGGCTTCGTTCATAAGTTTTTCGAATTGTCGTTCTAAAAGGCCATAAAGTCTCTTAACTTTCTGCTTCTCCCTGAGCTGTAAAGAATATTGGCTAGTTGTTGGGCGTCGTCCACGACCGGCTTTTTCACCAGGTTTTGCAGTGCGCTTTGCTAGGTACTTATGAGCCTTCGGGTGAAGAGCATAGCCCTCACGACGGCTTTGTTTGACGATTGATACTCTATCTCGTGCCATGGATTAACCTCTCCTAGCCTTTCTCGGCCGGCAACCGGCGTGCGGCATACTTGTCTTATCTTTGATAGATTCGATCTGTATATTAAGTGCCGATATAGCACGGATTGCAGAGTCACGACCCTGTCCAATACCCTTAACATAGACATCTGCTCGGCTCATTCCATTGTTTTGTTTAGCCATCGAGATTGCTTTTTCAACTGCAACTTGTGCGGCGTATGCGGTACCTTTTTTGCTACCCCTAAAACCTACCGCACCTGAGCTAGCTCCGGCTATAACGCCGCCGACTGAATCAGTGATCGTAACGATTGTATTATTAAAAGTCGCCTGGATGTGAATTTGACCACTAGGTACTGTGCGCTTGAGCTTCTTCTTTTTGGTAGCTGCTTTTGGTGCTTCGGTAGCAACAACTGATGGATCGGTTACTTGAGCTTCTTCAGATATTACTGGTGTGATTTTTTCGTCAGTCATGATTTAAGTTTTAGCCGCTACTTTCTTTGCTGTTCCACCAACTGTAATCTTCTTGCCTCGTCTGGTTCGTGCATTTGTTCGTGTCCGCTGTCCACGCGACGGTAGGCTCGCCTTGTGCCTTAGCCCTCTGTAGGCGCCAATATCCTTTAACCGTTTGATATTAGTTGTCACAACTCTCTGCAAATCACCTTCAACCATATATGTACTGTCGATTGTTGTCTGGATCCGACTAATTTCGTCCTCTGTTAGTTGCTTAACTCTTACCGTTGGGTCAATTTTGGCTGACTCTAAAATAGTTTGGCTTGTTTTTGGGCCAACTCCATAAACATATGTCAATGCAATCTGAATTTGTTTTTCGCTTGGTATGGTAATCCCGCTAATTCGAGCCATTTATCAGCCTTGCCTCTGTTTGTGTCGAGGCTTCAATTTATTAATAACATAAACACGCCCCTTACGGCGCACTATCTGGTCGTCTGGACTAATTTTTTTGACGCTAGCGCGTACCTTCATAAACTCTTCCTTTAAACATTAAACTGTTCTACTTGCGATAGGTAATCCGACCCTTTGTAAGATCATAAGGTGTCAATTCTACCGTCACGCCGTCTCCGGGTACTAAGCGAATGTAATTCTTGCGCATTCGTCCTGAGACATGAGCGATAATCCGATGGCCATTTTCTAGTTCCACAATAAATTGTGTACCTGGAAGCGTTTCTACAATCACGCCTGCGAGTTCGATTACTTCCTTATTATTAGCCATAGAGTACAACAGAGGTGCATTATACGGACTTATCTACCTCTTGTAAAGACTTTTTTTAAGAAGTTGGTAGACTTGTATACTCTGAAAGGCCCCACCTCTGTTGAGTTATTGTTATAGTCGTCATACGTTAGCATTAAAGCCTTTGACTCAATCTGACGTAGCGTCTCTAGAGCTACTGATACCAGGATTAGCATACTGGTGCCACCGATCTGGATTTGATTAGTTGGGAGCGGTAGGCTCGGGAAGTTCACGGCTAGAATTAGAAGAACATAAGGCATTACTGCTAAGAAGCCGAGCGCGAGGGCACCGTAGATAGTTAAATTGTTAACCACCCTTGATAAGTACTTCTCTGTTTCTAAGCCCGGACGTTTATCGGCAACAAAGCCTCCTTGTTTTTGTAGATTCTCGGCGATATCTTTAGCGTTGAAGGTTATATTCGTATAAATAAAGGTAAACGTAAAAACCAGTAAGAAGTACGCTATTGGATACAAGTACGGCTGCCAACCACCCTGCGAATAAAGCTGTGCGGTGGGTTGTTGGAAAAGGTTTGTTAGATTCTGCCCAAGATGTGCCCAGGTAGGATTGGCGGAGTTGTGGATCAAACCACCTATAAACGACGGTACTGACAGAAACGACAAAGCAAATATAATTGGTATTACGCCGGCTAGTATCATCTTCACTGGTAGTACTGAGCTAACATCCCCATAATTTCGGTTTCCTTGAACTCTTTTTGCATAGGATATGGATATCCGCCTGCCCGCCTCGTTCAAATAAACTACAAATAAAATCAGCAGTAAGGTTAATACGAGAATGGTAAGGCTAACATGCAACCCCCTACTATCTATTGGTAGAGTATGCCCTAATACCTCGAACTTAGCCGTATCGGTTACGGTTGAACTTATAAGTGTTCCGGCAATTGACGGTAGGCTACTGACAACGCCCACTGTTATGAGCAAGGATATTCCGTTTCCAAGGCCGTTTTCAGTGAGTAGCTCACCGAGCCACATAAGGATCATTGCACCGCCGGTTAGTGCGGCAACCATTAGTACCCAGCGCCCCGTGGTTGCACTAGACAAAACATCGCCTAGGCCACCAAACTGATTGGCGGATTGTCTTACAATAAATATTGTTCCGATTGACTGGACAATCGCCAGTGGCAAGGTCAATATTCTGGTATATTGGCTAATCTTCTTTCGACCATATTCACCCTCGTCTTTTTGTAGATTTTCAAGTTTTGGAAACGCCTTAGTAAGAAGTTGCATGATGATCGACGACGTAATGTATGGGCCTAGGCCAACAAGCATAATTGAAAAGTGTGCTATTGCCCCGCCACTCAAAACATTTATAAAGCTCAAGAGTTGAGGAGTGTCTTGAGAAGCAAAGATATTATCGAGAACCTGACGTAGTTGCGCCGGTTCAGCAAAAGGAATAGGTATCTGCGAGAGAACTCTGAAAATAATGATCATAAAAAGCACAGCGAATGCTTTTTTTTGCATTTCGCGGTTCTTTAGTGAACGCCATATCAGTCGCCACTTCACCTGAAAAACTTACCCTCCTAGTTAATTCTTAAACTTCTTTTATTTTACTCGACAAACTCTTAATCCGAGCAACTTTCGTGAAAGTGCCGCCAGCTTTATGAACAGCCTCAATAGCGTTCTTAGAAGCGCCCTGCAAACTCACCTTAAAACCTGACTTTAAATCTTCGTCAAACAAAAGTTTTACAGAGATTTTATTGTTTGGCACCAAGTTTGCGTCGGCAAGGATGTAATTGTCTATAGATTTTGTTTTTAGACTATTCAATTTAGAGGTATAAACCTCCGCCACAACAGGTCTTTTACTTGTAAACCCACGAAGCTTAGGAATACGCATAGCTAATGGCATTTGACCACCCTCGAAACCGGGTCGTACCCCACCACCAGTTCGCGAGTTCTGCCCTTTTGTACCCCGACCGGCAGTTTTGCCTTGTCCGGCAGAAATACCACGACCAACGCGAGTTGTCTTTTTGGTACGCTTGACGTTTAACTCGTTAAATTTCATTTTGTTGCTCCAACTACTTCCACTACTTTTTTAGCTTTAGGAGTTTTTGATTCTGTCTTTGGTTTATTTGAAACCTTGTGTTTAGTCGTAACCCAGTTTTCGCGAGGCTCGATGCTAGAAAGCGCCTCTAGGGTGGCATATGCCATGTTAATCTTGTTGCTTGACCCAAGGGACTTAGAAAGGGCGTTCTTTATACCGACAGCTTCGAGCAATGCCCTAACTACTCCACCAGCAATTAAACCGGTACCGGCCGAAGCAGGTTTGATAAATATTTTTGCACCGCCAACTTTTGCAAAGACTTCATGAGCAATCGTTCCGTTAACAACCGGGATAGCAACTAAATTCTTCTTTGCAATATCAGTAGCTTTCGATACTGCCGTCGTGACATCCATGCCTTTAGCAATTCCGATGCCTACTTTATTAGTCTTGTCGCCAACTACGATTAGCGCTCTAAAACGAAAGCGACGTCCGCCCTTAACAACTCGAGCAACACGATCAATAGAAATCACATTTTCTGTGAATCCTGTGTCTTTTTCTGGCATGTTTCGATTTGGGTTCATAATTAAAACACTAATCCTTCCGCTCTTGCTGCTTCTGCTAAGGCTTTTATCCTACCGTGATATAGACGGCCATTTCGGTCAAATATAACTTGCGTTATCTTAACAGCTTTTGCCTTCTTGGCAATGTCTGTACCTATGGCTACAGATTTTTCTGTCATCGTCCCTGTAGTTTTACTACCAACGGTTGTAGCTTGAGCTAAGGTTTTATGATTAATATCATCTATAAGCTGAGCGCTAACGTGAAGATTGCTAATTGTTACAGTTAATCTCGGTCGCTTCGCAGTACCGTTTAACTTCGCTCGAATTTTTTGCTTTCGACGACCTAGATTTGCTACTTTATCTGTTAATCTTCCCATTATTTCTCCTTACCTGATTTACCGCTCTTTCGGATGATTCTTTCACCTACATACTTCAGACCCTTACCCTTATATGGCTCAGGTTTTTTAAGCGAACGAATCTCAGCTGCTGCCTGCCCGACCTGCTGTTTAGAAATGCCAGAGACGGTGATAATGTTCTGTTCGACCGAAATAGTGACTCCCTCGGGAATCTGAAATATAACTTCATGGCTAAAGCCTAGAGACATCTTTAGGCGATTACCGTCAACCGCTACCCTAAACCCAACACCATTTAACTCTAGTTGTTTTGTGAAGCCCTCTGATACGCCCTGGACCATGTTAAAGACTAAAGAACGCATCAATCCATGTTTTGAACGATGTTCACGCTCTTCACTAACGCGTGTAACTAGTGCCTGGTTATCTTTAACTTCGACGTTTATTCCTGGCATCATGAACTGGCTTAAAGTGCCCTTCGGTCCAGTAACAACGATATTATCTGAATCAACAGTTACTGTTACTCCGCTAGGTATTACAACCGGTGATCTTCCAATTCTACTCATCTTAATAAACCTTGCATATTAATTCACCGCCAAGCTTGTCTTTTTTAGCTTCTCGACCCGTCATTACACCTTTTGAGGTCGACATTACGATAATTCCTCGCCCCTGCCTTACCGACGGAATTTTGTCTGCACCTACATACACGCGACGACCTGGTTTGCTTATTCGTTCAATATTTGTAATGCGTGCGTTTGTATCTTCTTGGTTTATGACAATCTTTAGTTGCTTGAAGCCGTTTTCGCCTTGCGTTACTTCAACTCTGTCCACAAAATTTGTAGACGCGAGTACATTTGCCACAGTCTCTTTCATTCGGCTATAAGGCATAGCAACCTCCCGCTTCGATACAGCGGCGGCGTTTCTGATACGGGTTAGCATATCTGCAATGGGGTCTGTTGAAGTTATCATATTTCTCCTGTTACCAACTTGATTTCGTTATGCCGGGGATTTCTCCCTTTACGGCGTGTTCTCTAAATGACAGCCTGGAAAGGCCGAATCTGCGCATATAACCGCGAGACCTACCAGTCTCTTTGCAGCGATTGTTAAGTCTCGTAGGGCTAGAGTTCCGAGGAAGTTTGTGTAGACCTTCTGAATCTCCAGCCGCTTTAAGCTCAGCTCTAAGTTCCGCATATTTTTCATGCAATAGATGTCTTTTTTTGTCGCGCTCTAGGCTTGATTTCTTGGCCATTATTCGTCCTTTCCTTCCTCTTCCACCACAGCTTCAGCTTCGGCGGATTCTTTTACTTCTTCATCTGTTTTCGGTACTGGTAGTTCTTCTTCAACTATTTCCTTTTCCGGAGCAGGTACATGAATTGGCTTCAC
>JBBQBM010000032.1:0-7579 GCA_038317375.1 Saccharimonadales bacterium (SeqCode)
TATCTGCCGGCTTCATGTCTTTGGTTAGACGGTTAAACTCCTTCGTGCAACGCTCCAGCCAGCGGTGAGTTCGCTCAAAAGCATCCTTAACATCTTCGACTTTGGTTTTATCTAGCCCTATCAGATGGTCAAACGCCACCATCATGTCGGCCCCCAGGTCTAGCTGGATCTGCATTGAACTCTCGGGGGTGATAAGTCGTTTTTCGCCAGTTATAGGGTGCTTGAACGTCACGCCCTCTTCTGTCACTTTAGTGAATTTGCCTAGCGAAAAGACCTGGAACCCACCAGAGTCGGTGAGGATCGGCCCCTGCCAGCTACCAAAAGAGTGCAAACCACCTAGTTTTTTAATGACTTTCTCGCCTGGCGCCAGATGTAAATGATAAGTATTAGCTAGAATAACCTGGATGCCAGTCGATGCGACTTGGTTAGGCATCAAACTTTTAACCACTCCGCGCGTGCCGTCGGGCATGAACGTCGGTGTATATACACGCCCACGGCGCGTCGTAAAATAACCGTAGCGGCCGTATTTGCCTATCTTGCCTAATTCTTCAAACATCTTTGCCATCAGAGGTAAATAATACCATAGCTATTGCTTTTTTAGGTTTGAAGTGTTATCATAAGCGGGTTAAACGAGGTGCTGAAGTTTGGGTAACCAAAAACATGCATTAGCCGAGTTTGCACTTTTCTTCGAAGAGTTGCCATCAGAGAAGGTTATGACCAAAAGGGTCCGTCGCCTTCGCCAATCGGCCAATCGCTAATCAGGGTGGTATTATTTAGTAAATCTGGCGTTTCCCACAAGGAAACGCTTTTTTTACACTTGTTTTTTTATTACCGTAATGACAACATGTAGCCATGGTTACGTACTTTTCGTCATCAAACACCAGTCAGGCAAAGCCTGCCTGCGATTTGCTACTTGGCCATATCGAATTTGTCTCTTTACGGTGCTCATTCGAAGTACTAACCCGTACGTCTTCATTGCGCTCCGCAGCGACAAATCCAATCTGGCTCAAGCGAAAAGCCCGTAACTCCAACGGATACGAAGTATGATCTGCCCTTTCTGCAGTAAAGATACGGAAGTTATCAATTCCCGCCCTCAAAAGCGGACTAACGGTGTCTGGCGACGGCGCCACTGTTATGGCTGCGAGAGGATATTCACCACTGTTGAGAAGGCCGATTTAGAAGCTAGTGTTCGGGTCTTGAAGCGGTCCGGAGCACTGGAGCCCCTTTCTGAGGCCAAACTGATGATTAGCCTGTATAGAGCACTCGAGCACCTAGAAAACGCTCCGGAGGTGGCTCTAGAGCTGTCGCAGGCCGTTATAAAGTCGGTCTTTAAGTTCGCAACCGAACCAATCATTCCCTCTTCGGCTATTGCCGCACAGGTGATTATTGTTCTAGCCCGCTTCGATGCAGCAGCGGCTATTCGTTATAAGTCGTACCAAGATCCCCTACAGACCAAGCGCGACATCCGAAAAGCCCTTAGATGAGCAGGTTAGAGGTTGGAGGGTATGGGTTAGAGAATGAGGTGGGTTCGAAGCCGGGAGGTCTTAGTTACCTTTTACCATTTTCAGTTTTCATTGATTTGTCATTTGGCATTTTTCAAATGTAAAACGGTCAATGTTAAATCATTGAGGAATGATATCTGACAAATGCTTACTATTTCTTAATAATCTTGTCGGTAACATCGAAATTGCCGATGTAACGCCCAAACATTAGCCTAGTTTGGGATACGAGTGCGGCCGTTGAGCCAAACAAAATAGTGACTATCGGCATAAAAGGCCACTGAAAAATCATATATAGGTGTCTGGTCTTTCGGTAGCGGGCTGGTTTCTTGGGTAGAAGCTTCATGCTCAAATACAATGTAACGAGGATGCCGATTAGTGAAACAGTTTGTATGTAACTAGCTATCACCGGTAGTTGATTTGCCACAAAACTCTCTCGGCCATGAGGGTTGATATACACGGGAATGGATGCCGAAAAGGCCACAATTAGCGAAGCCGTCGCCCAAGACAAGTGCCCCTCAATAAGCCGGACTGTTTTTAGAAATAGGTCCAGCTTTGGTACTTTATTCTTCGTAAAAAAGCCTTTATAGATAACATAGGGGATGTCCGATACGCCCCAGGCCCAGCGACGAATCTGCAAAAACTGAGCTCTAACCGTTTTTTTATAAGTCTCGGCTAGCACAGCATCTTGGTAGATCGGCGAGAAGATAGGATAGACCTCGTGCTTCCCATCATAACGGAAATAAGTGCGCCAGAACTGATGCCCGTCTTCGACAATTGTCCGTTTGCTCCAAAAATTACACTCTACGAGTGCATCCATCCCCTGCCCGTGGGCAGCATAGTTGCGCAACATATGTGGGCGCATACTGACGATCATCATCCAAAATGATGTTCCGAGGGCTAGGATTCTCATCGGTGCCGGAGCATCCCAGATATTGCTAGTTAGTAGTGAAATTGGTTGGTAGGAAGTGTGCTTGCGGTCTGGAGACAATAGATAGACATAGCTCAGCTCACTGAAATAGTTAGGGTCTGGGTGGTGATCCGAATCCAGCACCGTCACCACGACACTGGCGTTGGGTATTTTCTTCCGCTTTAGCCAACCCTCCAGCCAACCAGCCGCATAACATTCATTCGCACCCTTACCTTTTATATCCCCCACTTCGTAATCTGCTGGGTGTGGCACGCTCTGCATAAGATGGAACTTGGATCCATATTTTTTAACAAGTTCGGCGCAGGCTGAAACGGGCTTGCCACCATCACGCTGCTCTGGGGCCAATATCAAGATAACTTTTTTTAGATCGTAGTTGGTTTTTAATATGTGTTTGACAGTTAGCTCAAGCACATCTTTGGGCTCGTTATATGTCGGGACGATGACTGCGTGAAAAATATCGCTCGAGCGTAGCGTGTCGGTTTCTACCTGGAGAGCTCTTAGATTGAGGTTCTTTTGGTGCCACTGCGGCAAATCTTCGTGAACATGGTCAAGGCGCCACAAACTAGCCTTTGGGTCGTCTAAATCAGTGATGAGTGGAGCCCAGTTGAGTGCTTGGTGGCGACGCATATTTCCGTAACTCTGGATGACCCTGGCACTCTGACCCATTGCTCGTAGAAACCAGGCGATGAGATAAGCGATGATTATTATCGCAAGCGCAAAGGGACTAACAAAGGCCAAGACAAACGGCAAAATAAGTACCGCCCAGCTGAGCAATCCGGGTAAGATCTCTAGCAACCGATAGCCAAAATTGCGCTCAAAAGGGTATGGTATCTCTATTTCTTGAGTTGTCATGCTATTTGTTGACGTTAATAATCGCGCTACTAACGATAATCCCAAAAAGTAAAACTATAAAGCCAAGCCCCAAGATTAGAATGCTCAAGTTGCGGTGCTTATGGTACATTCGGCTAGCAAGCAATAACTGAATTGCATAAAAAGCTGCTGGCGCTAGCGCAAAGGTATATAGAGACGGTGTGTTGCCGCGAGTAAAGGGCGTGGAAGCGATTAGGTTATAGCGAGTAATGGCAACCGTCTGGGTGGTGTCGACCTGCAAAATAACTAGCAAGATATTAAACCCAACTAGTAGCAGGCCAATAAAGGCCATAAAAAGTGTTGTTTTATCAGTGACTAAATCTTTGAAGTTCTGCATTGTTTGGTTTTACCCATTATAACCCTTCGGCTGGTCATGAGCGAGTTGAATGGTGCGGGTAGAGAGAGTCGAACTCTCGTTTTATCCTTGGGAAGGATACATAATAGCCGTTATACGATACCCGCCTGGAGCCGATAAGCGGGGTCGACCAAAAGATAATTTTATAAAAATTTCTTTTGGCATGCCTCAGCTCGGGCATGTCCATGCTCCGGCTTCCGGCCTTGCGTAAAGCCACAGGCTTTTCTCACACTGACCTACTGGAATTTGGAGCCACCTCGGGGATTCGAACCCCGGACTTCCACTTTACGAAAGTGGCACTCTAGCCAACTGAGCTAAGGTGGCGTCGGGAACGATAGTTATTTTAACAGATGCGAATGATTGCAAAAACAGATTAGATTTGGTAGTATTTGCAAGTATTTTACGTGCTTGACCTTCGGTCAAACATGGGCTCGTAGTGAAGCGGTTATCACGTCTCCCTGTCACGGAGAAGATCGCCGTGAGAACCGCCCGTGGCGGTTTGCAAGGCCGGAGCACCTGCGCACAAAGTGCCAGATGTGAGGCGTGGCGACAGCTGATTTAAAAGTTATCTTTTAAGTAAGACTGTGGCTCGAGTCCGGTCATTTAACAATTAGTTTGAGTAACTTTCTGGGGGCTCGTAGTGAAGCGGTTATCACGTCTCCCTGTCACGGAGAAGATCGCCGGTTCGATCCCGGTCGAGCCCGCCAGAAAGCTACTCAAACACTAAAAAGTAGAACCGGCGCGCCGTATTCGATAATCCCCCTCCAGCATAGTTAGCAAGCGCACAGACTTAACTTCCTGGTCATTCCCGGCAGTTTATTGATTTCCTGATATGCTGAAACGCATGAACACTCAAAAAAACGCGGAAAAACTAAATACTAATTACTGTAATTCCATCGACATAGTTATGGGCTCGGAGATTATCACCGTAGAAATTATTACTCAGGAGTTGATTCCTGAAATGGCAGAGTTAGACCGTAGACTATTCGGTGTACACAAAGCCTTGTCCGAGGAAGAATTAGGAGTTATATATCAGCACGGTAAACTACTTGCTATACGAGACGAATTCGGCCAGATGATAGCAGAGGCTCAGGTTTTAACTTCTCCAATACCTGACGCTGACGAACCACTTGTGCAGGTTTTGCCTGAGTCTTCCGGATATCGCGAAGGCTCCGCAGTCGACAACGAACACCGCGGAAAGAATCTTGGAGTCGCAATAGCTAGAGCAGCAGAAGTAGTCATGCGTGCTGAAGGTAAGAGGGACGCATGGGGTTCGGTACGAATCGAAAATGCTGCAAGTATCAGAAACCTGACAAAAGAAGGCTTTTTAATAATTGGGTATTGCGAAAATTACTACCAAGGCGAGGGCCTGGAAGGTGCGAGAATAATTGTAAGAAAAGATTTTCAGACGGGGCCTAATTCACTTTCGCAGCTTGACGTCTCCCCCTCAGAATCATTACTGATGACCCCTGGCAGAATAATCGAAGATGGGGTTGAATCGATAAAGGTGCCCGTCGTAGCTGGTGACGCAATTGACCCTGCGGTGCACCAAATGATAAAAGAGGTTTTGAGTGCTGACTTCATCGGCATAGGTATGGTTCGAGATGGTTCGGTGAGTGCAATTAGCTTTGTCAGACAAGATAGCTATGGTGATGTCGATGCACAAGAATCCATACTTGAGGGTCAAAGGTTTTTGCGAACACATCAAATCGCCTAAGCGCAGATCGATCATCAATGGTTATAGCAAGGGTAGGTTCCGAGTAGGAATGCAGATGAGAACATCCCTGTCGAGTCGCATTGACTAGACTGTGTTTTTGTACCATAATTTTTTATATGTCTAGTCCTGAGGTAGAAATACTTCGCGATCCAGTCGAAATGACGGCCCTTACTCTAGCCAACCAAGCCTTCGAACTTATTAATGCAAAATATGGGCCCGAGGGACAGAACCCAAAAGGTTACCACAACGTAGTTCATAGTCATGATGTTGTCGGTGCAACAACAACTCTCTGCGATCTCGCGATTGCAAATAGAAAAATTACTCCCAAAGATAAAGCTCTACTTATAATTAGCGGTGCCTTCCATGATTTTGAGCAAGACCTAGGTAGCGGTCTAAATGAAGTATCTAGCGCACTAGCAGCTCGAGAAGCCATGCGTAACACGGGGGTGTTTACGCCGCTTGATGAAGTCACCGTCGAAGAAGTAATCTTAGCCACCCAAATACACTACGAGGATGGGGTTATGCTACAAGCGGCAACTAAGGATAACCTGCTAGCACAAATCGTGGCCGATGCTGATTTGGCGGCCCTAGGTCGTGAAACCGAAATATTTTGGGATAGATCGGTTGGGTTGTATGCAGAATTATGTGGCGATAATCCAACCATAGAGAATCAAATAACATTCTTAGAAACTACAGCTAAGCTGCTTCGCAACCACGACTATTACACAGACGAGGCGCGTGAACTATTCCCCCATCAAGCAGCTAATCTTGCATATGTGGAAATCGTGCTGTCCTCCCTGGTGCGACTTTGACCGTACTTATACTTTATGTTAATATATGATCAAATCTGTTAGCCAACCTAGAGAACAGAGGTACCTATAACATTCAAAAAGAGCTCGGCCTACCATTACCTGGTCTATATTCCTCGGCAGGCGTAAACCTCGCCCGTAATCTTATGTACAACCCGCTTTTTCGGCCTGTCCGAAAAGCATTCAAACAAAACGCAATGGGCATAGAGGAGCTTGACCAAACATGGGCTGATATAGATATCTACAAAGACAAGCCCGGGACCGTGCCGGCAGTATGCGCTATTAGTAGGCTCGACCCGGTTGTACCCTACCCGTTTGCGGCCAGAAACCTGAACGCCTGGCGAGATGCCGGAGCACCGGTGAAGGTACTGCCAAATTGGGCGTTTCGTCATGAGGGGCGATTACTGCATTCCGCGGCCATTGGCTACTTTGACAGTAATATCCGTGAAATTATCGAAATCTCAGAAGGTATTAAGCAATAATGCTCCCCTTTCGAGTTTCTCTACCAACGCAGCCTAGAGCTGAATCCATACCTTTATGCGATGGTTGTGTGGTCAAAGGCCCTGATTTTGACCCAGAAAGGGATCGATATTTCTCACCCATGAAAGCATTTAGGATGCATATGAGCCAGGCTAAGTTACCTAAAAATGAGCGTATGGGATTCGACGTTGTTGATATAAGCGTGCATTCGCGACGGCAAATGCCGACTGGCTTTGATGAAAATGACCAGCCAACCGAATATCAAGAAGCGGTGTTTTATGAAGAATGTCCAGAGGTTGGCCGCGATGTTGAGCTTTTGCCATCTGACTGGGATAGAATACGAGCCGATGGATGCCCCGGACCTGAAGTTGGCAAGCGACGCCTTGGGTTCGGCCCAAGAAAAGTAACCTGCGGCCTACTCAGAATCATGAAAGAAGCCTCGATCAGTAATTAATCTCATTGCTCCTGGACATTTTCGTGATTTTATAGTATTATAGGCTTTAAGAGTGAAGGCCTCTGTGGTAGTCGCCCTAGTGGTGACCGCAAACATGTCTTCTTGGCTCTTTTACAAGTCATTTCAACAGACAAATCCTAGCACCTGGAAAGAGGTGAAAATGTTCGGTTTCTCGTTTCTTATGGTCGTACTCGTTGCCCTCGTTGGAGCGTGTGCAGTGCTAGTCGTCAAGTACCTACGGAAACAAAATCACTATTGGCAGGAGTACCTGCACATCGGTGGCAGCGAATTCATAGTTGCCCTTTGTGCCATCGGGCTCCTTGTCGCCCCATTGACATACAAGATTGGAAGCGCGCTTTCGATCAATGAACAGCTTCAATACGAAGAGTTCCGTAATGGTGTCGAAACAGATGCTATCGAATATTCCAGAGACTGCCGAAGTGGCAGCTCGGGCAATAGCGCAT
>JBBQBM010000033.1:0-7341 GCA_038317375.1 Saccharimonadales bacterium (SeqCode)
GCCGAATGGTAACTACTTCCCATCTTCATATCAGATACAGTACACCACCAACAACAGCGCCGTTGCTGGTGATGCAGTCGGGAGCGGTAACTGGACGGGTCTGAGCACCACCACAGACCTTTTGACTGTGTCACGTACTACTACAAGATTAACCCGTTCGATGCTGATGACAACGAATACGATCAGACCACTCTAAGTTTCGCGACGCCACCTCGGCCAAGAATTTCTAATTTGCGCTTTCAACCTGTAGCAGACGAACCGACAAGCACTCAGAAAGTCACCTGGGTCACTAACGTCGAAGCTAGCTCTGGTTTAAGTTATGGACCATTAGGACAAGCTCAAAAAGCAACGGCCGACAATAAGCTAACTACCCTGCACGAGGTTCTGATACAGGGCTTGATCGACGACACAGAGTATTCACTAATCGCCCAGTCACGCGACAGTGCCGGGAACTTAACTGTATCCGATAAACAGGTATTCCATACCTCGCTTGATACTAGGCCGCCAAAAATTACTGACATGAAGGTCGAGACTAGTATTAAGGGAACTG
Organism: Saccharimonadales bacterium (SeqCode); assembly: GCA_038317375.1. Lineage (GTDB taxonomy): Bacteria > Patescibacteriota > Saccharimonadia > Saccharimonadales > JAGQMS01 > JBBQBM01. Next base: position 551 of record JBBQBM010000033.1, read on the forward strand.
GTTCGGACGCTCAAGGACAGATAATCGTGTCATGGAAGACTGACGAACCATCTACTAGCCAGGTTGCTTACGGCGAAGGCAGCAATAGCTCGAGCTATAACTCGTCGACTGCGCAAGACGCCAACAAAGTTACAGACCATCTAGTAATAATCTCGAACTTATCGACTTCCAAAATTTTTCACCTTCAGTCTTTAAGCCGAGACGGCTCAAATAACCAGGCGTTTTCTGAAAATAGATCGGCAATTATTGGCAACGGTACCGACAACGTTATTAGCGTCATATTCAATGCGCTCAAGAAAATATTTGGGGGGCAGTAATGGCGGGCGGTAGTTCAACAGACGGGGCAATTATGACGCTTGATGGTGTGGGACAGGTGTTTTCCCTTCCCCGCGGTAGCGCAACGGTATTGGAAGATATTTCATTTTCTGTCAAACCAAATAGTTTCACGATTATTCACGGTCCTTCCGGTAGCGGCAAAACCACGCTCCTTAATATTCTTTCAGGTTTGCAAAAGCCGACTAGCGGGACTATCTCAATTTGTGGTCAAAAAGTTTATGATCTACCGACCGATGCTTTGGCCCATTTTCGCTCTAAGCGGCTTGGCCTTGTTTATCAAGCTAACTACTGGGTTAAGAGCCTGAGCGTACTTGAGAATGTCGCTATGCCGCTATATGTAGCAGGCTGGAAGATAGCTGACGCTAATAAACTAGCTTATGAGAGTCTTAAGAGCATACATCTCGAAGAGTATGCCCCCTACAAACCAACTTTACTTTCTGGTGGTCAGCAACAACGGGTGTCTTTGGCTAGATCACTAGTCGCTAATCCAGAAATTATCTTGGCTGATGAGCCTACTGGAAACCTTGATACCAAAAGTGGCGACATGGTTATGGACCTTCTCAAAAAGGTTCAGAAAGAGATGGGTCGTACTATTATTTTGATCACCCATAACATGGACTATTTGCGCTATAGCGACACCCAAGTCGAGATTCTTGACGGTCACATGATTGCCAATAATCGCAAAGATGCTAAGAAGTTGGTTGTAGCATGACAAGCCAAGACGACCGTCACATCACTAAAGACACTAAAGTAGTCGGCATGCGACTCAAGACCCTCGGCTATATAGCAGTTAAGAACCTGATATTTAAAAGGCTGCGCACTGCCCTAACCACAACTGGTGTTGTGATTGGAATTGGAGCCATAATCTTCTTAGTGTCCTTTGCTGTCGGACTAAAGAACACGGTTAATGACCAAATTGTCGACTCAGAATCGATCAAAACTATAGACGTTACCTCGCCTGACAGTAAGGTAGTACATCTGGACGATGAGAACATTTCCCGAATCGGCAAATACTCGCATGTTACTGAAGTCTCAAAAACATTCATCCTGCCGGCCAGAGCCTCACTTGCAAACTCAACGACAGACGCTGTTACTTATGCGGTTGATAGTAAATATCTAAAGTTGGTTTCACCAAAAATTTTGGCTGGTACGATAAGTATCGATACTGCTAAAGCCGAGGACGGCATTGTGAACATTGCACTACTCGAAACAGTTGGTATCTCTGATGCCTCAAAAGCAGTCGGTAGCAAGCTAAAGGCCACGCTCGATATTATTGACGCCGAAGCATCGAAGCGGAGTGTTGAGAAGACTGTCACGATTCGAGGGGTCATTGATATCGGAGGCGGACCACAACTTTATATTAGCTCGCTGATTGTTGAACAAGCCGGCTCAAGTAGTTATTCGCAGGTAAAAGTAGTTGTTGATGATCAGAATTCGATAAAAAATATTCGTGGCCAAATAGAATCTTTAGGTTTTATCACCCAGTCGCCAATAGATACACTCGACCAGGTTAACCATCTATTCAGTATTTTTGCATACATCTTGGCCGGCTTTGGCGGGATCGGCATGGTGATCGCCATCTTAGGCATGTTTAACACCTTAACTATTTCTCTCCTCGAACGGACACAAGAGATTGGCTTAATGATGTCGATTGGAGCGCGACGCCGTGACGTTAAACGACTATTTATGGCCGAAGCATTGACACTGTCACTAGCTGGAGGAGTTGGCGGAGTCGTCGGCGCCTGGTCGCTAGGCATGATTATAAACATATTTATCACAAGTTTGGCCAATAAACGGGGCTTCCCCGGCAATGTTAGCTTATTCGCGGTACCCCTTTGGCTCGTGGGTTTGATTCTTTTGTTCGTTATGTTGGTTGGTTATCTAGTTGTGTTTATACCATCGCGTCGGGCGGCTCGTATTAACCCAATTGACGCCCTGCGCCACGAATAAACTATGCAAATATAAAAATAGAAGCTGATTTCTCAGCTTCTATTTTTAGTTTTACAGTCTTACTAAACTAGTTCGACAGTAGCACCGGCAGCTTCTAGAGCAGCTTTCATGGTGTTGGCTTCGTCAGCTGGGACTTTTTCTTTGACGGCTTTTGGAGCAGCGTCAACGATAGCCTTAGCTTCACCAAGGCCTAGGCCTGTAGCGTCCTTAACAGCTTTGATGACTGCAACCTTTTGCACGCCGGCATCCTTAAGGATGACGTCGAATTCGCTCTTTTCAGCGACAGCTTCAACAGCTTCGCCAGCAGCAGCTGGAGCGGCGGCAGCGGCAGGAGCAGCTGCAGTAACACCCCAATATTCTTCTAGGAACTTAACAAACTTGCTAAGTTCTAGTGAGCTCATTTTATCTAGCTCGGCTGTTAGTTTTTCGAACTCCTTTGGAGTTTCTACTTTCTTAGTTTCTTCTGACATAATATCTCCTTTAATTAACTTATTTAATTGACTCGGCTCTAGCTTCCAAAACAGTGGCAAATTGTCGTAAGTTGCCAGTTAGTACCCCTACAAAACCGCTAAGCGGTGCTGCCAGCGTACCAACTAACATACCTCTAAGCGCATTCTTACTTGGAAGAACAGCCAAAGCTTTGACTTCCTCTGCACCCAAGAACATGCCTTCAGCAGTAATAGCGCCAACAAACTCCAAAATCCCCTGTTTTTTAGCAAAACCATGAACGATTTGGGCTGGAGCTACTTCGTCTTCGGCATTGAAAACATAAAGTAGCTGATCTGTTAAGGCACTGACATCTGTGTCCTTGAAAATGTCGTTTGTTAGCATTGCTTGTTTTACTAAGCGGTTCTTAACAACTTTAACCTTTGTATTTTGCGATTTTGCTTCTCGACGCAACTCCTGCATAGCCTTAACTGTTAGGCCGCGGTATTTTGCCACAACCGTTAGTTTTGAGCTACCAAATAGCTCAGAAAGCTCTGAGACAAGTTCGTTTTTCTTGATTTTACTTAGTGGCATCTTTTGCTCCGTTTATCCCTTAAAAACAAAAATGTCTCCTCGGGTTTAACCAAAAAGACAGTTGAAAGACAATAAATTGTCTTTCACCTTCGGTGGCACTTATTGTTGCGGCCACTGTCTTTAGGCTTAATGTTGCAATTATACAGATACGGAGCGTTAAATGCAAGGTGTCTTGAGCTATAATCATTAAAGAATGAAAAATCACCTTCGAAAACTATTCCCCAAACGCCTCAACCCGCTGCATTGGCGCAAGATAGCTTATACAGATACGCACGGGCTAAGGAACCGAGCTTGGCTGTTTGATAGCGCTGCTCTACTTTATGAACAAAAGAAGAAATCTTGGGATTTCTTGCTCCTATATATTGACCTACGTAACTTCAGGACTGTAAATAACCAGTTTTCTCACTCCGCCGGTAATGAGGTCCTGAAGGAGTTTTACAAGCTACTTGAAGCAAAGTTTCGAACACACATTCCCGGAAAGTCATTCAAGATAGACCGCAAGTGTCACGAAAAAGATATTTTAGTGGTCCGTGAAGGTGGTGATGAGTTTGTGGTTTTTCTGCCGCTTGGCGTCTGCGACGAGGAATCGTACCGTACTGGCTTGAATGCCATTAAAGGTCGCCTGGATGGCCTGTATGTTGTCTACAAGGGTATCAAAGTAACTGCTCGAACGGCACTAGTCTCGTCGCGCCCAACCAAACAATATGACAATTTCTTAGATTTCTTTCATGCTGCTGACAAACAGCTTAGTATCCTACATAAAAAAGAAAACTAGTTTCCCCAGAGTAGAGGATGGACACTAAGAACCTGTTGTTTTATGTTTTTAGCTAGCGGTTTGAAACCTTGATTTTTACCTATCTTTAATTTGCCAAATTGAGAGAAGTTAAGATTTAGGACGCATCTTATGCGGTGTCCTAGCAAAGTAGCGTATTGAGCCTGATGTTCGAATCCAGCAGCCTGAAGTAGACTAAATAGTTCTAGGCTAAGATCGAAGGATTGTTGATATAAATCTGCCAAACCGGCTGTTTCTATTTCGCTAGGTATTTCGTATCCATTGCGTGGAGTTAAGTCTTGCAAAGTAGCGCTGCCTCCAACATCCTTTAATAGATCAAAAAGCTGTTTTAACTCGCAAGATATGTCAAAACTATACGTTACATTGTGTAACTCTGTGACTTTGCCTAGACTCTCTTTTAGGAGTTTGGCCTTCTTTTCGTACGACAACTCGTCAACAAGTTGTTTAATTGATGCAGAGCTTTGGTCTGAATTTGCAAAGATAATACTTTCCAGAACCTCAAACTCGTTTTTGGGAAAATGGCTTTTAAGATTCGCCCCTGGCCTTGGCGGTTCCGGATCTATATTCGGCAAAAGACTACTAACCTTGGTGTTAAGTTCGCCCGGAGACTTTTCTAATTCTTCAAACCCTTGCACTTCCCCGACGTCGATTAAGATGCAGGCGGGCAATAGGTTTCGACATAGTTGTCGAGCGTCGTTCGTCAGTTTCTCAATCTTAAACGGTTTATTGTTATGGATTGCCTGAGTTGCCAAGTATTTAGAATAATCCTTAACTGCCTGGGTATAGTTCTGTAGTATCTTCTTTAAAATTGTGTCGTATGCTCCAGTTACTTTCTTTCCCAAGTTTTCTGGACGGTAGTATTCCAGGTCGGTCTTTAATTCCTTGAACGATACTTGCTGAGCATGCGTAAGCCCTCTAGCAATGGCTAGGTAGCTTGTTTGGGTTTTGATGGGTGGGATCTCATTTACTGTATTCACCGGACCCTCAAGTTGCTCGACAACTTTTGGCCTGTTAATGGCAGCCCCGCGCGCATAGGCAATATGTGCCATAATCTCTTCCACCAATTCAACTGGCTTCTTCATAGCGTCTATTACAGGGATGGCTCGGTTGGTTGCCTCGGTTAAATAGCCATTACGGACTCTTTCTAAAAATGATCTGTCGAGGCTATCGAACCGTTCGCCATGATTGCGATGTTCAGAACGTTCCATTAATGCGTCGACTGGGGCATCTAGAATCAACATGACATCTGGATGCATGTCGCCAACTGCAAATCGGATAATTCTATCAATCGATTCATAATCTTTAATGTCCCCGCGTCCATAATATTGAATCGCAAGGGTAGTTAGAAAGCTACGATCGACGATACAGTCTATACCTGCTTGGTTCGACACGCGTACGATGTCTAAGGACTGCGAACGGGCAGCATTATATAGAAGAACTTCGGTCTTAGTGTTCATAGGGTAGCGTGGGTCTTGTGTGAGGTTGCGGATAGCCCTAGCCGTTAGGTCGGTCTGGCTATCGGGTTCGCGAGCGATACGAACCATTCTGCCTTGCGCTCGTAGTTTAGCGGCCAGGAGTTCTACTTGAGTGGTCTTGCCGACACCCTCGGTACCCTCAATAACGATGTATAATCCTCGTTCAGTCATAAATAGCACCCTCAATTGGTGTTGGCAATTGTCTAGTGTCTTTGTAGGCTTTTGGGATCATTTGGTCTGGGGACCAAGTACGGACTAGTTTATCTAGATCGTCATTTTGCTGATATTTCCCTGACAGCTCGGAATATTTACTTTGCACCTCGCCGGTGTTAAAGAAAACCATCTGCGCCACTCTTTCGCCAACCGGTATGAGTACAGTTTCGCGCTGGTTCATGTTATAAACTTCCATTGTCCAACGGTTTATATAGCCCGGGTCACCCCAACCAGCATCTAAGCAAATGGCGATGCCATTTCGCCCCCAAGTACTTCTGGCCTGTAAACTACTGGTTCCGGGTGCTTTGATACCGATAAATTCATGAGTATGAGCTAAGATTCTTTCGCCTGGCTTGAGCGGAATAACAGGGTGATCGGACGGAATTCCGGCTACTTCTTTCATGCCGTTGAGTTTCGCCCAAGCTTCGTGAGTCATCGCTTTATACGGCCCGTCAAAATAACGCTCAACATCCTCGAGGTCGAAGGGGTTATAAACTGGCCTCTCGTTCAGAGTTTCGGCGCGGTAATAGTAATAGCCAAGGGTTACGTCGTAGCTACTACCGTTAACGTGAGCTTCTTCATACGGCAAAATGACAATATGCTGAGCCGCTACAGCAGATTTGATCTGCAGATTGCTGTATACCCCACCCGCTTGGGCTTCAGCCGGCGGTTTTTTCATAATATAAATATTGTAACCTCTAGACGAATCTGGTCAAGAACTAGGCGTTTCCTCGGTAACACCATTCTTAAGTAAATGTAAACCGGCTGAAAATACTTCGTGCATAACTTCTTCTTGAGTGCCTGATGCGTCGATTAAAACCACACGTTCACCAATATCGCGAGCTAATTCTAAGAAGCCGTTTCTTACTCTCTCATGGAAGGCCCTACTTTCTCCCTCGAATCGGTCGTCTGTTGCAGTCTTACCAGCTTTTTCTAACCTATCTATACTAACCTCATAGGGTGCGTCTAGAATGATTATCTTGTCTGCTCGAGTGTCTCCGAGT
>JBBQBM010000034.1:0-7114 GCA_038317375.1 Saccharimonadales bacterium (SeqCode)
CATGGTGGTTCGTTCTGATAACTGTACAATCTCAGCTGGAGCGTCATAACCTCGTAAAATTAACCAGTCCGAAATATCGCGACGCTTAGACACTGCAAACGCAGAACCTGTGATGGTTATAATACTCAAACTAACGGCCGTATATTTAGCGACTTTACCCATATTCAGTTGTTATTATACTGGTTTATTCGCTGAGACGTTTATAGACAAGCTCGTTTTTTTCAACATCGATAGCTATCACCGAACCAGGCGTATAAGTTTCATCTAGTATCCCCTCGGCGATCTTATCTTCGATCGTATCTTGTATGAGGCGTCGAAGTGGCCGAACACCATTCTTAGAATCAAAGCCCTTGTCTAATAACCAATTACGAACTTTTGTAGTGGTAGTTAGCCCAAGTTTTTGTTTACGCATTCGATCCTTTAATTCAGAAAGTTGAATCTCAACAATCCTTTTGATGTCTTCGCGACTTAAGGAATGAAAAACAACGATCTTATCAATCCTGTTAAGAAGTTCTGGGCGCATGAACCGACGTAATTCTTCGGTTATTGTTTCGGTGTTCTTTTCGTGCAACTCAGCAAGCGAGCCAGACTGTTTAGAGCCATAGCTACTAAAGCCTAGCGTAACTTCCTTCTGTAGCTTATCGGCGCCTAGGTTACTGGTCATAATCACAATCGTGTTACTGAAGTCAATCTTTCGGCCCTTGGCATCGGTAAGGACTCCGTCTTCGAGTATTTGAAGCAAAGTATGGAAAACATCAGGATGCGCTTTTTCAATTTCATCAAACAAGACTAGACTATACGGCTGCCTACGGATCTTCTCTGTCAGCTCGCCGCTATCTTCGTAGCCGACATAACCTGCCGGTGCACCGACTAGTCTTGCGACTGTATGCCTTTCGCTAAATTCACTCATGTCGATTTTTATAAGTGATTTCTCGCTACCAAAAAATTCCCTGGCGAGTACCCTGGCTAGTTCTGTCTTTCCGACACCTGTAGGCCCCAAGAACACGAAGGAGCCTATTGGTCTATGCTCGTTGGCTAGCCCGACTCGGTTTCGACGAACAGCTCGCGCCACTGCGGAAACCGCTTCTTTTTGCCCTATAACAAACTGAGCCAAATGCTTTTCTAGATCCAATAATTGCTTAGCTTCGTTCTTCATTATTTTTGAAACAGGAACACCTGTTTGCATTGCAATAACTCTAGCTAAATCGTCGCTAGTCAGCTCTAATTCACGTTTTGGCAGTTTTCCGCGGATAGCTTCAAGCTTCTTTTGCAACTGACTAATCTTTTGTTTCTTCTTTGCCGCACTCTCGTAATCTTCGGAGTCGACTGCTTCTTCCATGTGCAGAGTTATGAGCTTTATGTCTTTCATAAGAGCTCGCTCCTCTGGGTTTGACTTACTCTTTTCGGTACGTACCATGGCTGAAGCTTCGTCAATTAGGTCGATAGCTTTGTCTGGCATAAAACGATCAGCAATGTAACGGCCAGCAAGATAAACCGCGTCCGATAGAATCTCATCACTGAGTTTAACGCTGTGGTGTTTCTCGTAATGTTTCCTAAGACCCTTGACGATAGCGAGAGTTTCGCGGGGTGTCGTTTCTGGGACTTTTACTGGCTGCAAACGACGTTCAAGCGCTGTATCCTTCTCAATGTGTTTTGTATATTCTGCCGTTGTTGTTGCTCCGATTAGTTGTATTTTTCCCCGAGCTAACGCTGGTTTCAGCATATTTCCGGCATCGATTGCACCCTCGGCTGCGCCAGCTCCAACAATTAGGTGAAGTTCGTCGATAAATAATATGGTCTTTTTGTCCTGACTTATTTCAGAGATCACTTTTTTTAAACGGTCCTCGAACTCACCTCGGTATTTTGTTCCAGCGATCATTCCGGCGAGGTCTAAGGTAATAAGTCGTTTATCAAGTAGGCTATCTGGAACCTGTTCGCTGGCGATCCTCTGAGCTAGTCCTTCAACAACTGCAGTTTTACCGACGCCAGGCTCACCTATCAAGACCGGATTATTCTTTGAACGTCGATTCAAGATAGTAATTACACGAGTAGTTTGTTCTTCTCGACCAACCACAGGGTCTAGCTCACCGCGCCTTGCGAGATCTGTTAGGTCTGTTCCGTAATACTCAAGTGCCGAGCCACCAGATTTACTCCTCTTTGTACGAATCGCGGCACCGTCCGATCGAGAGTTAACATCACTAGCTTGCTGCTGGAGGAACTGCTCAAGCTCCAGTGTTAGCTTGTCGACATCAACACTCATACTGCGCAAAAGCTCGGTAGCCCGTGAATTTTTTTGATTAAGTAGGCTAAACAGTATGTGTTCCGTGCCGCAAACATCTTGTGAGAAGTCCTGAGCGATATCCCAACTCATCTTTAGGGTTAACTTAGCGGTTTCGCTAAGACCTTTCGCACCAAGAGAAATATTTAACACTTTCGGCGTAAGATCGAGTGCTACTTTAGCTCTATCAATATTAACTCCACGAGTGTTTAATAACTTTGCCCCGACACTTGTGGGCTGAGCAAGTAGCCCCATTAAAAGATGCTCTGTGCCTACATAGGCCGAACCAGCCTGTCGTGCGATGATGTCCGCCTGCTTTAAGCTACCTAGAGCATTATCTGTAAGATGATTAAGATAGTCTTGGAATTCGTTCGTTTCTGGCATGTAAAAAGTATGCCAAATTAGCAGTCGAAGGTCAAGAGTGCTGAATATTATTGAATGTACCAAGGCGGCGTGGTAGGCATAGTAACTTTTCGATATAGTTGCATGGCTTTTCTGCCAACCAGCCATAACTTGACGTCGTCGGAAATACCCTGCACGGCTAGCTCAGCGCTCGTCTCTACAGAGAATAATTCTTCTAATGTCATGCCTAGCTCATCTGCAACGTTACTATAGGCGTCTTTGTCTAGCTCCCCCGTGGTCAGATATTCTCGTTGGAGTCTAGCTACAACCCAAAGTTTGGATGGAATAACTACCTCTGCTTGATGTTCAAGCAGAGTCTCTGCTCCGAACCTTTCGTCAATTGTGCCATGTTCAAATTGACCAACTTCTAGATCTGTCATCTATGGTCTCCTATTTTGAAGTCTCGCCGTGCTCGGCGATAGCGTTTAGTAGCCCGCCTTCAAGGTCTTCTTTGCGCTTAGGTTTACTTTTTGGAACTTCCTGAATTTGTGCAACGTCTGCCGCAGGAACAATATCAATTTCATAGCCGGTTAACTTGCTAGCGAGACGCACGTTTTGGCCAGCTTTGCCAATTGCAATGCTGAGTTGCTCGACAGGTACTGTTACAACTGCTTTTTTAGTCGCTGCATCAACCTGGACGCGTGTTGGTTTTGTTGGGCTAAGAGCATTAGAAATAAACTCCGTAATTTCTGCCGCCCAAACAACTATGTCGATCTTTTCTTGTTCACCGATTTCGCCAGTAACAGCCTGAACGCGTGTTCCGTGGCCTCCAACAAATGTGCCAACAGGATCAACCCCTGGTGTATTTGCCGAAACAGCAATCTTGGTTCTAACGCCAGGTTCTCGGGCAATCTCTTTAATTTCAACAGCACCACTCTCCATTTCTGGAACTTCGTTTTGAAATAAGAACTTAATTAGTTCTGGGCAGCCACGGCTAACAATGAGCTGAGGGCCTCTGAAACCACGTTCGATTTCTTTCAAAAATACTTTTATACGTTGGCTAGGGTAATATCGTTCACCCTGAATCTGTTCGCTCATTGGCATAATGCCTTGTGCCTTACCGAGGTCAAGGCGCACTAAACGACCTTCGACTCTGGTTACAATTCCGTTAATGACTGTTCCAACCTTATCTTCGAACTCAGCGCTGACGATTTCTCGCTCGGCTTCTCGAAGTCTCTGTAGAATAACTTGCTTGGCTGTTTGGGCGGCGACACGGCCAAATCCCTCAACCTTTTCTTCGGTTTCTATAAGATCACCAAGAACAGCGTCTTTCTTAGCTTTCTTTGCCTCTTCGAGAGAGATCTCAAGTGTTTCGTTGCCTGGAGTCTCAACTACTTCACGACTAGAAAAGACGTGTACTTCACCGTTATTCATATTCATAGTGGCACGAACTTCTTGTTCACGGTCACCGTGGTCACGGCGCCATGCTGCTGCAAGAGCTTGTTCAATAACCTCACGGATAGTGTCTTCCGGTAAGTTTTTTTCTTCGGCGATGGTTCGCATTGCGATAGCTAATTGTTTTAGATCAAAATCCATTTTTTTCCTTTTATTACTTAAGTTTTAGATGAAAAAGTCCGACCTGATTGGCCGGCTTCGATAACCTTATTATACTTTACTAGGCTGACAAGTTCAATACTACTTGTTTATTTTGGTAAATTGACGTGTTGGTAGGCCCGTGCAGTTCTCTGGCGGTGCTTTCCGCCAGAGAACTGTCACAAACTAGTTGGCGATCATATATAGGCAGGCGATCACAAACCAAAGTGGCCAAGTAATGACCACTAGAATATTACTTCCTACTGACATAGAGTCTGGCGAGCCATTATCAATTATGCTTAACATTGCCAACGTGACAACGGCCATAACGAGCCACGTCGACAAGGAAATCCATAGATTGATGTCGATCAGTCCAAAGACCGAGTTGCTAAAGAATGACTGGATGCAACCAACCGAAATCGCCATACCGATGAGTAGTACGATTGCAACACGAGCCCGCATGTTCCTGTATGGACCTGTTTTACTTAACAAATCTTCGTCTGTCACAAAACACCTCCGATGTAGTTGAATATGGCTTAATCGGTTCATCCAGCCGAGACAAGATTAAGCCACATTCAACCCCAACACGTCAATGTTCGAGGGGAGGTATAACCTCAACCCAATGACCAAGATTACATCACATCAAACGATTTCAGTCAATATAACGAAGTTCTATAGAGTCATTAGAGGCTCTGACAGCGGCCAGCTGATAATTGCCTTCCCATTTATTAATAAGCACCCAGGCCTCGGCCGCGCGTGCCATTCTTGCCAGTTTGGTAGGTGTAATGGCGTCGAAACCGTCACCCCACTCGCTACTCGAGCGATATTTTACTTCCACAAAATATACAGTATTTTTGTGCCGGGCGACAATGTCTATCTCGCACCAGCGATTCCGCCAATTTTGATCTAATATCTTCCACTTCTCTTGCTTTTTTAGATAATCTGCGACTCTGGATTCTGCTTGTCTGCCAGAACCAGTCGTACTCAAGGCTATTCCTTAGGTGCTTCGTCGTGAGCAGCCAATGCAGCTTCGACTTTGGCATCAACCTTGGCTTCTTCTTTGGCTTTTTCGACTTCTTCGGCTTCGTGCATTTCGGCAGCCTCCTCTTTAAGGTGCTCCATTTCAGCTTCGGCCTCGGTGTCATCAATTTTATTAACGGACTCTTTATCAAATTCAACACTAGCAAGGCGTGCGCTCTTACCGCTACGTACACGCATATAACTAAGATATTTTCGGCGAACATTACTTCGCTTAGTAACCTCAATTTTAAGGATGCTTGGCGCGTGAAGCATAAAACTCTTTTCGACTCCAACACCGCTGGCAATTTTACGAACAGTGATGCTGCTAGTTAAACTGTTCTTGCGATCAGTGCGGATTACAAAGCCTTCGAAGATCTGAATACGCTTTTTGCCGCCTTCAACAATCTCTTGGTGAACGCGAACAGTATCGCCGCTTTGAACGTCGACAACCTGCTTCTTCTTGTATTTAGCCTCAATTTTCTGGATTAAACTTTGCATAACTTTTGCTGATTTTACACTATTAACTTCTTAAATACAAGGCGTTACTTCTTATTGATAATTTTTGTCCCCGGCCGAACAATTCGACCGGGGACAAGTAAACAAGATGTAAAGATTCAATCTTCGAGCGGACCACCGCCGAGACCACCACAGACTAAGCAGTCAGGATGTGGTTTTGGGATTTTCGAATATTGTGTTTTTCGCTTTTTTTCGCTTATATCCCCTTGGCAGCCTTTGCAACGACCCATATTTGCTACTAACTCTTCGGCGTTGTCTTTTTTTGCTTTGCTCTTTTTGGGCATCAGTAACCTCCTGGTTACCAGAAAACTGGGTACTTAGGTTCACCAGTTACTTACGAAATTGAGAGAGGGACAAAGGAGCCGAAGTCCAATAGTCTACTAATGCGTGTACCAACGATGCTTCTGGTTGACCAAAAACAAAGCAGTAGTAGCTTATAAGTCGCGCAACATATGCAATGTCCACTTTGTGCGCGCCTTCTCTCTCAAACCTTTTACATCTGTTAAATTACTAACGGAGACGCTAATCTCAACGTTTATGAGTATATTATATCACTATTATCATTAATATACAATAGGCGGTTCTTCAATACCTGGTAGCACAAAGTCAGTTTTTGCGACAAGGTTCCACATGCGCAATCTTCGGATCTTCGGTTTTATGTAACAAATGTGTTTAAGGCTTGCCTTAACGAGCATGTCTGTAAGTTCGGCCCAGTCTCGTGCCCCTGTTAATACTCCATCAATGTCACCGATAACTCTTCTTACTTCATCGTAATTAACCATAATGTCCAGTAAGCTCACTCTTCCTTCGATACCGTCAATCTCATCAAATGTTCTGACGTCTACCCGAGCACCGCCTTCAGATGTTCTCTTAACCAAAGTATTACGAGCATACGGCCTATCCCCATGAATATCTATGTCTCCGTACTCATCAGTCGAAACCTCACCCCTATAAGTAGAAAGACTCACGGCGTTGCAATCAACTAAATGCGCGGCTGCCGCAAAACCCAGGACGTTTACGAATATCGCACTTCTGTCCGTTCCGGTTGGCAAATGAAAGTGTTCGGCCGTAACAACCACCCCACCGTTAGTAACAGTAACTTCGTCCGTGGTCGCAAAACTCTCCCAATGTCTGTTCGAATTATAAAGCTCTGGACTTTTAGCCATGATTTAGTTTTAGTATCGCACGTTAGTTCGGTCAAAACAAAAGAACATCTAGCCAATCACCCTAAAAATTTCCTCTATGGTGGTTCTGCCAGCTATGGCTTTTAAGAGGCCGTCTTGGAGCATAGTTATCATTCCTTCACCCGTAGCGACCTTTTCTATCTCTGCAGTACTAATTTCTCGTGCTGGTCTCATTAATAGT
>JBBQBM010000035.1:0-6988 GCA_038317375.1 Saccharimonadales bacterium (SeqCode)
GGACGGCGTTCGCTACGCGCGGCAAGGATCTCTGGGTTAATCCCTAGCGATCGTAGCTCCCTAACGGCCGCCTGAGCTGGTTTAGTCTTAAACTCTTTACTGGTGTTTATGAACGGGATGTAAACTACATGCAAAAAAACGTGGTTCGGTCGTCCTACCCGGATACTAAGTTCTCGGATTGCTTCAACAAAGGCCAAGCTCTCATAGTCGCCAATCGTACCCCCAACTTCGACGAAATGCACATCGCTACCTTCGCCGGCTTTGATTATTTCAGAAATAATGACGTTCGTAATATGGGGCACAATTTGGACGGTTTTGCCGAGATATTTCCCTGCTCGTTCGTCGTCGATGACTTTTTTATAAACCCGCCCGCTCATCAGGCTACTTGAGTTTGGCATAGGTTGATCAAGAAAGCGCTCGTAGTGGCCAAGGTCTAAATCTGTCTCGGCACCATCGTCTGTCACGAAGCATTCGCCATGCTCACTTGGGTTTAAAGTGCCGGCGTCGACATTAAAATACGGGTCACATTTTTGGATAGTGACCCGCAAACCGCGAAGTTTAAGAAGCGAAGCTAACGAGGCCGCCGTGATGCCCTTGCCTAGGCCCGATAGCACACCGCCTGTTACAAAGATATATTTGGTTTGTTTGTGTCGGGGCTTATCCAACTAAATACCTTTCAAAATTTAAGGATAAACAATTTGAAGATTATGAACCGTTTGGTATCTTGGCGCAAGAGCAGTTTTGTTGAGTTGATACCTAGAACGAGTCAGAGGCGGCGTTTTTTTGTGAATCGGTCCCAGCCGCCTGTTCGGCAGTAATATTAACCTCTTTGTCTGGCTCGATACCGGCTTTGCTTATATTCTTGCCGTTTGGCGTATACCACTTTGCTATCGTCACCTTTAGAGCTGCACCACCAGAAAAATCGACTACTTGCTGAACACTACCCTTACCGAAAGTTTTCTCACCAATTAAAGTTGCTTTCCCCTGGTCTTTGAGTGCTCCGGCCAGGATCTCGCTGGCGCTGGCGCTACCACCGTTTATTAATACGACCGTTTTGATCTGACCTAGAGAGTTGCCACCTACTGCTCTATCGACACGTTCGGTGACGTCACCTCGGCGCTCTTCAACGACAGTTTTTCCTTTATCGACCCAAAGACTAGCTACTTTTACAGCTTGGTCAAGATAGCCTCCAGGGTTGTTGCGAACGTCAACAATAATACCCTTAACTCCCTGAGCAATAAATTCGTCTGCCGCCTCTAGAGATAACTCGTATGTGTCACTACCAAAGCGCGATATCTGCATATAGCCAATTTTGTTTTCTATTTTATGGGTTACGCTGGGGATAGTAATTGTATCGCGGGTAATCGAGAACTCTAACTGTTCGCTACCACGCAAAATGCTTAACTTCACAACAGTCCCCTTTTCGCCCCTAATGAGTTTCACCGCCTCACCGACTGTCAGTGCCGTGGCGTCTTTGTCATCTATTTTTAGGATTATATCCCTAGCCTTGAGTCCCGCCTTCTCTGCAGGGAAGCCACTAAGCGGCGTGGTGACAATAATTACGTTATTCTCGGCTAATAATTCAGCTCCAATACCAGAAAATGTTCCGTTTACTTCACCATTAAACTCCTCATTCTCGTCTGGATTAAAGTAGGTCGTATAAGGATCGCCGGTGGCCTGAGTTAGCCCACGCTTGAGCCCGTCGTATATGTCGTCGACTGAAATCTTGCCATCGAAGTTCTGCCGCAGAGAGTCATAAACTTCTTCGACTCCGGCGTAATTTAGATCTTTAGGTAGCGAACTGTTAGAGCTAACTGTTCCCAGTTTAGTCTGGTTCGAATATAACAAGCCAACGCCTTGGGATATAAAAACACCTGCTATCAAGCCGAGACAAAAAATACCTGCAGTGAACGAACTAAGCCGGCGCTTTTTTGGCAAACTTCTATGAGACATAGAATCGACTGGAGCATTTGTTCCCACAATTTTCATTAGTTATATTGTAGCAACTTTTGGGCGACGAGTGCAGTTAAAAGTGGATGAAGTACCAACTTGAACTTGGGGTCATAATCGCCTCGCTATAGTGGCCATTCCAGTCGTAATTGTATTGGCTGATATATATTCGACCATCGTCGTATACATCTTCGACATATACTGCATGGCCGTATTCGCCACTCTTTAGAATACCGATATCACCAGGTCTTGGGCTTTGATCATACGGTATGCCATCGACCTGTGCATCGCCAAGCCAGTCGCGCGCATTACCACCGTAGCCTTTACCGTAGCTACCATAGTACCATGGCCAATTTGTTGGCATATCTCGAGAGCTTTGACCCAATACAAATTTGCTATGAACGCGCCAAGCGGCGTACGAAACGCACTCCCGGTTGTACATACCCCATGGGTCTATCAAAGAATCGTGAGCAGCGTTCGCCAGGTAGGTCGGGTACCCACCCTTGTTTGGGTCTCCGGCAAATATTTGAGCATTTGATTGCGCAAATATTTTATGGTTAATGTCTATCTGTTGCTGCCGAAGGCTGCTAACTAATTGCCTATAGTTATTCTCCTGCCCCTTGGTGTAGTTTAGTACCTCTTGTCGGTCTGCCCGAGAAGCATCTAGTGCATTCTTCTGATCTTCTTGCTCGACGAGTAACTTCTCTTGTTCTTCCTTTTGAGCTTTGATTTGAAGCTTTAGTTCTATAACCTTATTTGCGGAATTCTGAATACCTTCCTTTAGGCGTTCTAGATAATCTTGTTCATTTATAAACTGGCTGAAGCTAGCACTGCCAACTAGTAGTTCAAAGCTACTTGCATCGCCCTTTTTGTAAAGCGCGCGGAATGCGGTTTTTAGCAAAACTTTTTGTCTATCAAGTTCGATCTGGGCCTGCTTTAGGCTCTCCTCGAGTTCGGCAATCTTGACTCCGGTGAGTTCGATTTGAATACTGACACCAGAAATTTGAATATCGTACTCTGCTATTTTGCGCTTTAAACTATCTGCTTCGGCTGCTAGTGCCTTAGCTTTTGCGGCATTATCATTGATTTGGGACTGCAAACTTGCCGCTTGGGCTCGAAGCTCGGTGGTTGTTTCGGCAAAAGCTGGTTGATTTTTTGGCATGAAGGTAGCGCTAAAAACGAAGAGTACAGCTAAGCTGCTAAATAGAATGCTTCTGGTGATTGACGATTTTCGGACTTTCATACTTTCCTTACTGTGTATTTTTGTGATACACCTTCTATCTTACCACTTTTTTAAGCGTAAGTACTTCTCCATCGCTAGCGTACTTGAGAGGATGGCAACTAATATACCGACTAGAATGCCGCCCACTACCATAGCTGTCACTAAATTAGCTGAGGTAAACAAACTATAGGTTTCGGCAAACTCTCTTTGGCTAGATAATTTTGAACCGATGGTTAGGACGAATGCATAAAGAATGGCGTTAGACATTACTCCAGCTATGACACCGTACATGCAGGCTTCGATGATGAACGGACCTCTTATGTAGTCCGGTGTTGCGCCTATTAATTTCATTATCCGGATCTCCTCGGCACGCGTGAATATTGCCATCCTAATGGTATTGAATATGATTAACACCGAAACACTCACGAAAATTGAGGCTGCGATAATGCTGCCCAGCGTAATGTATTTCTGGGCGGATGCAGCTCTGTCGATAGTATCTTTTGATCTAGTTTTACCTAGTGTTATATCGTCGGCTGCTTGACCAACGGTATCCTTGAATTCTGCTCTTTTAGCAATATTGCCGACCTCTTCAAGTCGGCTTAGGTCATTAACAGAGACGTCGAATGACTCCGGTAACGCTTCAGCCCCTAGGAGAGCTAAGGTCTGATCTACGAAGCCACTGTCTTGGTTTTGCTTAAGTCTTGACTGTGCTTCTTCGCGAGTTATATACTCCACTCCCACAACCGCATCGTTAGCTTTTAGGGCCGTCATTAGACTGTCTCTCTGGCTTGGCGAAACATTGTCCTGGAAATAAATTGATACTTTTATGTCTTTAGATAACTCTTTGATAGCATTTCGAGCGGTGACATTAACAAGTATTGCGCCGAGGATGATCGTTAGGGCAACAATCATGACGGCAGTAGCCGCGACGCTCAACCAAGAATTTCTAAAAAAGTTCTGGATACCGGACATTGTTAAGCGACGAAATGTGATAATTCTATGTTTCATTTTTTGTACCCACTATTTGCTTTATCGCTAACGATTTGACCGTCTTTTATAGTTATAACCCGTCGCTTCAGTCGATTAACAATATCTTGGTTATGAGTAGTTAGTAACACCGTTGTGCCGTATTTATTGATTTTCTCTAGGACTCTAATAACATCCCAGGCGTGCTCAGGGTCTAAGTTCCCCGTTGGTTCGTCAGCGATCAATATTTTGGGCTGACGAACGATTGCTCGCGCAATTGCTACGCGTTGACGCTCCCCGCCAGACAACTCCAAGGGGTAGCGATGTTCTTTGCCGGACAGCCCGACGATTTCTAAAACCCTAGGGACGGTGTGATTAATCTCGCGGTTACTATGACCGACGATTTCGAGAGCAAAAGCCACATTTTCGAACACTGTCTTATTTGGTAGTAGTTTGAAGTCTTGAAAAACAACCCCGATTTTTCGACGCAACATCGGTACATCACGATCCTTCAGCTGCTCGTAATCTACTCCGCCAACAATGATTTTACCGCTGGTTGGTTTCTCTTCGCGTGTTAAAAGCTTTAGTATTGTACTTTTCCCTGC
Source organism: Saccharimonadales bacterium (SeqCode) (assembly GCA_038317375.1). GTDB lineage: Bacteria > Patescibacteriota > Saccharimonadia > Saccharimonadales > JAGQMS01 > JBBQBM01. The sequence continues at coordinate 4,744 of JBBQBM010000035.1, forward strand.
GCCACTTGGTCCGACAATTATCACGAATTCCTTAGGCTCAACGTGTATCGAGACGTTCTCGATTGCGCTGCCACGACGTGGATAATTCTTGGTTACTCTATCAAATAAAATCACAAGCTTATTATACTTTAATCTGTCTTTTGGGGCTACTTACCTAACGAGAAATCTAAGTACGCGTTTATAAACCCGTCGATATCACCATCTAGAACACTCTCGGTGTTACTGGTTTCGAAATTAGTTCGGAGATCTTTGACCATTTTGTATGGATGCAAGACGTAGCTTCTTATCTGGTTACCCCAGGCAGCCTGTTCGTTCGGGCCCTTTAGCTCCGCTAGCGACTCGGCGTGTTGCTCTAATTGTAGCTGTGCTAGTTTTGACCTTATGATTGTCATGGCCGTCTCGCGGTTTTGGAGCTGCGAACGCTCGTTCTGAATGGCGACTACGATGTTGGTTGGTAGATGAGTTATCCGGACTGCGGAATCTGTTGTGTTAACAGACTGTCCGCCTTTGCCACCGCTCCTGTAGACATCAATTTTTAGATCTTTTTCATCTACAATTACTTCGGTCGGAGAGTCAATCTTTGGTGTTACATCGACCTTTGCGAAACTAGTCTGGCGTAAACTATCGGCATTGAATGGGCTTAAACGGACAAGCCTATGTACACCGTGCTCACCTTTAAGTTTCCCGAATACAAATGAACCAGAGAACAACAGGTTAACGCTTTTTATGCCTGCTTCATCACCGGCAGTTCGGTCAATTACTTCAACTTTAATTTTGTTGGTCTCCGCCCAACGCAAGTACATTCTTTCAAGCATCTCGGCCCAATCCTGAGCGTCTGTCCCACCGGCGCCGCTATGAATGCTGACTATAGCATCGTGATCGTCGTATTTTCCGGATAGTTTTAGCTCACCCTTCATTTCTTGGTATATTTCTTCGATACTTAGTAATTCGCCTTCTATGTCGCCAATCATAGAAATATCAGATAACTCCACCAACTCCTTAAGATCATCCGCTCTCTGAATGATAGCCTTCCAAGGCCGCACTCTTGATTCGATTTTTGCTTGCTGTTTACTAACGTCGGCGGCTTTTTGATTGTCGGCCCAGAAGTTTTTTTGGTTCATCTGCTCAGTAAGAGCAGTGAGTTCAACGTCTAATCGTTCTCCATCTATGACTTTAAAAGAACCTCTTATAGTGTCAGATAGAGCTTCTACCGATTTCTTTAAGGAATCTAGGTCTGCCATAAAGTGGCAACCTTATCGTTTATTTCTTTCACTAATGGTATGTCTATCGTACCCAGTATCCCCAGTCCCCAGTTTGCTGAATCGAACATCCCCTGCATTACTTCTACGACTTTTTCCTTTTTTACTTTTGTGAGCCTGTCAGGGAAACCATAGTAATCACTAACACTACCCTGTAAGAAATAACGAGAACTGTAGCCGCTGACCACATCATCTACAGTCTGCGTACTTCTTTGAAATCTTCCCAGTCCGTATTGTTTGGCGGCCTCAATATCTTCATCGCTAACCTTGCCAGCTTTGAGCTTTTTTAGCTCACGCACAATAATGTCTGCAAGGGCCGGGAGGTTCTCTTGCTGTGCGTTACCCCCGATACCCCAGTCGACATACGACTTATACTGCCCAAAGCCCGAACCCATGTTATATGCCAAGCCTCTCTCCCTGGCTTCGCCGAAAATTTTTGAGCTCAGCGTTTCAGTTAAAATAGTGTTCGCAACAGTCGCTGCCGGCCAGTCGCTGTCATCAAATACTTTTTTTTGAAAAGTAGTTATATCGAAGTAAAGATTGTCTATTGAAGTAATCGGTATATATATTGGCTTAGCAAACTTAGTCGGTACTTCATCGGGGAGTTCTATCCTTCCACGCCCTTTTGGCATATCCAGCTTTGAAAGAACTTCTTCAATCTTGGACATCCTACCCCTTAAGTTTCCCGCTATAACAAACCTAAGATTAGAGCTGGTGTGCGTTTTCTTGTGTAGTTCGCAAACATCTTTTAGTGTTACGTTCTTCATGAGTTTAACTCGCTCTTTATCTGGCACGGCCAACATGCCAAATGCCTCATACATGGCGATGCTTAGTGCGCGCCCATAATTATTAACGTCACTCATGAGTTCGTCCTTCACATTACCGCACTCGGCCTCAAACTCAGATCTTAGAAATTTCGGTTTAGTAAATGACAAGATCATGAGTTTTAGGATCCTCTCCCACTCAAAATCGGCACATTCGGCATC
>JBBQBM010000036.1:0-6850 GCA_038317375.1 Saccharimonadales bacterium (SeqCode)
CAGAAACGCAACTTGACAATATCAAAGCATCTATCACATCTGGCAACACCGCCGCTTTAGAGAGCCGAATAGCCGACAGCGTAACGGTAATAATTGCTGCTTCAGAAGGTCTTGGCGTCCGTACTCCGGCACAGGCAGTAGGGGACGTAGATTATGTCATTGATGTTACAGCCACCTGGGATTTTGCCCTACCAGCTGCAACGCTTGATGGTTATGCGGCAGGTGACTACGCTCAGTATTTCCCTGAAGGTGCATTAGTTGGTAAATCGTCTAAGGGTAAGGTTATTTCGTTCGTCTTTGATGAAAATGCAAAAGTTAAAACCATCTTCATGTCTGTCAACGACGACCTCTTGTAGATCCTGGCTTTTCCACAATTTTGTACACAGGCATACTCAAAAACCACGCTTTTGTTGACATAAACGTGGGCTGTGTATAAACTAGTATTCAGACATCGTGAGGTGTTTAGAGACCAAGCAGCTTGCTGTGGAAGAATCGAACAAAAAAGAACCCGTCAAACGGTTCTTTTTTGTTTATCTAACCAACAGTCTACAATTGAGGTATGAAAGTTCTCCAGGGTTCGAGATTGAACCCACAACAGGCAGAAGTAGTTGGCCATAGCTCTGGACCTATGCTGGTAGTGGCGGGTGCTGGCACAGGGAAGACACGCGTCATCGTCGAGCGTATTAACCGTCTAATTAATAGTGGTGTCTCTCCAAAACGAATTTTAGCGCTAACATTCACAGAAAAAGCAGCTGCCGAAATGCTCGACCGAGCGAACGAACTAGCCGGTGGCTATTATCTAGATCTGCCAGTCATGACCTTTAACGCCTTCGGTGAGAGCCTACTTCGACGCCATGGTGCTGATGTGGGTCTTGCACGTAATTTTGTGTTGCTAGGCGAGAGCTCTCAGATTGTATTTATGCAAGAACGTCTCGACGACCTTGGCCTTGAGTACTATGCTCCGATCTCGCGGCCGGATAGCCTGCTCGGAGATTTACGTGATTACTTTTCTAAGCTCAAACAACTGGTTATTACCCCAGACGTTTATAAAAAATTTGTTGTCTCAATGCCGGCAAGTGACGAGGCGGAAAAGCTAGAAATGCTCAAGAACAAAGAACTGGCAAATGCTTACGATGTTTATACTAACTTATGCCGCACGAACGGGGTGATAGATTACGACGATCAGATATATGGGGTGATTGATCTGTTTCAGAAACGTCCGAATGTTTTAAAGCAAGTACAGGAATCTTATGATTACGTCATGGTTGACGAGTTCCAGGACACTAACCTGATGCAATCAACACTCGTCGACATGCTTGTTGGGGAAACGCAGAACTTGTTAGTTGTCGGCGACGACGACCAAAGTATTTATGGTTTTCGGGGCGCTACACTCGCAAACATCCTGGATTTTAAAAAACGCTACCCTAAAACCAAAGAAATCACCTTAATTGAAAACTACCGATCTACTAAACAAATCCTAGCGTCGGCCTATAGACTAATCAGTAACAACAGCCCAAACCGCCTAGAAGACAGGCTAAAAATCGATAAGCAACTAAAGACGTCCAAGTCAGGGCAAGAGCCACTACAGCATCTTTTCGAAAAGCAGAACGAGGAACTTGACTGGATCGCTACTGATATCGAAAACCGCATTAGTCACGGAACTGCGTTAGGCGACATTGCCATATTAGCCCGTCGGAACGCTACTGTCCGGTTGCTAGACGACATACTGTCGGCAAGGGGTATAAAACACGTGGTTGCCGGGCAAAAATACGAGCTATACGAGCAACCTATCATACGGGCGCTGCTTGAATCTTTAAAAACTGTCGTAGACCCAAGTAACAGCGTAAGCCTGTTCCATACATTGACCGGTCCTTTATTTGACATAAGCCCCGGTGACTTAACAGAGCTACTTGCCAACAGCCGCCGCGAACACGAATCACTCTCCGATACCATAAAGTCTAGTGACTCTAAAAAAGCTAAAAAGGCGCTGGAGCTAATCGACACCTGGCGAGAGAATCTAGGACTTGTTAGTGTCGGGCAGCTAGCTTACCAGATACTTGACTCTAGTGGTTTAAAAACAAAGTTGTTTGAAGACGCCAAAAGCGATTCCTTGGCCGCCACGGCCGTTATGCGTCTAAGCGAGCTATTCGGTACACTCAAAGAATTCGAACAAATTGCAGGCTCACCGAGCGCCATTTCATATATCGAAGCCCTGCCGGCGCTCATTGCCGCTGGAAATAGCGGTGAGGACGGAACACTTGACCTAAGCGGCGACAATGTAAATATCCTGACCGTTCATAAGGCCAAAGGCCTGGAGTGGCCTATTGTATATATAGCCGACTGCACCGAAAAATCTTTTCCGCTTACTGAGAATTTCGGCGGGCTACGCCTGCCGGAAAAGCTCAGAGAGCAATATTATTCTGAGGCTGACGAGCATATTCCAGAAGAAAGACGCCTAATGTATGTCGCCATGACTCGGGCAAAAGATGAGCTTCTGCTAACATTGTCGGGCCGCCACAACTCCCAGACCATGCGTAAGCCATCGCGCTTTTTGAGCGAGGCCCTTGACGAGGACAGTATCGTTAACCATGCGCCAGTAGAAACAAAAATAAATGGCCTAGAACTATTTAAGCTGGCGCTACCTGGTAGCGTCCAAATCCCAACTAAAATACTAAATGGGGAACAGGTCAGCCTTACCGTCAGCCAAATCGATGATTATTTGCGATGCCCGCTAAACTTTTATTACAAACACGTCTTGAACGCACCAGAAGAGCCGAGCCCATCACGCGACTATGGCTCAATTATGCATAAGCTCATAGAGGACATGAACCGAAGTTTAATTAGTGGTCAGAAGATTAATCATCAAGAGCTCGAAGCCAAACTACGTAGCGAGTGGCCGAAAGCCGGATATTTATCAGCCATTCAGCGGGATCGTGCGCTAGCACAAGGGCTACAAACCTTAGAGCAAATCGTGAAGAGAACGCTCCATAAACCGGAGGTCCCAATAGCCGTTGAGGAACCATTTAGAATTAGCCTCGACGATATCAACCTGCTAGTGAGAGGTCAATTTGATGCCGTCTTGCCGGATGGCGACGGTGTAGAGATTCGTGACTATAAGACATCGACAACCGTTGATACCCCGGAGCGTGCCAAAGCTCGGGCGAGTAGTAGCGAACAATTAACACTCTACGCATTGGCCTGGCAAATCTTGCACGACGAGATACCGAAACATGTATCTCTAGACTTTATTGATACTGGGATGCGGGGTAGTATCTCCAAAACGCAGCGCGGCATAGATGGAGCTAAATCCCGCCTAGGAGCAGTCGCCGACGGAATTAGGAATAATGACTTTAGCCCGGGCAAAGATCACGACTTTTGCATCCACCCATAAATAGTTGGTAGTTTGTAGTGAAGTTCAAAAAGAGGCTGATCGCTCAGCCTCTTTTTATTAAAACAGAAACTTTTTTATTTTTTGCGCTTTGTAGTCTTCTTTTTTGCAGATGACTTCTTAGCAGGAGCTGCTGTTAAAGCACTAAAGCTAGACTTCTCGTTAGTGAAGAACATTTGGTAGAAGTTCATACCAACAACCGAACCAGCTATTGGCCCGAGCAAGTATCCCAAGTAACCCATACTTTCTGGGCGGAAGCCTAGCGAAATAGCTACGGCTGGGTTAACAACTCCGGCTGATGCAACCAAGCTAGCTGCAGTTGCGCCAAGGAAAAGTCCCCAACCAATCGTAACGCTAGCAAAATGACCTTCTAGTTTCTTCAATACTGCTGATGCAAATACGAAACCGAAGATCGCCATACCGACCATTTCGGCAGTAAAAATGCGCCAGTCAAACTCACCAGAAACAGATGTTACTGGCTTGTCTACGAACCATTCGTATAGCTTCCAGGCAAGCACCGCACCGACAGCTTGTGAAGCCAAATAGGCAACTGTCTTTGCAAGGCTAATCTTGCGAAGGCTAAACATTCCAACCGTAATAGCTGGGTTAAAGTGTCCGCCCGATACTGCTCCCAAACCTGTTGTCATCGTTCCGACAGCAACAGCAGCTGCTAGAGCTGTAAAAATTGGCAACCCGTAACGAGTTACCGACAAAACAACGACCGCTAGTACAAACGTACCGACAATCTCCGCTACTAATGTAGCAAGTGTCTTCTTTGTCATATAAAAAACCTCCCTTTATTTAATTCGTTCTGTTAGTTAGGATAGAACTTTTTTGCAGGGGGTGCAAGTAGAAGTAGCGCTAGTTTATACCCAGCGTGCGCCTAATCCGAACACTAACTGACTCAGATGCAGAACCACTGCAAGAGCTCGGGTCATCTTCCTCGTTGTAGACATGGGCATCCGACTCGACGAAGCTATACCGAGTCTTCAAAACAGCTTCACTATCTCCAGAGTAGTCGATTAGTAGCCTATCTTCACTATGAATAACTTCGTTGGTGATTGAGCTAACAAAATTTCCATTGATATAGAACCGAAGTTTGTCCCCATTTTGATCATTAATAAATACACCGTCTTTTGTAGAGATTAGGTTATTGCCCAGGGTATACCCCAGGTTAGCGAAGAAAGCTCCCCATGTAACGGCATCAGCATGGACATGGATTACGTGGTTAACATTGTCGTGCATATGTACTCTTTCACCTGGGTCCACAACATTAACAGCGTTACAGGCAGTCTCTTCTTCATAAAACGCAAAACTCTTAAACTCATCGCGAACCCCGTTCACATAAAGCGCAAAGTTAGCGTGATAATGAGTACTTTGCTGGTCGACGAGTGCAAATCTTGCCCAAAACGCTGCCAAGGCGCCGAGGAAGAAGGCCGCCACGACCAGTAATGTCAGCCTGTGAGGTAGTTTTTTGAGTTGCGATATCATCACCCCAATTTTAGCACGCGTGCTAAAATCTTATTATGCTTAGCTTTATCGCTCATGCCGGAGAATTAGAAACTAGCGCAGTCGAGAGTTCCGCTCACTGGCTGGAACGTTGGTATTTCGCAGTACCTCTGTTCTTTTTGGTTGTTTTTGGGCTAGGCGTAGTAATTTATCTATTTTCGAAACGTTCTGTAGCCACGACATACTTAAGTGTCGTAACGATACTACTTTTTAGTGGCATTTACCTTTATGACAAGTCTTCAGTGTTGAGCACACTATCCATTACGATTGGACTGCTGGGCAGCCTCTTAAGCGTCTTGGCTTTATTGTCTAAGCCTTCAAAAAACCCAAAGAAATAACGAGCCTGGGGGTAGAATAGCGTTATGGCATTTGAGGATTACAAGCAAAAAGAAGCTGTTACTGTCGTCTATACAGGCGAAGGTAAGGGTAAGACTAGTGCCAGTATCGGCCTTATGGCCAGAGCGTTGGGACGGGGATGGACAGTCGCTTATATCCAATTTATTAAACACTGGCAAGTTGGTGAACACGATTTTATTGCCATGATCCAGCCGGTATTCAAACGAAAACTTTTGTTTTATAAAGGCGGGAAGGGGTTTTTTAACGCTGGCGACATTAGCGCCAAGGGTATTACCGCGGCACAGCATAAACAAGCAGCCAAAAAAACATACGATAAGGCATTTAAACTAGCTACAAGTGGCAAATATAACTTAGTCATATGCGACGAAATCAACAATGCCGTACACGATGGATTACTAACCAAAACTGATCTTAAAAACCTAATAGCCAAAAAGCATCCTAAAACCTCACTCTGTCTAACGGGGAGGGATTTCCCAGAAGAACTAGTGCTACGGGTTGACATAGCGACAAATATGACTAAGCTCCGCCATCACTTCGACGACAAGTTCCTTGCCAACAAAGGCATCGATTACTAAAGCCCACAAATCCCACGCCGGCAAACCGCAAAAACCAGCAAAGCTAGTTCTTTGCGCTTCACCTCTTGGCTATTTTCAGTTTGCCGTAGTCCAGTACTCGCCTCACCGTATTTAAAGATACGGCTCGCTCCGATGCTTCCTGGGCAAACCGAAACTAGCTCAAGCGTGGAATCGTGGGTGTCTCGGCTATACTAAGAATAAGAATGAGACGCAAGATAATTTTATGGGTTTGTTTGATCTCGCTAGTTGCCGGGTTGGTTAGCCTAAGCTTGCTAACGGTTCGTGAGAAATGGCTCCAAAAGTTATGGGACAACCGGCCAATGGCCGCCAAAATTGAGCCGGGGTATTACCGGGTGACTCATGTGTATGACGGCGATACTATCTTAGTCGACATGGATGGTGCGCTCGAAAAGGTGCGGTTCATTGGCGTCGACACGCCCGAAACCCACAAACCCGGCACACCAGTCCAATGTTATGGGCCGGACGCCTCGGCTTATACCACTACAACACTGCAGGACGAAACTGTACGGCTAGAGAGCGATTCAACTAACTCTAACCGTGACCGCTACGACCGTCTTCTTCGCTATGTTTATGCGGAGGACGGGACGCTGGTCAACAAAAGCCTGATCGAGCAGGGTTTTGGTTTTGCCTACACTCGCTTTCCGTTCCTAAAAAAAGACGATTTTGTTACTGCCGAGTTAAAAGCTCGGGACTCTGGTTTGGGTTTGTGGGGGGCCTGCACGACGTTTATCCAGAATGGTGTTTACCAGACAAACACAGCAGATTAAATCTTCTCGAAGGCTTTGACCGACTTTGGCGCCGGGCGCCTCATTAACCTGAAATATAGCTTGGTCATAAGATGCAAAGGCATAAAGCACAGCATCGGCACCTTGATAGCTAGATTATTAATGCCGTGGAGACTGTAGGTGTGTTTATAGGCTCGCATATATTTATAAAAATCTTGGCTATCCCCGCACAATCGTCGTGCCGAAGTCGCAACCCGCATAGCCCCATCATAGGC
>JBBQBM010000037.1:0-6748 GCA_038317375.1 Saccharimonadales bacterium (SeqCode)
ATTACGTACCCTTCATAAAATCTTATTATACGAACAATGGATTCATGCCTAGGAAATGTTTCGACATCATAGAGATATCCGAATTTGTTAACCCAAACTTTTCCGTCCTGAGAAATCCAGATATCATCAGATTCGATCAAATGCCAACTCCCCGGAACCATCTCGCTAACGCAACTTATCTCTAAGCGTTCGGGCAATACGCACTGTTGACTATTTAGCTCTTTTCCGTCGAACATATTTTTCCTTTATTTAGCTGCATTATTGCTGAGGACAGTACTATTTTACTAAGTCTAATAGCTTAAGTAGTTCGTGAAAATCTTGTATAAGATTAGGAAGTTCGTAACATTCTTCTGCACTCACCCATCTTGAATCTTGATGAGCAGCTTTCTCAAGCTCCATAATGTACGGTTCATTAATTTTTACCTTGTATGCACCAAAAACATACGCAGATACTCTATCACCAAAATTAATATCCTTTAAATGCTCCAGATCTTTGTCCATAGCTTTATAGCCAGTTTCTTCCTTGAGCTCACGAAGCATGGCTTCGCGATCGGTTTCGCCTGGGTCAACTTTACCAGCTGGTAGGCCCCACGTATCGCCGTTCGGTTTATGTGAATGGCGGAGCAGTATAAGGAACCTACCATCATATTCTAGAAAACAACCAACTGTTCTCATAAGACTATTATACCAAGAATAAAGAATTCTGAATTAGTCCTTTAATATTAAAAATTAGTACGACGATATGGCAGAGGTTAGAACTATTTCAATCTTGGGTTAAGCAACACTTATAGTTAATTTTTACTCCGGTAGTCAGGATAAAGGCTTTTGCATGAAGTAATTCCATCTGTTGGCGTCGCGCATTGTCCATTTGGTAAACAGTCCCCATTTGGAGCCGATTCAACGCAAGACTCTCCACGAGGGTTAGATTTGTTGACATTTAGAGTTATGACAGTTAGGGCTAGTAATATAACAACAATTGCAGTAACTATGGCGATAAGCAGATGTCTTTTCTTCATACTACTATCATAACGTAAGTGGTCTGGTGCAGGGTGTAGGATTCGACCGACGTTCCGCCGGCCCTGAACTTCACGATCAACAACTAGTTGTTGTCGGAAGGTTCATTTCCATCCCGCCACAGGCGGGATTCACTACGAAGGGCCTTCGTAAGTAAGAATCCTGCACTCTGCCAAGTTAAAAGCCCAGACATTAAGCCTGGGCTTCAAACTTGGTGCAGGGTGTAGGATTCGAACCTACGAAGGCTAAAGCCGACAGATTTACAGTCTGTTGTGTTTGACCGCTTCACTAACCCTGCATGTATGCAAGAGCAGTATTTCATACTCTTGCATAAACCTCACAATCACCACCTCACGAGTGACGACTGCTCAAAAATCAGTTATCTCGCAATACGCTGATTTTATGGAGCCACCTGTCGGATTCGAACCGACGACCCTCTGTTTACAAAACAGATGCTCTAACCAACTGAGCTAAGGTGGCACGTGACGGTTATTCTAACAAATCAGGGGTAGAAACTCAATTCTGATGCAGATAAGCACAAGCGATATATATTAGTTAATGTTATTGACATTCGAGCATACTGGATTTAATGTAATCTGCAGAGATATTAATAACGAGGAGTTTATATGAAGGCCAAAGTACCACAAAAGGTTTCTACACTAGTCTTAGGTGTAGCCGTAGTAATTTTGTTATTTTTGTTAGGTTGGACTGTTTTTCTTAATAAAGACGATTCAACAAAGACTGGCACAGACGTCTTATCGTCTACTAGTGTCCAAGTTGTTAAAGGCGCCCAAGGTGATATCGGACCAATCGGACCTCAAGGTGTTCAGGGTCTACAGGGTATCCCGGGCTTGGTTGGACTAGCAGGACCGGCTGGTTCTCAGGGAGTCATTGGCTTTACTGGTCTTAGTGGTTCTGCAGGTACAGACGGAACAGTTGGAGCTACTGGTGCAGACGGACCTCAAGGTGTACAGGGAATCCAGGGTGTTCAAGGTATCCAAGGTGAAATGGGACTAACGGGCGATCAAGGAGTACAAGGCGACCCCGGCACTAACGGTACAAACGGTATAAATGGCGTAAGTGGCTGGGAAATGATAACAGCAACAGTTACGGCCGACACCGAAACTTCCCTAACTTCAACTGCTACTTGCACAATAGGTAAGAAAGTAGTCGGCGGTGGATATACATTAAGTTCAGTTTCCTCATCGACTAATGTTCCGGTTCTAGTGAATATGCCTAACGTAGGTGGGACAGCTTGGGTGACTACAAAGGGCGATGTTTCAGGTGTGATCTTTCCATTCGACACATCATTCGCAATTCAGGCTTTCGCAATCTGCGTAACTGCATTGTAGATAGTTCAGTATTGATTTGACTGTAAGGCCCTGGCTAACGCTGGGGTCTTTACATTATTATTCGTTTTGGGCGAAGTACATGGCTAGCCTTGCCAGTAGGGACAATCACATTATCTAGTTTCTTCTGCATCTTCTTGGCCTCTTCTGGCATTTCGCGTGACTCAAAAGCCTTTAATAGTAATCCGTAAGTTTCTCTGTTTGGTTCTAGTTCTGCTGCTCGTTCTAGCTCTTCGATCATCTTTTTATCATTACCGACCTTTTCTAGCACCTTAGCGTAGGCGATGTGGCGTGCAGCAAGCCCATCCTCTAGGCTTAGCGCCATTTCAAAAGCGCTCATTGCCTTTTCGTAACTCCCTGTTTCGTAATAAATTAACCCGAGGTTGTGAAGGCTTGAAGCACTAGGCTCAATGCTCGAGGCAATTTCGAAGCAATCTATAGCATCCTTATATTCTCGTTGTTTGGCATATAAAATGCCGAGCCTGTTATAGGCGGCCGTATTCTTCTGATCGATCTTAAGTATAGAGAGAAGGGCTTTCTCAGCACGGACAAACTTATTTTCTCTAAACCCGAGATGTGCTATTCCCCACAAGCGTCCAAGTTTGTCACCGACAAGGTGCGGTAAGTCGTCAGGACCTTCGCTATTAGTTTTGCTAGCTCGGAGTGCCAACAACGCTAAAAAAGCAACTACAACAAGTGCGTACATATCTTATAATTGTAGCATTAATCTTAATACCAGTATTCGAGCTGACACATTTTGGCTTAGGGCTTGAATCGAGTCCTCGACAGCTTGTAGTTTCTTCATCCAGCTATCTATATTCTGCTTTTTTTGCACGGCGTTATGAAAGCCGGCTTCTAAAATTCTCTCGAATGAACCAAGGAGTTCTGCAAGCCCGATTTTATCCTTGGTAATTGTGTCAATTAGCAGCAATTTTTCGCATAGATTTGAGCTTAGAATTTGCTTAGCCCTGTCGATGCTGTCGATATACGCCACTGCTTCTCCGCTCAAGATGCTTTGAGCAAGACCAACACTTCTATTTGATAGATTAAGAACTTTGATGATGTCAGAATTGCTAAATCCCTGTTTTTCAAAAAAAGATGTCAGCTCCTCATCAGCTACCCGATTAATTTCCACCAGCACAAGTCTAGAGACCACTGTTCGTAGCAGCGAATTCTTGTTGTGCGTACTTAGTAAGAAATAGATATTATCTGCGGGTTCCTCTAATTGTTTTAGAAGAGCATTTTGCGCTTCAGTAGTTAACTTTTCTGCGTTTTCAATTATAACTACTAAGGTCTTGCCCTTAACCTGATGCAGGTTTAGTAGCGACCGCAATGTTCTAGCCTGGTTGATGCTAATTGATGGCTCGTCACTTTCTAGATAAATGCGGTCTTCACTACGGCTGGCTCCCAGCTCATTTGCTATGGCATCAAGAATACTTCCCCTACCAACGCCTTTACTTCCCGTTATTAACAATGCATGGCTATCGCTTGCAATAAACCGTTCGATATTAAATCTAGTGACTGGACTTATTACCAAGTCTTGCAACTTTTTCATGTCGTAAAACCAAGGGGTAGCGGGCTGGTAAATTTTTGAGTCTCGCCGCTAGGCAATTTGATTTCTAAAATGTTGGCGTGCAAATACAAACGCTCCGCTTTCTTTCCTTCATATAATTCATCGCCGACAATCGGGCAACCAAGATACTTTAAGTGAACTCTCAACTGGTGCGTTCTTCCGGTTAGTGGTGCAAGTTCCCAAATGTATTTGTCCTCCTTTATCCTTTTTACTTCGTACTTAGTACTAGACACCTTGCCGTGTGCGTCAACGTGGAACTGTTTGGGGTTATTTTGATCACGACCGATTGGGGCGTCTATAAGTGCCTTGCTATGCTTTGGGGCCTTGTCTGTAATTGCGACATAGCTTTTACGGACCTTCCGATCTTGAAACTGTCTTTGCAGAAATTTCATAGCATCTTCGTTTTTGGCACATATCATAACACCGCTAGTCACTCTATCTAGCCGGTGAACAATCCCTGCTCGTTCGCCCGTGCCCAAGCCGTCGACGTGTTTGCGCAAGAAGCTAGCCACACTAGCCTCCCTAGTTAAACCGCCTCTAGAGTGGCTTAAAACTCCGGCCGGCTTATCTATCACTAAAACGTCATCATCCTCGTATAGAATCTTTAGTTTAATGTCCTCGATGTCAGTTTCAACTAGCCAACTATCATCGACAAGCATTTTTTCGCCTTCTTTAAGCTTATAGCCTGCCTTTTCGGTCTTGCCATTAACTTTAACCATATCGGCGGTAAATAGTTTGGCTAGTGCTGCACGAGCAAACTGCGGGTATTGCTTAGCCAAAAAAACATCGGCTCTCATCCGATGATGAAGCTCATCAACAACGAATTTCTTCATAGTATTTAAGCTCGCAACCCAACCGCTTTTTGAACCTTGAGCAACGTAGCGTTAGCTTGAGCAGTCATTTCCTTTTCGCTAGATTCCAGTTTGGCGAGTATAGCGTTATCGTCTACTTTTGATAGTTTAGTCTGAAAATCTTTAATAAATCCAGATATTAGTTCGGCGACCTTCTCCTTTAATGGTCCATACTGTTTCTGTCCTATAAATTCGTCTTGTTCGCCTCCAAATAGCTTCAAGAGGTCTAATAAATTGCTAATACCGGGTTGAGAGTCAAAATCGTACTTTATCTCACCAACACTGTCTGTTGTAGCAGCTAGTATCTTGCTCGTGACCACTTCTGGTGAATCAGAAAGAAAAATGACTCCCTTGCCAGTTTCATCGCTTTTACTCATCTTTTTTGTCGGCTCTACCAAATCTCGAACTCTGAGGCCCTGATCTGCACCAAAAAACTTGTTCATCTCGGCCATAGATTTTGGTAACACAAATAGCTCACCGAATTTGTTATTGAGCCTCTCAGCGATGTTTCTTGTATATTCAATATGTTGACGCTGATCTTCACCTACGGGTACATATGTAGTTCCATAAAGCAGGATATCGGCCGCCATAAGGCAAGGATAGTCGAATTGTCCGACTCCAATATGCTCAACTCCTAGTCTGGCTGACTTGTCCTTAAATTCAGCCATACGACTTAGTTCGCCGAATCCTGTAAAGCAGTTTAGTATCCAGGCAAGCTCGCTATGGGCTGGAATATAGCTCTGTCGATAGATGTGGACGTCTGGATTATCGAGTGGTAAGCCAGCTGCCACAAAAATACGAAGATTGTTCATAATGTCGTCATTGAACCTGCTGTGATCGATTGGAGTCGTGAAGCTGTGCAGATCTGGCACAAAAAGATTAACCTGGTGCTCTCCGCCATGTTTTTTGGCCATATCTACCATTGATAGCAAGGCACCCAAATAGTTTCCCAGATGAAGGTCGTTATTTGCTCTAATGCCTGTGAGGATTACTTGTTTACCCATATTTACACTTATTTTACGTCTTTTGTTCCATAAAACGAAAAAATCCGGCTTTTTTGCCGGATTTAGTCTAACGCTTTGTGAATTGTCGTTGTTTGCGGGCTTTTTTAAGTCCGAAGTGCTTTCGTTCTTTTTCTCTAGAGTCACGACCGAGAAGATCAGCTCGCTTAAGAGTACTTCTATAGTCATCGTTGATGATGGCCAGTGCTCGCGCAACGCCTAGGCGGATAGCGTCAGCCTGGCCTGAATGCCCGCCTCCATTTACTCGAACACTAACATCGTGCTTATCATTTAAATCTAGAACAACAAATGCTTCAGTAAGGCGCTGTAAGAAATATGCACTATCTGCAAAGTATTCTGAGGCTGGCTTATCATTAATTGTAATCACACCCTCGCCAGGCGTTAGACGAACTTTTGCTATAGACGAACTACGTCGTCCAATGCCGTAAAAATAAGTTGTGCTTTTGGTTGCCATTATTTAACGCTCACTTTCTTAGGACTTTGGGCTTCATGTGCATGCGAATCGCCAGGAAAAACTCTTAGGCGAATCATTCTGTCGTTTTGAAGTTTATTTTTGGGTAGCATTCCCTTTACGGCTAGTCTGATTACTTCACTCGGATCTTTAGCCATTTTTTCTGCCAAGGTGGCAGATTTAAGGTTACCCGGGTACTGGCTATGACGATAATACATCTTGTCGTCAAGTTTAGCGCCCGTAACTACTAGTTTGTCGGCGTTCGTCACGACAACGTGGTCTCCGCAGTCAATATGAGCAGTAAACATCGGTTTGCCCTTACCTGTGAGTAATGTAGCTATTTTGGTAGAAAGTCTTCCTAGAGGAGCACTAGATGCGTCTAGGACATACCATTCGCGGGTTACTTCAGTTGGTTTGGCGCTATATGTCTTTTTCATTATTTGTTACCTCTTACGCCAGTTCGCTTAGCGACTACTTTTGTACCTTTT
>JBBQBM010000038.1:0-6700 GCA_038317375.1 Saccharimonadales bacterium (SeqCode)
GCATGTTCAGCGATGTTAATCCTCATAAGCTTAATGTCGGAAAGTTTCTTTAAATAACCTTGCAGTTTGGCCTCACTTTGTATGTCGGACTTGACCTCTATGACAGCGACTACAGTTTCAATTGGAAAAAACTTTTGTCCGGCATTGCCTTCAAGATTAGGAGTATCGCCCTGACTATATATAATTATGTCGCACTGTTTACTTACGGCGCCGTCGCTAGAGATTACAAAACCCGACCCAATCGAAAGTTGTTGGGGGATATAAAGCGACAATAGTTGACGCAGAACCTGCTCCCGGTATTGACCAAATTCGCCAGGATGCGTGACTTTGCTCCCATCCCTAAAGATCTCACGACTGGTAGTTTGAGAAACAAACAGATCTTTGATTAATCTTTTGGTAATATCCTGATAAATATGATTTGATATGCTGCTATCCGATATTTCTTAGTATTTCGTCACCAATGAGTTACTTGGCAGGGGTAGCAGGACTCGAACCTACGACATCTGGTTTTGGAGACCAGCACTCTGGCACGCAAGCGCGCCCCCAGAAGCTTCAAGCTACAAACAAGTTTGTATGCTGAAACTTCTCTTGCAAATTGTCACTGACAATTTTCACAACTGAGCTTTAAATTACTTGAATGGCAGGGGTACGTGGAATCGAACCACGATCTAAGGTTTTGGAAACCTTTATACTAACCGTTGTACTATACCCCTTCGTCGACAACTACTTTTGCGGTTGCCGGTCTATCGACAAAACAAGTTTGCTCGATAGATTTTGCAACCCCACCGTGTCGTCTCCTCTCATTTTTGAGAATCCCCTCTCAAAAATGCAAAATACGGTTCAGCACAAATTATACCCTAGATTGAGAATTGACTCTAGTGAGGAATATTGTATAATACTAGCATACCTTCACAATTTGGTGAGACGGGGACTTTTTGACACGTTTGACTGTGTTCGGAAGCCCTCGTCTCAAACGGAGACGACTAAAAAGCAAGGAAGTGCCAATCATCGGACCCACATTACTCGAAGAGCACATAGTTGCACTAAGGATGTCCCTAGCGCTCATGCGCGAAGGAGTTACGGTGACAGACAAGCAACTTGTTCTCCACGACCCTGTTTTACTAAACAGGTTTGCAGCAGTTCTGCTCGATAATCGAGATCCAAATCCGCTGGAAATGCTTGATGCCGACCAGAGAGTTCGACTTATCGAGATTTTGGCGAAAGGTCAGTACTTCGCCCCTGATCCGAGATTCGATCAACTTGTGGATCTTTTGCTCGTTGATAGCTGCTTTGAGCAGATCTTTGATGGCGTAACGACCCGCGAGATTCGTGTTTTGACTTGCTGGCTTGGGATGACTAAGAAGACAACCGCGTCGAGCATTGCAATCAAGTGTGGAGTCTCAAATGCTGCCGTTCCCAGAATTCTTGAACGGTGTCTTCGCAAGCTTCATTCTGGTGTCCATCGTCTTGTTATGCAGTTTGCAATCAATCCGGAGTCTTACAACCGTTCTTTCAAGACGATGCAAATTGAAACCCTTGATTTTAGTGACAGGGTCCTCATTTGCCTGAGACGTGCTGGCATTCACAGTATTGCCGGCCTGATGAGCTGGACTGAAGATAATCTTCTAGCTCTCGATTCCTTTGGCGCGAAGTGCCTAGAAGAAGTGAAGTCCAAGTTGGGTCATCTAGGCTTAAGCCTCAGAGTACCTACCAAATTGTGAAGGAATCCCCGGACCGAAAGGTCCGGGTTTTCCATTTATTACCAGATTTTTGCTCTGTCTTTTGGAGATCTGTAGAGCTTATCGCCAACTTTTGTTTTATATAACTCATGAAAACCATCGGAGTGCTCAACCATACCATTAACTCTAAAACGCTCATCTGGGTGGGGGTCAGACAGCGTCCACTGCCTCTTTAGGCCGTCTTTTGAACTCCCACATTCGCAAGTGGCATAACCTATAAAAAACAGTTCTTCGTCCGACATCTGATGTTTAGAGCTCTTACTTTTAGATGTTTGTTTTAGGCAATCAAAAGCAATCTCAATACCACCAAGGTCTGCGATGCTTTCGCCAATTATTAGACCACCGCGAAGGTTGAGCCCCGGAAGCACTTCAAAACCATCAGCTTGATCGATGATTACCTTAGCGCGTTTAGTAAAGGCTTTGATGTCTGCCTTAGTTTGCCAGTCACGCATGTTCCCTTCTTCGTCAAAATGACAGCCTTGGTCGTCGAATCCATGCGTTAGTTCATGACCAATAACAGAGCCTATTCCACCCATGTTCACTGCATAAGGAGCTATAGGGTCAAAAAATGGAGCCTGCAGAATCGCTGCAGGGAAGCAAATAACTAACCTGTTAGGGTCGTGATAGGCGTTAACTGTCTGCGGGTCCATAAACCAGTCTCGACGCGACACGGGTTTATGCAGGCGCTTCATATCAAACTCATTTTCGAACACCGCTGAGGATATGGAGTTGGCTATAAAAGAATCCGGAACAACTTTAAGCTTGCTATAATTTCGCCACTTTTCGGGGTAGCCGATAAGAACCTTCATATTACTAAGTTTCTTCAATGCGTATTTTTTTGTTTCTTCTTCCATCCAGTCGAGCTTGATGATTCTTTCGGCATAGGTGTCGCGGATATCTTCGACCATTTGTAGTACTTGCTTCTTTGAACTTTCAGGAAAATGCTTCTCCGCATAAATCTTGCCAATTGGTTCGCCTAACGCTCCATTGAGCGACGCTAATACTCGTTTCCACAGCGGAGGGATTGTCTGCACTCCAGATAGCTCTTTACCGAAGAACTCGAACTTGTGCTGGGCTAATTCTTCACTAACTTTGCCACTAAGCACGACAAAAACTTGCCACTTTAAGTATGTTTGCCAAGTTTTTAACGGTAAGGTCGACATTTTTTTGTTTATGAATGCCATAAACTCCGGATGATCTACTGTGATTTTGTCGTCCGGTGACCACCCAGCCTCTCTTGCGTATTCTTTCCAGTTTATTACGGGATAATCAGACACCAGTTTTTTATAGGTTGTTTTGTTGTAGTTCTTCTCCACGTCTCGTAGCAGGATACTAGTGCGGGATATTTTCGCAATCTCTAATTCAAAACCCCAAACACTCGACCAGAGATCTTGAGATGAACTAGCTAGCTCTGGTATTAGAGCATAAGACTTTTTAACAAACTTTTTGTACTTGGTTCGTATTGCACGCATCTTTGGTGTTTCTTCGAGGTAATAATCACGATCTGGTAAGGTTAGGCCGGACTGGCGGAATCGAAGTATGTGCTTCTTGCTGTTGCGATCGTCTGCGTCCATGCAGGCTGCCCAAGGGTCGTTAATACCGATTTTATGGAGATAACCGATTAAGCCACTTAGGGATTCTCTGTTAGTACTCTCAATTTTGTTAAATATATCTACTAGGGTAGTTAGGTTATTTACCTTATGTTTATCAAAGTTCATACCGCTAAGGTAATAGTCCCGTATTTGCTGTTCAGACGTTCCTGGTTTTACATTTTTATTCTTTACTAGATCTTCACATATTGACTGTAGTTGATAAAGTGATTTTTCTCTTAAAACATCGAATGCTGTCCAGCGCCCTTCTGTAGGTGGAATGGGGTTAGCCTTGATCCATTCATTGTTAACATACCCAAAGAAGTCGTCCTGAGGACGAATATTCTTACTCAACCTCGCGGCAATAGAAAGATCAGTAATCTTAATCTTTTTGTCTGTAGTCATAGCTCCGGCTATTGTACGACATTTATTCATAAAGTATGGAAGAGCCCTCGCTAGTAGGCGACGGCTCAACCATTACTTGGGAGCTATCACTAGCGAGGGCTTGTGTTTCTTTTCTGATTGTACTGATAGGTCAGCCAGTAGCTTGCAATTAAACAAAATACTGCAAGGAGCCAACGGACAACGTTCGGTAACCCTGATTCCGGTTTTACGGCTATCAAAAGCACTAGAGCAGTCCCCGAAAGTACTGTTGCGAGATAGATATACTTTCCGGCAATCGCCTTTCTACGAAGTTTTTTATAGGTAAGTTCAATTGATTTTGGCCTAAACGCGAACCACCAGATAGAAGTTGCGAGGACCGCCGAGAGACAATACCCAAGAATTTTCATCCAGAAGACATCTGCAATGCGCCCTGCGATGGTAAAGGTGGCAATTACTAAAGCCAGAGTTAGTGCCCATGCGCTGTATCTGTCGTCGTTCGCTTTCTTGATGTCAGCCTTTTTCGTGTTCAAAGTCTTCCTCCAGTGTTTGTGTTTTTTTGAGCTGAAAAGCTAAAGCATCTTTTCAGAGCAGTATTCTAGAATTTATAAAAATATAACGCAAGGGCTTTATTGAGAACATAACTGAATTGCATACTGCGGCTTTCCTGGCAGCCTTTTCCTGAAGCCGGAAACGGCATTTCTAATATTTGAATCTTCCCGCATGTTTATCCATGGGTCCATCCATTGCTGCTGGTATCGAGTTAAGTAATGACCGTATGGATATAATTTGTTCCGTTTTATAAAAACGATTGTCCCTTCCTCGTATATTAGTTGTCTTGTATGAGGCTTAATATGCTTCCATCTAGTACTTACTTCAAACTGCTCTAATAAAAGTGACAGCTCCTTTAGCTTAAAGCCAAGGGTTGAAGCTTTTTCTATACCAAGTCGTGTCGTAACTTCGAGGTAACTTTTGTTAGCTACGAAAGCTAAGCACGCTGCACCACAGCCCATGTCATGCTTTTGAGTAACCGAATTCTTCATGCGGGAATTGTAGAATTTATAATATTAAAAACAAGATTGTTTTTGAAGAATAGTTGAACCCCCGCATTTACGGGGGCTCAACCATTTCTGGGAGCTCCCTAGCGGGGGTTAGTTCACGCGAGTTTTTGCTTTCGCGTCCGTCGCCAATGAGATCGCGGCAATCCACAGTAGTAAAAACGCTACTACTGAGCTGGAAAAGCCAACTACGAACATCAGTGCAGCAAACATCTGCACGATTTCATTCTCATTTGTTGCTAACTTCCCACATAGCCCGACGGCTATTAAACCCGCTAGTAGGTATCTGGCACACCAGATAGCAAAGAAACGTGGACCGTAGGACAACCATTCTTTGAGTCGATTGATTATCGATGCTTTCATCTCAGTACCCCTTCGGTTGTTGGTCTGTATCTAATGATGATTAGTCCTTCTGATCTGGCCCAAACGCCCCTGTTCTTTCTAGGAGCATCACTAGCGCCTCGTCTTTTACTTCACCTTTGTCGTTGGGTCTGGATACCCATGCGATCGCGGCAACCATAAAGTGAAATATGGTTACTGCCGCGCACACGAATCCAATCACAAGCCAAGAGACTTTAAAGACTGAAGAGCCGCCGCTCTTACCTGATACTTCTACTGCGTACATCCAGAAGCACGCAAAGCAGGTTACTGCGTTTATGGCCCCCCAGAATGCGAAATACTTGGGGCTGCACGCACCTTCTTTGAGTTGAGTGATGATTGACTTATTCATTCAGTGTCCTTTCGTCGGACGGTAGGTTGTGAACTCGGGCAAGCGTGGAGCAATAACTCGCTCCATATTGTTATTATAGCATAAACAACATCTCTTTTCAATGGGTGTATACTGAGGGTAGTTATGTAGCGGAGCGCTGTAAAACGCCTCACCTTACAAGCTTTCACACTTTTGTAGCCGAGACGAAACATTCTTGCCTACTCCAAACCGTTCGTAGTACGACCAAACTACAATCCCTTCAATTATTAACCATTTAGCATTTTTCAGTTTTCATTGATTTTTCATTTTCCAGGTATTTCAATGCCACATGTTACCTGTGAAATTAATGTGCAATGTTAATTGTTACCTGTGAAATGCTCCAAAAAGGAGTAGCTCATGCGTGAAAGTCTAGACGAACCTGTATCTGTTGTTTTCTATTTTGATGCCACGAAACGGCATATTCAGCCTTATAGGCTTAGTTGGAAAGGTCAAGATTATCTGCTCGGCAAAGTCGACTTCCACCACAAGACTAGAGACGGTAAGACGCTTTTACACCACTTCTCGCTCGCCGATGTCGGTGAAACAGTCTACTTCAAGGTATCTCTTAATACCGACACCTTGCACTGGAAGCTCGAAGAATATATGTACGGCAGCGAGAATAATCCGCATTACGGCTCGGAGAGCGGAGCATGAGCGGCCTGTCTGTAAATACTAGCGATCCTCTAGTGATGCATATCGACCTCAATAGCTGCTTTGCGACCATCGAAAAGCAGGCTAATCGCCTCCTGCGGGGCCGTCCGGTGGGTGTAGCGGCCTATGACACGCCCAGAGGCATGATTTTGGCCTCTTGTTACATCGCTAAGGCCTCGGGGGTTAAATTGGGCGTCAATGTGCGTGAAGCCCGCCAGATGTGCCCAGGAATAGTCATAATGACCCCCGACCCCACCAAATACCGCGAGGCTCACCACCGTTTCGGCGAGCTACTAAGGGACTTCACCCCTGATGTGGTGCCTAAATCTATCGACGAATTTGTGCTAAACATGGCCGGGACACCTCTCATAAATAGTGGTAAGCCTATGATCGACATCGCTCAGGACATTAAGCAGAGGATCTATGAGGAATTGGGTGAAGCTGTGACGGTCAACATCGGTATTGCTCCAAACCGTTTTTTGGCAAAATATGCTGCTGGTTTTGGTAAGCCCAATGGTTTATTGCAAATTGACC
>JBBQBM010000039.1:0-6533 GCA_038317375.1 Saccharimonadales bacterium (SeqCode)
CTCGACTATGTACACTAGTTTAGTTTCAGGTTGAAGCCTATGGATTCTCTGCGCAACGGCTAAAACCGGCGTGATATGGCCGGCGGTGCCTCCGCCAGTTAGTATTATAGTGTTTTTAGGCATAACGCCTCCGGTCACTAATTTGTGGTAGTGTCCTCCGACTGGCGGTTTCTGCAGATACTTTGTATACCAGCCCGAGTGCGGCAAGAACAAACATGAGGCTGGTTCCACCGTAACTGACAAATGGAAGTGTTATCCCTTTCAGTGGCAACAGCCCCACCATCGCACCAATATTAATAATAGTCTGAACGCTTAGCCAACCTAAGACACCAGCCGCTATAAAGCGCGAAGTATTATCAGGAGCTCTCTTCGTAATTGCTAGAATTCTATAAAATAGCAGACCGTAAAGACACACTAGTATCACGCTACCTACGAATCCAAACTTTTCTGCGTAGATTGCGAATATTGAATCATTCGATGCTTCCGGTAAATAACCGTAGGCTTGGACGCTGTTCCCCACTCCTAAGCCGACGACTCCGCCAGAACCGACCGCAATTAGCGCTTGGCAGGCATGATAACCGGTTGAACTACAGTCTTTCTCGGGATTCAAGAAAGCATAGAATCGATCTCTTCTATACTGCTGGCTGGCTATCGCTACTCCTCCAAGCGCTATTAACGCCAAAAATGCTAAAGCTAGTTTATGTAACGGAACATTGGCGATAAACATCATGGCGAGAACGATTGCAATCATCACGACCATAGAACCTAAGTCTCTTTCTAAGATTACAATTACTAATCCAACCACCGAAACGCCAATTGCTATAGGTAACAACGTTTTCTTGGAGTCTGTTTGTTCCCCGGCCGAAACTTTCTCGCTTAAAAACATAGCGCCTACTATCACTATCGTAAACTTGATTAATTCTGCGGGTTGAAAGGATAAACCGCCAACCTGTATCCACCTAAAGGCAATTCCAGAGATAGCTACGACCATTAGCGCCGCAATCGAACACAATATTACAAGCGGCAATCTTAGAATTCGTAAGTGCCTCAACGACAATCTACTGCAAATAAAAAAAAGACAAAGACCGATAAGCATCGCTATCATTTGACGCCAAATATAATAACTTCCGCCAACTCCACCCTGTTCTGTGAGAGCTGGGCTAATAGCAACGAGCAAGATTACTCCAATCCCGAGCAATAAAGAAGTTGCTACTAGTAGTATGTGGTCGGGTTTATGGCGACGCGCTAATTCTTGTGACTCTCTGTATCTCCGTCTTTTTATTCTCAAAGAAATCCCCCGGTTAGAAATACCGCCAACCCGCCGAAAGCAGCCAATTGCGCAAGTATCCAAAAGCGCATAGTAACTTTATATTTTGGCCATCCGATTAGTTGTAAATGGATGTGAACAGGAGCAGCCAGGAAGATTTTCTTATGCCTAAACTTTTTAGAGAACAACTGTATAGCCACCGACACAGGTGCAGTTATGGCGGGTAGTAATATAATCGGAAGGAGTAACGGAACTCCGATAAATAGGCTAATAGTCGCCAGACAAAGAATTTGCCCTACATATCCAGTTTCGCTATTCATGAATCTAGCGGGTGGAATATTGAACCACAGAAATGCCAGCAACCCCCCAACCATCGCAAAGCATAATGCCGCGATGTCATACTGGGTATTTATTACTGCTATTGTTCCCATGGTCAAAAACGCAGTGGCGTTAAGACCGCCGCTCAACCCGTCCACACCGTCTATATTGCTTGTGCCATATGCCCCAAGAATAACTAAAAGCGCAAATGGTAGGTACCACCAGCCTAATGTCCAAGTACCTACAAAGGGCACAATAACGCTATTAATATCTAGCTTTGCATAAAGCCACCATGAGCAAAGTGCCGCAAGAATGACTACACCAAAAATGCGAATCTTTAGCGACAACCCACCTCCAACAAACTTCTTGAACCATAGGAGTCGATCGACAATCATCATATCGTCTACAAAACCTATAACAGCACCTCCTAGAAACATTAATATCGGTATCATACTTTGGCTTCGGCTTAGTATGTTAAGTTGAGCCAGGGTGTTACTGTCGGGGAAAAATATCGGTAATACCCTAAATAGAGCAACGGCAAACATTACACCCGCAATAACCACCAGGCCACCGGCACGATATAAGATCTTATTCTCTTCATTATCAATAGTCGCAGTTAGTGTAGCTGGCTTGCCGTCAATGGCTCTTGAAACTGACTTCTTTTTACGCCAGTCATATTTAGTCATAATTCTCATAAATAATGGTGTGCTTAACAGCCCCACAACTAAAGCAACTAGCCCCGGCAAAAGTATCTTAATAACATCCAGTTTGGTGATTTCGATCATCACCCTAACAGTTTCAGTTAATTCATTCATTTTTTATTTTGTCCTTTTCACTATTATACTATCTTTCTGCATCTTTTATAGATCTCTCGTGAATGGAAGCGAATCCATCATACTATTCGCAATTTCCGTAAAGACTGGTCTCGCTGCATTAGAACCAGCAAAGCCTCCATTCTTAGGCTCGTCGACCCTTAGTACTATCACATACTCCGGTTGCTTACCGCCCACAAAGCCGGCGTACGTTCCGATATAGGCATCTTCTCTGTAGCCGCCACCTTTTGCTGGAATCTGTGCAGTTCCTGTTTTTCCGCCAATACTAAATCCTGCTCTGGCGGTCTCTGAGTTGTTTTCTTTGGCATACTGTTTCATTAGATCCACAATGTCGTTACTAGCAGATTTAGAAATAATGTTCGTTGATACAACTTTTGGTTCGTGGAGTTTTGTCACTCCGCTAGAATTAGTCGACGAATATAGTAAGCTGGGTTGATAATACGTTCCCCCGTTCACTAGAGCGCTGAGTGCCGTTGCATATTGTAAGACCGTGACCGTAATACCTTGACCAAATGCAGTATTTGCATACTGAATATTCAAACCATTGCCATCTATGGGATCAGGAACAATCCCATCGCCTTCCCCGCTCTGTTCGATCCCGGTTTTGCTACCAAACTTATAGTGATCCACTAAATAGTTGTGCCAAAGCACTCTAGTTTGTTCGTTAAGCTCGCCGCCACCCATTTGCTTAAGAACGTGTACGGCGCCGGTATTTAGTGAATACTTCAAGATGTCAAAGATACTGAAGACTCTCTCACCATAAGATAGCGCATTTTTTATCTTGAAACCGTCTGCTTCCTCATAACCTTTGTCTAGATAAGTGGTGTCTTTGCTGATTACGCCTCTATCTAATGCCGCCGATAATGTCATCAGTTTCATAATCGAGCCTACTTCTAATGCATCGGTCACGCTTTTATTCTTAAACAAACCCTGATCATCAACTTTTTCATAACTACTCGGGTCATATGACGGCCAATTTGCCATAGCCTTTACATTTCCGTTGCTAGCATCTAAGACAACGACACTACCGCCGACAGATTTTGTTCTTTCTACGCCATTTTTTATAGCAGCCTCGGCGATAAGTTGAATGGTTGTATCGATTGTTAGGGTAATGTCTTGACCGTCTACCGGTCTTTTAACAATATTTTCTGCATTTCCAGCTAGTGGCACACCATGAACATCAGTGATTGCTTTTAGCTGCCCTGGAGTACCACTAAGCTTATCGTTCAGATAACCCTCAACTCCGTATTGACCTAAACCGTCAAGATTAACGAACCCTAAGACTTGTGAGGCAAAGTCCGCTTCGGGATAAGAACGGAACCTTTGCTTCTTCGCAACTATGCCGGGCAACTTCAGTGCAGAAATCTTGTTCTTAGTCGTTTCGTCCAACTTGTTTTTTAACTCAACGTAACGATTGCTCTGCGATAACTTCTTTTCTAAATCATTCAAATCAGTTCCGAGTAGCGGTTGCAATTTTACTGCGGTTTGGTGTGGATCGCGAACAAAACTTGGGTCGGCAAAGATTAAATATTTACTCTCGTTGAGTACTATGGGCAAGATCTTTTCACCGTCCAAAATAGAAATAGAGCCACGCTCAGCCGGAATAGTTAGTTTTTTTAGTTGCTCTGCAACTGCGGCATTTTTATAAGTTTCGTGCCTAATTATCTGTATATAGAACAGACGTCCGATAATAATAATGCCGGCTATGCTAATCAGAACACCAACTATAGGTGTTCGATCTTTAAAACGAGGCGAGGGCTTAGCCGCACCATATTTGGAATATGTGTTAATCATGATTACAGCTATTAGGGAATTTATTGTGCGTAACTAGTTGGGGTAACTGTGTCAAGATTAGTGGCTACCGGACTATTTTTTATACGATTTCTAGACTGAAGCTTCACCGACTCAAGTTCGAGATTTGAATGCTCTTCACTAAGCGCAGCTTGGCGTTTGGTAAGTGCGTCTACTCTATATCCTAGAGAATACGTTTTCGTAACCTGCGTTAAATATACTAGTCCCATCATGCTTATGATGATTGTTAAGATTATCAAGTGCGAGATAGGCCCCAGCCTGGAGCGGCTAGACGCAAATACAGCCGTATTTTGATTTCGACCATAGCTTCTGCGAACGCTTGAAGATGATGCTTGTGAGTATGTCATATTTTTGTTTTTGTTTATGGTCTCCTGGCGGAAATTTTGTCCGCCAGGAGCGTTAAGCTATCGAACGTGAACTACGATCTTTTGCTTAACTGATCGGCCTGATACTGGTATTTGCATGTTCTACCCTTTAGGGCCCTTTCGTTTTTATTTTTACTAGCACCCGCAGTTTTGCACTACGAGCACGCGGATTAGTAACTATTTCAGAGTGAGTCGCTTCTATTGGTCTTTTGGTTAGTAGCTGGTATTCAGCATCATATCCATTAGAGCAAACGTCTGTAAAAGCGTGTTTTACTATCCGGTCTTCGAGACTATGGAAAGTAATTATCGCTAGTCTGCCACCTGGTGTTAGAAGTTTCAACGCGCTTGGAATCATTTCTTGTAGTAGCTCAAGCTCCCCATTAACGGCAATCCTTAGAGCTTGAAATGTTTTAGTAGCAGGATGATGACCCTTCGCTCGCCAACCAATCGACGACTCAATTATTTTCGCAAGTTCGTGTGTAGTCATGTGCGGCCTATTTAAGACAATTTCACGAGCCAGGCGTCTGGACTGCCTTTCCTCACCGTACTCAAAAAGAATACGGCTAATGTCTGCTTCCGACCATGTGTTTACTATGTCGGCTGCAGTCAGAAGACCGGTTTGATCCATTCGCATGTCTAATGGTCCGTCCTGAGAGAAACTAAACCCACGACTTGCAATATTAAGGTGCGGTGACGATACGCCCAAATCTGCCAAAATAAGATCGAATGTCATTCCCTCTTGCGACAAAATTATCCCGGCGTTCACAAAATTATCTTTTATGATGCGGACCTTCCTTAGTGCTGAGGTTTCTGACAAGAAATCTATTGATTGTTGATCACGATCTACTAGTACTGCTTTATTTGGAGCTACGGTTACATTCAACACCGCTTGGGCATGGCCACCATAACCTGCTGTTAGGTCTAGATAGCTTTCGCCTTGGCGCGGTGAAAGTAATTTAAGCACTTCGTTTAGTAGTACTGGCTCGTGGATCATATTTTTGTTTTGGTTTTTGTTTTTGCAAGGTCACCGAATCAGCAGCCAACTTTTTGTTTTTGTACGTTTTTGTTTTTCCTTAGAAGTATTCGCAAGGAGCGATCTACTACTAAAGTTTGCCGTAATTAGTTTGTCGAAAGACACACTATTATGGCTAGAAAAGTTTTCGTACCGACCTTAGTCCACTAGGTTGACATACTAGTTTTTGAGCTAGTACTCGTAATGGAACTGTATAGAGCCGGCATAAGAGAGACTTTTTGTGAGGTGGAGTTTTGGGAGGTGTTTTTTGTTACTAGAAAGTGCGAGGGTATTTGATGGTGTTTCCCCATAGTATTCACCTGCTGACTGCCAATTCGCTGATCTCGAGGCGTTAACTTGCATATGCAAAAATTTAATTTTTGTTTTGTTAAGGATCTTTCGGAGACTCACGCCCTATTGGGCGGAGACTCGCCAATATTTTCCAGCCCGCACCGCTACTATATCGCGACTTATACCCGCGTATTTTAGTTGGTGCTGTTCGAAAGTTATTCTGCCCTGCTTCTGATCTAGCCCGGCTTCAACTTTACCTGAACGAAACTGAACATTTAGGTCGGCCACCTTTTCATCGAGAATACTCCCGAGAAGTGCCGTTTCCATTTGTTCGTCCCAGACCGTTTTTGGATAAAGGTGTAAGTACTTACCGAAGCCTCTCGTTATTACTACTCCGCTACTAAACTCGGCGCGTAGCTCAACTGGCATAGTCAGTCTTCGCTTATCGTCGAGCTTCCGCTCAAAGTAGTCGTCTGAGATAGTCACTTCGTTTATGCACTCCCTTTATTTTTCTGTGGTTTTTGTTTTCTACGGATAGCTATTTTGGCTACCCACGATTACCCACTTACATGAGCATACTACCCACTACTACCCACAAGCAAGAAGATTATACTTATAAAGCTTAGGGTTTATCC
>JBBQBM010000040.1:0-6072 GCA_038317375.1 Saccharimonadales bacterium (SeqCode)
AGAGATTGCCTCGATCGTCGATTCACTGAGTGGCTCATCAGAGCCACCGTTCGTGAGAACGAAGAGCATCCAAGGACCTGACTCGTTCGACTTTTGAGGTGGAACAAAATCATTTACGATCCATTGGATCAAACCATCAATTCCCGTCTCTTGGCCCTCTGGCTTGGGAACATAATCCAGGAAGAAGGTTTCGGCGTTTTCAGGCGCCATGATTCCTAGTAGTTCCGGATAGTTCTCCCAGCCATAGACCGAGACTTGCTCGTCTACGTCCATAGGCAGGGCAGCGGCGTACAACAGTTCAACAAGAAGCTGCAGTGCGCCATCTCCATACGAAGGCAGGTTGTTCCTAGAAAGGTCAACGACCATAGCGACATTCGTCGCATGAGCGCTGAGCCCCATACTCTTGAGCACTGCTTCTGCGTCGCCCATAAGGACGGCAATGCTTGGTGCTGAGTTTCTAATCGAATCACCGTTGTTGTTCATGCGGTTTCAACTTTCTGTTTAGGGTGTTTTGGTTTTGGACTAGATTGTTAAAGAACCCTGGACGCTTACAAATAAGGGTCCACAACCCCTCCTGTTAGTGATCTCTATAACAGGCAAGATTGTCGACCCTCGATAATTTCGACTTACTATAGCGCATTTTTACTATTTCTGCAACTATATTTCCTATTGATATCTATCGATCCACTCAATCAGATACGTGCGGTTCTGGGCAGAATTTTTAACGACTAACGATTTTTCTTCTAACTAGAATAAAAATAACGAAGGCGATATTAAGAGCCATAACAGCTACAGGATAGAGTATTAACTCTAGCGACCGATTATCGAGTGCTGTTATTGCTATAGCTGTTGAGACGGTATATCCAACATAAGAGGCGATTGTTTCTTCATGAGGCAGTTTGTAAGACTTCCGGAAGGTCGGGTAGAACCCTCCTATAGCTTCGATCAAAGATATTAGTATTGCTGCTAGAAGAGGTTGGTCTGCCAGGAGCCAAAAGACAAATGTAGCCCCGGCTAGCGCCAAGCTAATCTTGTCGGTAACGTGGAAGTCTTTATGACCATATTTTAGCGACAGCAAGAATATCGTCAGCGTCGCAAGTGTCGTTAAGCCAAGTAGCCATGTTCCTGGTCCACCGTCGCCTCGAAGCTGAATACCAAAGCCTACTACCGCCAAAACCTCCCAAACTAGCCACGTGAAGGCGTGGGGCTTGGTTTTGCCGCGCAAGACATTGATGATATACGGTGTGTAGCCACAAAGCGCCACGCCTAGAGAAGCAAATCCGAGTATTTGTTTATAGTCCATTTGTATAAGCATCATAACACCCCAGTAATACCGAGCTTGTACCCTAAGTAAAAGTAGGCGATAATAAACATAAGAAATAAAGGGTAGGGCAAAATGTTCTTCGGTAAGAAAAATAAACAAACCCCGGCACTAGCAGACAGCCTAAAGAACGAACAGGCTAAGTCGGACATAATACTAGCGAGCATCGACGACGGTGTAGTGCTCGTCGATGCCAAGGGTATTGTTCGACTTTTTAATCCGGCTGCCGAAAACATTACCGGATGGAAGGCTAAAGATGCTATTGGGCTCGATCATCAAAGTATCCTTAAATTTATAAACGAAAAGGGTGAGCCATATGCCCCAGCCCAGAATCCGCTCAATAAAACTCTTCAAGGTAGAACGCCTACTCGTGACAACCTAGGCAGCCTAAAGACTAACTCCGAGCAGACCATACCAGTTGCAGTTAGTGTCTCGCCGCTCGGAGGTGAAATCGGCGGAGTGGTCGCCGTTTTCCGAGACGTATCTAGCGAACGCCAACACGAAAAACAAAGCGCCGACTTTATTAGTACCGCTAGTCATGAAATGCGTACGCCAGTAGCCGCTATTGAAGGCTACCTAGCCCTGGCACTCAACGAGAAGGTCGCAACTATTGACGCTAAAGCCCGCGAGTACCTAGTTAATGCCCACACCAGCACAGTCCATCTAGGAAATCTATTTCAGGACTTACTCACAGCCGCTAAAAGTGAAGACGGACGACTCACGAACCACCCCGTGGTGATCGAAATGGGTGAGTTTCTGCAGCAAATCACCACCGATATTAGATTTACTGCTGAAAAGAAGGGTTTGGCGCTTGACTATTTAATTGGCGGTGGCGATAAAAGCGTAAACGCATCCAGCGGGAACCAGAAAGTTATTAGGCCGCTCTTTTATGTCTACGCCGATCCAGAACGACTGCGCGAGGTCGTCACTAATCTTTTTGATAACGCCGTGAAATATTCCGAAAAAGGACGAATAACCGTTGGTCTTACCGGCAATGACAGTGTAGTTCAGTTTCGAATTAGTGATACCGGGCAGGGCATTCCAGCCAGCGACATAAACCATCTGTTTCAGAAGTTTTATAGAGTTGATAACTCTGCAACTAGAGTTATTGGCGGCACCGGTCTAGGACTCTTTATATGCCGAAAAATTGTTGAACTATACAGAGGTAGGATTTGGGTGGATAGTAAGCTAGGCGAGGGCAGCACCTTCTTTATTAACTTGCCCAGAGTCAGCGCAACCGAAAAAACCAAACTGGAGCAGCAAATGGCCTCAACGATTAATCCTAGCGAACCCGCTCAAAATATTGATGTACCCAGAGGCGTGATACAATAATGCTAAAGCTAAACAGGGTAATAAAGTAATGGCGAAAATACTGATAGTCGAGGACGATCGAAACCTGCAATCTATCTATGGCGATCGACTTAAAGCCGAGGGTCACACCATCATCACGGCTGGAGACGGCGAAGAAGCTCTAGCAGTCGCCGTAAAAGAAAAACCAGACTTGATTATATCCGATGTGATGATGCCAAAAATTAGCGGTTTTGACATGCTCGACATCTTACGTACGACGCCAGAGACTCGTAATGTCAAGATAATAATGATGACCGCCTTAAGCCAAGCCGAAGACCGCGAACGTGCCAATAAACTTGGCGCAGACAGATACCTGGTTAAATCACAGGTTACCCTCGATGACGTTGCCACCACCGTTAATGAAGTGGTAAGTGGCGTTAGAGCTGCAAGCGAACCGGCAGATAGCTCTGATCCGGATGCTGTTGCATCCACGGTCTACCCGAAGCCGCCAGAGCCAACTTCGTCACCAGCCCCATTATTAGATAATTCAACCCCTTCAGCCGACCCACAAGCGGTCGTCTCCAGCGTGCCTACATCAGACGAGGAGCAGGCCAAAATATCATCCCAGATAGACGACTTCTTAACCAAGAATATGCCCGGAGCGCCCGCAGTTAGTGCACCAATAGTTGCGCAGGTTCCGGTGAATGTGCCAACAGAACAGCCGCCAGCCGAGGCTAACACTCAACCCGTCGCCAGCACTGGCGCAAAGCCAAATATCTTCGACCTATACGAACAAGAATTAGCCAAAGAATCCGCACAAGCTGGGACAGCCCAACAACCAGACAGCGAACCAAAACCGTAGCGTAACGTATAATCTGATGAGTTATGAGACTCAATAGATTCCTTGCAAACTCCAGCGGCTTGTCGCGCCGTGGTGCTGATGACGCTATCGCCGCCGGTAGGGTGGATGTCAACGACGCCCCAGCGAGCTTAGGGCAACGGATTGAGATCACCGATGTAGTAACCCTAGACGGTCATGTGCTCATTGCTCAAACCGCGGATGTGGTTGTGTTGTTTAATAAGCCGGTTGGCTATGTCTGTAGCAGGAACGGGCAGGGTAGTCAGACGATCTATGACATCATCCCCGACAAGTATCAAAAACTGAAGCCTGTCGGTCGACTCGACAAGGATAGCTCCGGGCTTTTGCTCCTCACAAATAATGGCCTGCTCGCCAATGAACTAATGCACCCTAAATTTCAGAAGCAAAAAGTTTATGAGCTCGAGTTAGCAAAGCCAATGAGCCCAGGCGATCTAAAAAAAATCCTGCAGGGCGTAAAGCTTGAAGAAGGAATCAGCAAATTCGATGAGCTAATCGAGAACGGCGGCAATAAGCTAACCGTCTCATTACACCAAGGATGGAACCGCCAAATCCGCCGCACATTTGGCGCGCTCAGTTATAACGTAGTTCGACTGCACCGCACTAAGTTCGGAAATTATGTTTTGCCATCAAACCTGGGGTATGGCGAATTCTCAGAGGTAGATGTGCTATAATAGGGCCATATGAGTTCAAAAAGTGTTCCGATTGTTGCCATTGTTGGCCGAGCCAACGTAGGCAAATCCAGTCTCTTTAACGCAGTCCTAAGACGCCGAGAGGCTGTGGTGGCTATGGAGCCAGGAACGACTAGAGACAGTATTACCGCAAAGGCTAGCTATCAAAGCCATGACTTTTGGCTAGTCGACACTGCCGGGCTCAAAAGCGCTGAAGACGAATTTGAGTTAACGATCCAAGAACAGATCGAACAGGCGGTAGGTAGCGCCGATCTAATACTTGTTGTCGTTGAGGCCACGCCAGTAATAACCGAAGAGGATAGGCGCGTTGCCACTATGGCACTAAAAAGTCGCAAGCCAGTTGGACTCATCATTAACAAGGTCGACCAGGCACACAGAAAAAATCTTGATCATTTTGAACGCCTCGGCATAAAACAAGCAATCTACACCAGCGTCACCCAGAACGACGGTATCGATGTCATGCTCAAATTTATAACCGAAACATTGCCGAAGGCGACAATAACAGAAGACGACGACCGAATACGTTTAGCGATTTTAGGTCGACCAAACGCTGGTAAATCAGCGCTCTTTAATGCTCTCGCAAAAAAGCAACAGGCACTAGTTTCGGACCGCGCCGGAACAACTCGTGACGTGAACCGAGCTATAATAAAATATCAAAAGCGCGAGATCGAGCTACTCGATACTGCCGGTATTCGACGTAGCGGCAAGATAGAAGTTGGGATCGAAAAGTTTTCGGTCCTCCGTACTCTTGGCGCAATCGAAGAAAGCGACATTTGCGCGCTTGTCCTCGACGTTAACGACCTCGAGTCTAAAATCGACCAAAAAATTGGCGGCCTTATCAAAGAGGCGGGTAAGGGCTTAATAATAATTGTCAGTAAGTGGGACAGCCTCGAGAAGGACGCCTTTACGCGTGACGCTCTGGCGGCTAAGATCCGACAGGAATTTGAGTTCGTACCTTGGGCGCCGTTAATTTTTACTAGCGCCGTCGAAGACCAAAACATCACCAAAATATTTGAGTTAACAAGCGAGATAGCTGAGGTTCGCACAACTCGAATCACGACCAGCAAACTTAACTCATGGCTTGCGCACCAGATCCATCGCCACCCGCCAGCCGGGCTAAAGAATCGCCACCCAAAGCTCAATTATATGACTCAAATAACAGACGAGAAAACACCGACCTTCAAACTTTTCGGCGCTCACACTAAGCTTCTGCACTGGAGCTACAAGCGCTACCTCGAGAAAGAGCTTCGCAATGAGTTTGGCTATGCTGGAACAGCTATCAATATGATCTATCTCGAGAAGCACATAGACCGCAAATTAGCCGACCCATTCACCTGGAAGAACAGGCTCCGGACCAATCAATTGCCAGAAAATAAACTAAAGAAAGTGAGTTAACGAATATGGGTATCATAAGCCGCGACAAATTTATCTCTCCGATCTCTCAGCGCTACACGGTTAGTGGCTTCGACAAAAAACAACTAATTGTTGGCATCGGCAACATCACCGAGGTCTATGCAAAAAACCGCCATAACCTGGGCTTTATGGTTATTGACCAACTCGCCGAAAACGCAGACGCCAGCTGGAAGCTGAAGAAAGACCTTAAAAGCGAGTTGGCATTAACATCAGTTAAGAAAAAAGAGGTCATCTTAGCAAAACCTCAGACATATATGAACAGTAGCGGGCAGGCTGTTCGAGCGCTCATGGATTATTACAAACTAAGTCCAGGCAACATTACAATCATCTATGACGAGATTGATCTACCTTTTGGCGAAATTCGCGTTAAGGTTGGTGGTGGCGACGCCGGACACAACGGCATTAAGTCGGTTATCACGCAAATTGGCGAAGACTTTAAGCGTATCCGCATCGGCGTAGGTCCTAAAACTCCCGTAGAG
>JBBQBM010000041.1:0-5792 GCA_038317375.1 Saccharimonadales bacterium (SeqCode)
TTTTTGAGCCAACTCCTAAGACTATTGATAGTCTTATGAACCTATCGCTCCCAGCCGGAGTCGAAGCCGAAATCAAGATGTAAGTATGAGAAAACCGAGATAGGTTTTCTCATCGCGCGGCGTAGTCAGCTAGCTGACTCACTTCGGCTGCTCTTTCCTGAATACTGACAAAAATAGTCCGAAGTAAATTCGCGGCTATTTTTGTTTTAACACATCTGTTAAAGTATCAACAGATGAAAAAGCGTAAGCAGAAAGCTTCGGAACCAGACAGCGTTTACGTGCTAAAACTATTACTTTTCGTCTTTTTGGGCTCACTTTGGTTGAGGATAGGCGTGAATGGTACAGATTGGTTCATACCTCTGCCTGTCGGATTCTTAATCGGGCTGCTATTAACTAGTCATGAGCATTTTCAAATTGATCGCAAAATCGAATATGCAGTTTTGGTCTGTGCGATGTTGATTAGTTTTTTCCTACCATTTGGTTTATTACTTTCGTTATAGCAAACTAACACCTTGACCGATGTGAGGTAGACTGATATAATTTCATGGAATTTGAAGATCGCTGGGCTAAGTAGCTTGGTGAGTTAGTAAGTCGAGGGCTCAAAAGGCCCAAGATACTACTAGACACCAGGTGTTTTTGTTCCAAAAAGCGAAGTTAATATAACAGAGGTAAAACAGTAAAAGTGAAAGCGTTAATCACAAGAAAAGTCGGAATGGCCAGCATCGTCTCTGAAGACGGCGCTATGCTTCCTGTTACTTTGCTTTCCGCTAGCCCAAATGTTATTTCGCAGGTCAAAACTATCGAAAAAGATGGCTATAGTGCCGTCCAGCTTGGCTTTGAGAATAAAAAAAAGCTTGGCAAATCGGCTGCAGGACATTTCAAGGCTTCAGGCAAGGCGCCAAAAGTTGTCCGTGAATTCCGCATTAATGAAATAACAGAAATTGAAAAAGTCGGCCAAGAACTCTCGGCCGACGTTTTTGAAGTTGGAGACATTGTTAGCGTCACTGGCACTAGCAAGGGTAAAGGCTTCGCCGGCACGATCAAGCGACATAACTTTGCTCGTGGACGTAAAACTCACGGTGGTCGAAGTTATCGTCGTCCTGGCTCAATTGGTTCTATGTATCCGCAGAAGATTTTTAAAGGTAAGCGAATGGCCGGCCAAATGGGCAACGTACGAGTCAACGTCCGTAATCTGAAGGTTGCAATGGTCGACATGGAACATAACGTTATTGGTTTGGTAGGCGCAGTACCCGGTCCTCGCAAGAGTATTGTCCTTGTCCAATCCACTAACCGCAAAGGGACAAAGTAATGGCCGTAACTACTTTTACCAGTACTGGTTCTAAGGCTACGGTTTCTGCAACATTGCCAAAAGAGATTTTTGGCTTGGAAGTGACAAACCACGAACTCGTAAAAGCCGCATACGTTGGCTATTTGGCGAACGGTCGTACTAATAACGCTGTAACCAAAAAACGTGGTGAAGTCCGTGGTGGTGGTAAGAAGCCATGGCGTCAAAAAGGTACAGGACGAGCACGTTTTGGTTCGAGCCGTAACCCAATTTGGCGAGGTGGTGGAATTGCTTTTGGGCCAACTGGTTATGAAAACTATTCAATGGGTCTCAGTACCGAATCTCGTCGTCAATCACTTCGCCAGGCCCTGAGCCTCAAGAATACATCTGGGGGTATCGTCGTTATCGAGAAATTATCATTTAAGGACGCAAAGACCAAGGATGCAGCAAAACTACTCGCTAAGATCGATGCAAAACGAAGTGTAGTTATTGTCGTTGCAGCGCCCGATGCTAACCTCGCCAAAGCTATGAACAACCTGCCAAAGGTTACTGTCATTACCACCTCACGACTAAGCACGTATCACGTTATGAACGCCGATATGGTTCTAATTGTTAGCGATGCTATTGCTAGCCTTACAACCCGATTAGGAGCAAAGAAATGACTTTAGTTATCATTCCACGGACTTCAGAAAAGTCATACGCAGCTGCTTCACAAGAGAACGGTGTTTACACGTTCGTTGTGCCAAAATCAACTAACAAGCACGAAGTTAAAGCGTTTGTTGAGAAGCTTTACGAGGTGACTGTTACTAACGTTAATATCTCTATCCTAAAGGGCAAAACCAAGCGTTTTAACCAAAAACGTGGCCGAGCTAGTGTTGGTACACGTCAGAATGTTAAAAAGGCCTACGTCACTCTCAAAAGCGGTGACAAGATTGCAGTCTTTAATCCAGAAGCTGTTGAAGAACCAAAAGCAGTCGCTAAACCAAAGGGTAAGAAATAATGTTGTACTACAGGGAAAAGAGCAGCCAAAGTTCGGATTTATTCCGAACCTTGCGTGTCGAGGAAAACCGTAGGTTGTCCTCGAAAGCCGGAGGCGAAAAATAATGGCTATTAAAACCTACCGACCAATGACGCCCGGCACGCGCGGAATGACTACTCAGGATATGTCCGAGATTACGACTAAGAAGCCAGTTAGCTCGCTTATTAAGGCCAAGAAGACGATAACTGGTCGAAATAACCAGGGTCGAATCACGACGCGTCACAAGGGCGGTGGAGTACGACGCCATTATCGACAAGTCAACTTCACTATGCCAGCAGGAATCTCTGCTGTTATTGAGCATATTGAATACGACCCAAACCGTTCGGCACGCATTGCGCGCCTAAAAGATGTCGACGGTAAGTATCATTATATTATTGCTGCTCAAGGGATGAAGCAGGGCGATAAAATTTCTAGTGCCGAGGATGCACCAATCGAAACCGGGAACCGTTTGCCGCTGGAGTCCATCCCAACAGGCAGCACCATTTATGCTATCGAACTTCAGCCAGGTCGTGGCTCGCAACTTGCACGTAGCGCTGGGACTGGAGCACAACTAGTTGCTAAAGACGAGACCTATGCGCAGGTGCGCCTGCCTAGTGGAGAAGTTCGTATGGTTCACCTGGATTGCATGGCACACATTGGTAACGTCGGTAATGTTCAGCATCAAAACGTTAAAATCGGAAAAGCCGGACGTAATCGTCGTAAGGGTATCCGCCCATCTGTTCGTGGAGTTGTTATGAACGCTGTTGATCACCCACACGGTGGTGGAGATGGTGGTCGTCACCGTATGGCTAGAGCTCCAGTTACGCCTTGGGGTCAGAAGACTCTTGGCTTTAAGACCAGGACTCGTAAGAGTACAGCCAAATATATTGTAAAAAGTCGCCATGAGGCGAAGAGGAAATAAGCCATGTCTAGATCACTCAAAAAAGGTATGTTTATCGACCCTAAGCTTATGAAGAAAGTTTCTTTACTCGGGAATGAAGACCGAACAATCATTAAGACCTGGGCGCGTGCCTGCACTATTCCTCCAGAATTCGTCGGCCGAACTATTGCCGTACACAACGGTCGTGTTCATGTTCCTGTTTTTGTGACCGAAAACATGGTTGGTCACAAACTTGGCGAATTCTCACCGACCCGCAAATTCAGAGCACACGGTGGCAAGATGGCAAAATCAGTAAGCACGGGGGATAAATAATGGCAGTCATGGCATTAGCTAAAGGTGTTCAAATGAGTACCCGCAAAGTTGCGACGGTAGCTTCTTTGGTGCGCGGCCGAACAGTTAAGGATGCGCTTATTATTCTTGAACACACACCTCGTAATTCAGCTACTGCTGTAGCCAAAGTTGTTCGTAGCGCTCAAGCTAATGCCGAGCACAACCACGGCTACAAGCCAGACACACTTCGAATAGTCGAGATTTCCGTTACCTGCGGTCCAAGATTGAAGCGCTATCGACCAGCCGCTAAAGGTTCAGCCAACAAGTTCCAGCACAAGACTAGCCACATTCGAGTGATAGTGGACGGTGACAAGCGAGAAATTAAGAAGACAGCTGTTAAACCTACCAAGGAGACCAAATAATGGGCCACAAAGTTAATCCGATAAGTATGCGATTGCAGATAAATAAGCAGTGGCAGAGCAAGTGGTTCGCAGAAAAGCGCGACTACACTGCGTATTTGACTCAAGATTTGAGTGTACGACGAATGATCCAAAACAAACTTGGCTCGCGCGCAAGTATTAACAGGGTCGAGATTGAGCGGTCTAAGAACCTCGTAACTGTTACTGTTTTTACTGCTAAGGCCGGTGTAGTTATCGGTCGTGGTGGTGTTGGCGCACAAGAACTAAAAGCTAACATCGAAAAGATCTATGGCGTACCTGTTCGCGTTAACATCGAAGAAGTTAAGAAGCCAGAGCTCCAAGCAAAAATCGTTGCTGAGAGTATCGCACATCAACTTGAAAGACGTATTGCCTTCCGCAGGGCTGTTAAGCAGGCACTCGGTGCAACTATGAGAGCAGGTGCTAAAGGTATTCGTATCGAAGTTGCCGGCCGTCTCAATGGTAATGATATGTCCAGACGAGAAAAAGTTATTGAAGGCACAGTGCCACTCCATACTCTTCGCGCTGATATTGATTTTGCTAGCGCTAGAGCTGAATATCCAGGCTCTGGTGTGATCGGTGTAAAGGTCTGGATTCATAAAGGCGAGGTTCAGTGATGTTAATGCCCAAGAAATTAACTTATCGCCGTCACTTCAAGGGTAGAACCCGCGGAGTTGCTGGTGTAATGAACGAACTTTCTTTTGGTTCGCACGGCTTACAGGCCCAAGAATTAGGCCGTATTACTAGCCGACAAATTGAGGCATCAAGACAAGCAATGACACGATATGTTAAAAGAGGTGGTAAGATATGGATTCGGATTTTTCCACACCTGCCAGTCACTAAGAAACCCCAAGATGTAAAAATGGGTGGTGGTAAGGGATCTCCGGAGTATTTTGCGGCACGCGTCTATCCTGGAACTGTTATGTTCGAGATTGACGGTGTAACAGACGAGATCGCTAACGAAGCCCTACGGCTTGCAGCGCACAAGTTGCCTATAAAGACCAAGATCCTATCTAAGGAAAACCAGTTATGAAAAAATACATGGAAGCACTAGTTAAACTTGACTCTACCGCTCTTGCCAAGAAGCGGGGTACTTTGATGATTGAAGTAGTCGAGTCTCGACGCGGAATTATTAACGGCGAAATTCAGAACACCCAAGTCACCAAAGCTAAGCGAAGGGAACTTGCCAGAGTAAATACATTACTTAACATGTTAAGTAATTCCGAGCCAGTTGTTAAAGAGGCTAAAGCCGTCAAGAAACCATCTGTCAAAACTACAACAAAGGAGACTAAGAAATGAGTAAAATTTTGACTGGAGTCGTAGTCTCCAATAAATCTAACAAAACAATAGTTGTGTTGGTTGAGACTCGAAAAACTCACCCGATTTACAAGAAACAATATACTCGTTCACAGAAGATTGCGGCTCATGACGAGGCAAACGAAGCGAACATTGGCGATAGAGTCAATATTGTAGAGACTCGTCCAATTAGCGCTACTAAACGGTTCAAGTTGGTCGAGGTGACCACCAAGGCTGCTATTAAGCACATTGAAGATACCGTAGTAGCTGAAAAACCAAAGCAAAGCCCGGTAGAGCCAAAGTCTGCTACTGATAAACCCAAGGAAGAAACCAAATGATACAGCAAGAATCACGACTAACTGTCTGCGACAACAGCGGTGCAAAAGAAATACTTTGCATACGTGTCTTAGGTGGTACTCGTCGTCGTTATGCCAAGATTGGCGATACGATTGTTGCGACTGTAAAAACTGCTAACCCAAGCGGTAACGTCAAACGCAAGCAAGTTATCAAAGCTGTCATTGTGCGCACAACTTATGCTATTCACCGAAAAGACGGAACAACCCTACGTTTTGACGAAAATGCCGC
>JBBQBM010000042.1:0-5789 GCA_038317375.1 Saccharimonadales bacterium (SeqCode)
TTCAGAAAGCGGATATTGAATGTCTTAAGAGCCGTCTTTCTAGATAGGAAATATCGTTTCGGGTTAGCTTTGATATTAAGTGTTCTGCCAACAGTGATGATTGGCTATTTGTTTAGTGATTTCTTTGACGAGCTAAGCTCACATTTATGGATCGTTGTATTTACGCTGACAATTATCGGTCTACTTATGATTAGGTTTGGACGTAATGTCGTTGCAAGTATTAATAACGAGACCCAGGTCGGACCAAAGAACGCAATTATTGTTGGCTTGGCTCAAGTGTTAGCCCTAATACCAGGCGTGTCCCGTTCCGGAATAACTATGCTCGGTGGTATCAATAGGGGTTTTTCAGTCGAGACGGCCGCTAATTTCAGCTTCTTGATGGCCGCGCCAACTATCCTTGGCGCCATTATTCACACTCTGTTGTTCAAAGATGGAATCGACTTTATTAGAGATAACGGTGCAGTTTTTTGGTATGGAAACCTCGCATCGTTAGTTCTTGGCCTTATGGCGGTCGGTGTCATGATGAAACTGCTCAAAAAATACGGTTTAGCAGTTTTTGGGTGGTACAGGTTAGGACTCGGAGCATTGCTTGGCATACTGTTAATAACAAAAGTCATATAAATAGAAGGAGATTAGATGATAGAA
This sequence comes from Saccharimonadales bacterium (SeqCode), assembly GCA_038317375.1. Classification (GTDB taxonomy): domain Bacteria; phylum Patescibacteriota; class Saccharimonadia; order Saccharimonadales; family JAGQMS01; genus JBBQBM01. The sequence goes on from JBBQBM010000042.1 coordinate 646, forward strand.
AGAACTTTAGTAGTTATGAAACCAGACGCTGTCCAGAGGGGCATAATCGGCGATATTATCACTCGGTTCGAGAAAACTGGCTTAAAGATTATTGGCGCGAAAATGTTCGTGCCAAGTAAAGAATTGCTAGATAAGCATTATCCCGCATCAAGAACTGAATTTGTTAAGGGGTTGGGCAAACGCACTCTAGAAAGTTACGCCGAGGCAGGGATCGACCCAAAAGAACACTTCGAAGCCACCGATACTCTAACTATTGGTCATGAGGTTCGTAATTGGTTGGTTGATTTCATGACGTCGGCACCTGTCGTAGCTATGGTTCTAGAAGGACCGCATGCCATCGAAGTTGTAAGGAAGATTCGGGGGCATACTTTACCGCAAAAGGCCAACCCGGGAACGATAACTGGCGACTATTCGTTTGATTCGTCTGGGTACGCCAATATGAATAAACGACCGATACGAAACCTTGTTCATGCATCCGGGAACCTCGAAGAGGCCAACTTTGAGATTGGTCTGTGGTTCAATGAGTCTGAACTATATGACTATCAGACGGTGCATCAGAAGCATATGACCGAGTAGACTGTATACTTAATTACGGTGCTCGTGCCCTGGTAGCTCAATTGGATAGAGCAATTCCGTCCTAAGGAAGAGGTTGTAGGTTCGACTCCTATCTGGGGCACCATACTAAGATCCTAGCTTGCTAGGGTTTGAGCATGGTTGGTCGCTGCAAGCGACGTCGAACCGTCAGGGTTCGGTCATCCGCGGAGCGGATGTGCACTCTCGCTATCTGGGGCAACATATTTTGGTCCAGTTTCCGATTTCAGATTAAGGAGAGCTAATGGATTCAAATAAAGAGAATATGTGGGGAGCAATACGAACTGACGTAGACCAGATTACTGACGGATTAGGTCTTGCGGTTGATGAAGAGATCAAAGAAACGGTCGTTGCATTTTTAGCGCACGGCTTTACTACCAGTCAATCTTGCGGAGGTCATGCTAATACCAAAGAGAACTACGGTGTTTCTTCTCCATGGGTAGAGGTTTATTCATCAGAACCAAAAGGTTGGAGGGCAGCTAAAGCCGAAAAAAAGAAAGCAATGGATCGCAGCTGGAAGTTTGAAAATATAAAGCAACAGAATAAAATGACTAAGTTTCTAGCTGAGTTTAATGAAGGGAGAGTAAAAACCTTTCAGCGTAGATTAATCATTGATCCGATAGGAGCATTTGGGGGCTTTAGGGTTCAAAGTTTTGGTGCGGAGAAGATTAGGCTACTTCCTCAAGATGAACAGCTGAAAATACTGGAAATTTATCGCAAAGAGATGGTTGATTTCACAAATTTTTTGAGACATGCATTTTTCGAAAACTAACAATTTAGCACTAAAGCTCTATATAAACTGGCAACTGTCTACTGTAAACTACTAGGCATGGCCATTAAGCATAAATATTTCGAAGACCAGCTAGATGACGAAGAGATGCTATTACTTTTTCGCAAACATCCAGTTGTGATGCGCAAACAGCTAATCATCGCCTCAGTGCTACTACTGCTTGGAACACTTCCTTCTTTCGTTAGACCCGAGTATAGCTATTTTTTCGGAGGTCTAGGAGTTGGTTTATTACTGGCTAGCGTGGTGATGTTCTATGCTTGGATGGGCTGGTATTTTAGCGTCTATGCTCTGACTGATAAACGATTAATTCAGGTTAAGCAAAAAGGCTTCTTCCACCGAAGTTTAGTGGATATTAGTAACGAGCAGATAAGTATGATCAATTATGATATTTCTGGCCTCCAGGAGACTCTGCTTGGCTATGGTACTATGACGGTACAAACCTATGTCGGGGAGTTGGTCATTAAAGACGTGCATCACCCGAAAAAGATCCAAAAAGCCATAACAACCAAATTAAGAGAACATGGCTTCTTGAGCTCTAGCCAGCCGTTTGTATCTGGCGATGATAGTAATGAAGCTGAAAACGAATGAAAAAGATCATAAATAGACTTAAGAGAAAAAATAAGAACGGCATATTAAGCGATGGCGTTCGAATAACCAACGAAACTATAGAAGAAACCAGAAAAGAGGTTTTAAAAGGCGCTAGAAAATTCATTTATCCAATTCAACATTCAAAACATCGAGTCGTTATTAGATCGGGGCTTATCGGTTTAGCTGTTATGATCGTTTTCTTTAGCTTCACCGCCATTAGCCTCTACAAACTCAAGTCAACCTCAACATTTATATATCGTGTTACCCAGGTTGTGCCTTTTCCGGCTGCAAAAGCCGGTGGTAGCTTCGTGTCGTATGAGGATTATCTATTTGAGATCCGTCAGTATATTCATTATTTTGAAACCCAAGAAAAGGTAGATTTCAGCAGCGGTGCGGGCAAGCAGCAGCTTGAGGCTCAACGCAAGATCGCTCTCGATAAAGTCATCGACCAGTCTTATATTCGCCAGATCGCCAAACGAAAGAATATAACCGTTAGTTCTGCCGAAGTAGACGCCGAGATTGAATTACTTCAATCCCAGAATCGACTAGGGGGTAATCCGGGTGCGCTTCAAGACATTATTAGCGATTATTATGGCTGGACGATTAATGATTTTCGACGATCTTTAACCGACAGGGTGCTTTTTACCAAAGTCCTAGCGTCGCTAGACAGTGATACAACTCAAAGGGCCGACAAGGTACTTGCCGAACTTCTGGCTGGCGGTGATTTTGCAGCATTGGCGTCAAAATATTCGGACGATACTAGCACTAAGGACAAGGGCGGGGAAATAGATTTTCTAATTGATAAAGTCGATCGTAATGTGCCCGCCCAGATGACTAGTGCGCTTTATGCTTTAAAGGCTGGCGAAACATCAGGGGTTGTTAACGTCGGCTATGGCCTTGAGATAGTCAAAAATCTAGAAGTCAAAGACGGCAAGATTCGCGCCGCCTACATCTTGTTCAACTTACAAGACATGCAGTTTTTCCTGAACACCGAAAAAGAGAAACATAAAGCCACAACCGACATCCGTCTTTAATAAAAAAGAAATGTAATAGCCCCCGGGTTTCCCCGGGGGCTTTCAGATAGATTAAGGCTCTATCTGCTGTGCCTTACTTCAGTATTAGTCATTTCCAAACAGATCTTGATCGGGCAGCTGCCCGTCCTCGTACGCTGCGTGTGCATCACCAACCAAGATGACACGACTTATGTAGTCGAGTGCTTCTTGTCCATGAATGGTCTCTCCGGTGGCGAAATTGATCGTCTCTAGTGAGTTCTTCGGGAAATTGTTCTTAATCCCTTGGTTCCAGAAGTTGTCGGTTTGGATCCAAGTTTCGAACACCCGAATTTCGTTGAAGAGTCGATCCTGAGCACCCTGGTACTCATCGCGGCACCCGACGACGACGTCCTGCAAGTTTTGGAAGCTTGCTTGACTTATGGTCGGATAGGCCTCAACGATCACAGAGAAGAGAGAGCCACCACCCAAAGCTGTTTCGGCACTGGATGGTTGTCCATTGTTGTCAATGTATCGGGCGCCGATAACCTCCGTCAGGAGATCTTTCAGCTGCTTGAACTCCTCGACTGCCACATCGGCAGCTACTTGTCCCTGATCGAGGCAAGTTGACAGCGAGTTTTGAGCCGATTGGTAAATCTGCTCAACTCGCTCCTGCATCGCCTCACCCTCGTTCTCGATACCTTTCCGGTAGTTGACTACCGATACGAATGTGATGAAAACTGCGAGGACAAGAGTCCCGATTAGCAGCATCCAACGCCACTTCTTAAAAAACTGGCGAACTGGTTCCGGGATTCCATCAAAAAGGCCCGTCGAGCCACTGCCTTCTGTTTCCGTGTTGTTCATGGGTTTCCTTTCAGTAGGGGCCGCCGAAGCGGCCCGTTTGGGGTTGGCGATCTCGCCGGGATTGGACAAACAATGCTTTGTGCTTCACACGCTCCTGGTGACGTTCTTTGTTCTCGCTCCAGCGCGTAACCCATGGCGTAAACCATGCGAACCATTCCAGGCAGGCCGCTGCCCACCAGAAAAGTATTGAAACGAAGAGTACGACGATTGTCATCCATACTTTCGCACCTGTCGAAGCCTGAAGCTTCGAAACTAGGTCCGAGTAGGGAACGCATGACGCGCCATCTTCTTCATCCCCACACTTCATGCTCGCTCTTGCGAACGGATACTGGCGTAGAATGACATCTTCAAGCACGCCTGGATTTTCGGCCAGAATTGCTTGAGCATGGCTCTCGCCCGTTTCGTCGAGCACAAAGGCTACCCGAGGGTTGCCTATTAGTGCTTCGGGCGTTAAGGATACATTCTCGCGGCCTAAACGACCGCTGATCCTCTCGAGCATTACTTCGTTGCCGTAGGGCATACCGGTTGAGGCTTCGGCCCAAACCACTTTGTTGTCAGTTACACCGACAACGATGATGATTGAGTTCTTCGCCACAGCTCGACGCTTAAAGGTGTCTCCGAGCCAGTAGGCCTTCAGCGCGTTCGTGTATTGAACTTTGCTGTCGACTAGACTGGCATCGATGATCACCATGTGAACGTCGCCCCGAAGGGTCATACCGAGCGCACCATTGAAACCCATAAGGGCTTCTTGCCAAACTGCTTCACCGCCAGGCGGCTCAATACCGACGAAGCTGAGCTTGTCGGCGTACGATTTGCTGTAGCCGTAAAGTGGCTTGGACATGATGTTCTTCGTGTGATCCGGCAGAATTCCTTCTGCTAAGTACACCTCGACATCATCAGAGTATGGAAGGAGCAAGTCCTCGTGTGCTGCGAGAATGTAGTTGTCGTATTTGAAAATACGAGTTACTGGTCGAGGATCGCCAGAATTAAGACGATCCTTAGCGGCTAGCCATTCCGCTGGCGGACCGAACGGAATATCGGCAGTAATTGCTACGTTTGCATCCCACGCAGTTGGTATCTCGTCTCCATAAACCCCCGGCAGGCGGTGTTCACCGCCAGGTAGGGAGTCGTTGATTTGATACTCAAATTCTTGGGTGAGATACGGGCAGTAGATGTTAGACCGCACTGTTCGATATCGCGGTTCTTGGTGCGAGGTCGTTACTGACCGACCCTCGGAGTCGGTGTGTGTTTCGTACACAGTCACGTAATACAGCTCTTCCCACGTGTAGCTTCCGCATACGTAGGTGAGCTCGCAGTTTGAG
>JBBQBM010000043.1:0-5721 GCA_038317375.1 Saccharimonadales bacterium (SeqCode)
GAGTTTGTCGACGCTGAAATCGCTAGACTCAACTGTTTTGATGCTCACTTCTAGAAATTTTTTGGCCTTGCTTGCTTCCAGCTTGGTTTCGCCCAGGATAAGTCCTTTGAGTTTGTCGTCAACATTCGGATCAGCAAAGAAAAAACTAGTCAACTCACCGAGTTCGCTCAGTAGCTTCAGTCGCTCGCTAACTAACCCAAGCACCTGCTTCTTATAATCTTCCCCTGCGTCTTTAGCTTCGTTCGGCCAATAATCAGAGCAGAGCTTCATAAGCTCGTCTTGGTCGAGCGCGCGAATATGCATGCCATTCATCCAGTGCAAGCGTTGTTCGTCAAAACGCGCCGGGCTGGTCTGGACACGCTCCAAACTAAACTTCTTGATTAGTTCCTGGGGCGAAAATATCTCTTGTTCGGTGCCGTCGTTCCAACCCAGCGAAGCTAGGAAATTTAACATAGTTTCCGGAAGAATCCCCATTTTGGCATAGTCCAGCACATCCTTTGCGCCGTCACGTTTGCTAAGCTTTTTCTTGCCATCAATCGCCATTACAAACGGCAGCGTTGCTAGGACCGGTTGTTTTAACCCCAGCGCTTCGTAAAGATCCAAAAAACGCGGCGTCGAACTGACGAATTCTTGCGTGCGAATAACGTGGCTAATGTCCATCTCGGCATCATCGACGATGTGGGCAAAGTTATAGGTTGGGTAACCATCAGTTTTAATAAGTACGAAATCGTCGTTAGCTTCTGCGCCCGAATGCATGTCACCCATTACGGCGTCGTGCCAGGTGCGGTCTTTTGGGTCGCTTTTAAAACGTAGAGGTTGGCTGCCATCCCACTTTGGAGGATTATCCGGCCGATGGTCTCGGAACAAGAAAGGTTTTTTCTTGGCCTCGCAGTCTTTTCTAAAACCATCAACTTCTTCTTGGGTGTACGGATCGGCGTAGGCCCGCCCACTTTTGATTAGCTTTTGAGCCCAAAGTTTATAGCTTTCTAGACGATCGCTTTGTTTGTAGGGCGCAAACTGCCCGCCCTTGTCAAAGCCTTCGTCCCACTCTAGCCCTAGCCAGTGGAGAGATTTAACAAGGTGGTCTGCCGAGCCTTCAACCTCTCGAACTTTATCGGTGTCTTCTAATCTCAGGATAAAATGACCCTTATTTTGGCGTGCTAAAAGCCACGCAAAAAGCGCTGTGCGGATACCGCCGACATGTTGGAAGCCGGTGGGACTTGGTGCGAATCTTGTTCGAACTATCTTTTCAGGCATACTTGTCGAATTATAACAGAGATGACAATCTAGTCCTCATCTGGTTCGATAAAAATACATTCACCAGGACAATCTGTTGCTGCATCTATGACAGCTTGTAGACGACCCTCAGGGAATCTAGCCATGCCATCAGCTCCTAGTGGGTTTTTAATACCATCAAATTGCTTAACTTCCCCATAAGCCGTTTCTTGAACATAATACAAGCCATCATCTGCGCCGAAAAATACATCTGGTGCAATCTCCTCGCACAAGCCATCACCAGTGCATAAATCTTGATCAATCCATACTCTCATATAGTCTATTCTAACACTGTTTAGGCGAAGATGCTTGTGCTATAACGATGTAGCGATAGAGGCAATTTGGGAGCTAGACAATCCAGATTCGCCTTTTAGCGAAAATTGTATCCCGTCTTTCTCCCATGTAGCGGTATCTGCCGAGATGAAAATGGCTTGGCCATCGCTATTGACACTTTGGTACTTTCCGCCAGTAATTTGAGCGACCTCACTCTTTAGCTCGGAGTCGGTTAGAAGCGATGGTTTTTGTTCTATCCTATAAGCTCTGTCGTCGGTGTTGGAGTGAAAAGACAGCACTACACTGCCACGACTATATTGAACAGAGCTACTTAGCTTGAAGCCACCGGGCGTATATTTTGGCAAAGCGGCGCTAAAACCCGCCTGTCGACTAGCAAGATTAACAGATAAGCCGGGAATGCTTTGATAAACCACAAAACCGGTCAGCAGTAGCAATACGGCAATTCCAGCCGTTAGTGCAGTCGCCCGCTGCTTCAGTGGTGCGTGCCGTCGAATCATTTTGTGAGGAGCGGCTTTATGTGCTGTTGCGGCTGCTAGTTGCCTCTTTATATGTGTTTCTGTCTTAGAGTGAGTACGATGATGAACGATTGGCGGTGGTCCGTCCGGAAGTGCCTGGGGCGGTGCGACCTGTGATGTATCGATCATTCGTGGTTCGATTTTGGCAAAATGCATCACCTTTGGGCTTAGGTGTGAGTGTGCTGGTTGGTGCTCGACTGCGACTTTTCTTGCGGGCATCTGAACTGGGGTGTTGCGGATATCAGATATCATTTTTGGTTTGTGCACGCTACTGCGCGCCAGAGTCGTTGATCTATGTGGAAGATGGTGTACCTGAACAGGCTGAGGTCGGTGGGCTGGCTTTGAGGTGGCATGTTTGGCAGTAGTATTTTCGCTAGTCTTTTGAGCTAACGCCTCACCGCTAGTGGCGTCATAATCCTTGCCGTTTATATGTATTACTGCTCGGGCGCTCATAGTATGTTTATTTTGATACCTTTTATGTTTTAATTTTAACACTTATCGATTAGTAATAAAACAGACATCCACAACGCTTAGCTGGTGTGGGTGCGTAGATGTATAATAAGCGTTAATGGATTTCCTAGACCCTGTCGCCAAAAAAAACAAAAGCCGCCGAATTTTTATAGGTTATGGTCTAGTAACAATCTTAATCGCACTAGCAACATATATTATGGTGGCTACCGCCGTCGGTTATGCAGTATTCGACTTCGGTGATGATGTTGTTCGGAACGGATTAGTACTCATCGATAGCAAACCCGTAGCGGCCTCAATCTCTGTAGATGGCAAGCTTGAAAACGATAAGACTAAAGCCAAACTTGCCTTAAATGGCGGCATCTACACAATTACTTTAAATGAGCCCGGCTATACCTCGTGGTCAAAAAAAATCTCTATCGAGGGTGGCAGAGTTCGTATTATTAACTACCCATGGTTATTCCCGACAATTTTGACGCCAGTAAAGGTCGCTGATTTGCCAATTGATACGGGGTTCACGACTCAGTCTCCGGACTCTCGTTGGCTGGTTGTGCAACAAAGCATTAGTTTGCCAGCGATCGAGACATTCGATCTTGAAGCATCAGAAGTAACTGCAGCGTCAGTAGTCTTGCCACCTAGCGTTCTAACTAGCGTAAACGGGCAGTATGGCAGTTTCGAACCTCTCGGCTGGGCCAATGATAATAGGCACTTTCTGCTTCTTCAAAAATTGCCCGACGGAAACAAGGCATATCTTTTAATCGACCGCGAAAACGTTGATCTGAGCGTTAACCTTAGTACTATCTTTGGCGTCGAGCCAACTAGCGTTAGTTTTTTTGATAACAAACCGGACAAATTCTATATGTACTTTGCTACCGGAGGTTTAATTAGAGTGGCAGATTTGTCGGCTAGAAATATTGGCGAGACAATCTTAGACCAAGTCTTGTCGTACGAATCTTCTGGCTCGAGCTTAATCTTATATACCACCACTAAAGACGCCCAAGCAGGTGAGGTTGCAGCCAAGATTTACGACGGTGGTCAGAGTTACACTTTATCCGAGCTAGTATTTGACAGTAGCAACCGGTACTTCTTGGAGTTCGATAGATTTGACGGTAGCTGGTATTACGCCATAGGTAGTGGTTCTAGTGAAAGCGTTCAGCTGTTTCGCAACCCGCTAAACTTTATTGCGTCAGCAGATAGTAAGCCAGCCTCCCCTCTATTGATTCTCAAAACAGGAATTCCAGAGTCAATCAGTTCTTCGCCCGGAGCTAGGCGATTTATTATGGCTAGAAGCGGTAAAACTATATCTGTTTATGACGCCGAAGAAGACGTTAGCTACAAGTACGATTTACCATTTACTGCAGACGCTGGAACCACCCTAGATTGGGCTAATGCCTTCCACCTGCAAACCGTCTCCGGCGGTAAGTTACAGGTCTTCGAGTTTGACGGCCAAAATAACCGGGAGCCTATGAGCGTCCGCGGAGTTACGACTGGTTATTACTCAAAGGATTTCAAAAAACTATTTTCAATCTCGCCGACCGACGGTGGTTCGACCCTAGACTCCACTAGCCTCATTGCGCATTGAGAAGGCTCTAAAACCAATTAATTATTCGCTGGAAAAGCGAAACAGCGTTACTCGGCAATATAGTTGGCTCCACTGTCGACGATGTTGCAGGTGCAGAGCTTGCAAGGTTAGCATTAGGGTCGGGTGTTATCTGTTCGGCTTGAACAATCAAACGATTGGCACTGGAGCCAGGAGGGTCGCAAGTAATTAAGGTTATCATCGCCGGTTTTGGTTTTTCCTTTAGCACCTCGACGTCGTTTGGTTTGACGACTTTTTTGTCGAAGACTCGATAGACGTATTGGTGGGCGTTGTAGTTGATCATGAAGGTGTCACCGTTCTCGAGCTTGCTGAGCAAGACAAAGACGAACTTATAATCGCCGGAGTTGAATATATTATTGCTAGAATGTCCAAAGATTATCGGGTTCGAAAGCTCACCTGGCTTCCCGGTGTTTGGGTAGAGCGTCACGCCCCGCTCTAGTGATGCCTGGATAGTTCTCTCATTGTTGTCGGCGGCATCTGTGACAATCGGAGCTTCGATGTTAAGTTTGGGTATGATTATCTTCGTTTCCGGGCCAACACTAACCTGCCCGCTCGGGTCAACAATCAGTGGTGTTGCGCTCGCTGTCCTGCTAGGTGAAATAAATGGAGTGATAAATAGCTGGTTGAATAGCATGAATACCACTATCAGCGCCACGAAGGCGGCCGACCCAAGTCCAAAGAGTAGTGATTTTAAGTGGTGCTTACGAGTTAGTCGTCCGCCTCCGCTGACGTGGCTTGCGAGTTTTTTTTTGAGCTCGCCAACGCTTTGCGGACCTGAAGGCAGCTTTTTGGTTTTTGCTATCTTGCCCGAAGGCGCCGCAGGGGCATCAGCTTCTGGCGCCGCGCTAACTCTAGGAGAAGAAAAGTGTGCCTGCCTAGATTGGTTGCTATAGAACTCTTGCCAGACTTCATGCTTTTGCTGGTCGGGTAGTTTTTGATAATACTCGTGCCAAGCGGTTTGGACCTCGGCAATATTCTTTCCACTTGATGTCAGTGTTTGCAGGTATTGCTGATGCTTGCTTAGAGCTCCAACTTCAGCGATTTCGCCCAGTTCGTTAGACGCACTCGGCTCGTCTTCGAACAATTCGTTTAGCTTGCCGCGAATCAAATTGACCGACGGATCGTTTGTCGGTGGGTCTTGTGCTGGTAAAGGTAAAATCGGATCAGCCATAGCTTATGGTTATTATAGCAAGATTCCTCTGTTAATAGGCGTATTTAAGATGTAGAATGAATTCATTGCCGCCCTGGTGGAATGTGAAGTATGCCGGCGGCATAATGCAAGGCCGGAAGCCTCGATCGCGAATGCGACGAAGCTGAGGCGAGGCTACAACCGATTCGCCGTCGGCGAGTAGGATTGTGGCAGACACGCCGTAGGCGCGCAAAACAAAGAGCGCTAAAATAAAACTGAGGATATGCCGCCCTGGTGGAATGGTAGACACGCCGGACTCAAAATCCTGTGAGCAATAGCTCGTGACGGTTCAAGTCCGTCGGGCGGCACCAAACTTTATGAATATCGAAAGATTAAGATCATTTGAAGAAATTAGCTTGCGAGATTATTCCCTCGCCAGA
>JBBQBM010000044.1:0-5047 GCA_038317375.1 Saccharimonadales bacterium (SeqCode)
CGTTTGTGGATGCGCATTTCGAACTGCTCACGACCCTTTTTGAAGACGTGCGGACTAGTAACCACTGTATAAACAGTCTTTTTGGTGGGTAGCGGTATTGGTCCGGCAATTGTTGCACCAGTGCGTAGCGCTGTTTCGACAATTTGCTTAGTTGACTGGTCGATAACCTTGTGGTCATAGGCCTTCAAACGAATACGAATTCTTTGTTTACCCTCAGGGGCTTTTGATTCTTCCGTAGCTTTGACGGTTACTTGTGGTTCCGAAGCCTCGACGGCATCGACGACAGTAGTTTCTTCAACAATCTCCGGGGCTTTTGTTACTTCTTTCTTAACTTTTGGTACTTTAGTTTCGGCCATAACTTTGAATTTCCTTTCTGAAATTTGGGAGTTTGGGCTTGGTAAATGGTATTTGGGAATTCCCCGACTACAATTCACTAACCCCTAATCCCTAGGATGTGCTGTAACATCTCCGTCATGTTATTTAGAACAATGACAACGACTTTTAGTCAGCACCGTTAATTTACATCTGTTACTTTAGCACTTTTTAAGAATACTTCAATATTAACCTTCAGAACTACTACTGGTTATCAATCAGCCTTCAAACAGATTAAGTTCTACTTCGACACCTGCGGTTTGAAGAACCGCGGTGAACCTACCGGCAACAGAATTCATAATATTCTGTAAAGTTTGATTAACATCTCCCTTGGCATCTTTTAGTTCCGTACCCATAAGCTGGATTTTGTCAAAACTGTTCCTTACATCTCCAAATGGATATGTAATTAAGCGTGGAATTAGATTCTTCGTATTTGGGTGCTCGGCAAGTTCAGCCTTTTCTTGTGGGCCTAAACTAGGTTCAATTATTACTTGGTATCCAAGATCTGGTCCTGCATACTTGAGACATTCTATTTTATAACTACCCATGGTCTTGAAATATTAAACGAAGTCAGAACATTGTCAAGTATTGAACTAAATATTAGGTAATGAGGTACCAAAGTGAGATTTATTCACGGTGTTGGACTTTTCGTCCAACACCGTGAATATTCCGTTAGCTGTTCCGTTGCGCCTCTCGACGCTGTACCTCGTTTGCAAATTTCCCACTATCTGAAACTTGATACTTAGTACTCAAGAGTCCACGCTTTGTTTTAACTTCGTGGATACGCCCAGTTCTATATGTACTACTCGCAGCCTCGCGCTGAGCAGTTTGCTTACTAACGGTTGCCATGATGTGCACCTCCATGCTTGTTGGGCGGCATTACTATAACATAAATTGTATATCTTGGACTAGGAGAGTGCACTGTGTATTTGCTACTAGACCAAAAAAGCCCCAGGAAACCCCAGGGCTTTCTTTGCAATCTTTACGATGCTATTTCGTAATCTTAGTAACAACACCGGCACCGACAGTCTTACCACCTTCGCGAATAGCGAAGCGTAGACCCTGCTCCATAGCAATTGGGGCTAGAAGCTTGACCTTGAAGGTAACAGTGTCACCTGGCATGATCATTTCTTTGTCAGCTGGAAGCTCAACCTCACCAGTTACATCCGTTGTTCGGAAGTAAAACTGTGGCTTGTATCCCTTGAAGAATGGTGTGTGACGACCGCCTTCTTCTTTAGTGAGGATATATACCTCAGCATCAAATTCAGTGTGCGGAGTGATAGTTCCTGGTTTAGCAAGAATCTGACCACGTTCGATGTCATCGCGCTCAATACCTCGAAGCAAGATTCCGACGTTGTCGCCAGCTTGACCTTGATCAAGGTTCTTTTTGAACATTTCAACACCAGTAACAACCGATTTAACAGTTGCTTTGATACCGACGATCTCAACTTCTTCGTTAACCTTGATGATTCCTTGTTCGATACGCCCAGTAGCAACTGTGCCACGACCCTTGATAGAGAAAACATCTTCGATTGGCATTAGGAATGGCTTGTCGAGTTCGCGCTTTGGCTCTGGAATGAAATCGTCCATAGCTTTGACAAGTTCCATAATGGCATCTTCTGCTTCTGCATCGCCAGCGATTGCTTTTGTCGCAGAACCGCGGATGATTGGAGCGTCTTTGTCGTAACCATTCTTTTCAAGAAGTTCACGAATTTCTTCTTCGACTAAGTCAACAAGTTCGGCATCAGCAAGGTCCATCTTGTTTAGGAAAACCATAATCGATGGAACACCAACTTGCTTAGCAAGCAAGACGTGTTCGCGAGTTTGTGGTAGAGGACCATCGTTAGCGGCTACAACGAGGATTGCACCATCGATCTGAGCAGCACCGGTGATCATGTTCTTGACATAGTCAGCGTGTCCTGGCATATCAACGTGCGCGTAGTGGCGCTTCTCTGACTCATATTCCTGGTGAGAAGTAGCAATCGTTATTCCACGAGCCTTTTCTTCTGGAGCTTTGTCGATTTGATCGTACTTAACAGGTTGGTTAATATCGCTTGGGAGCTTCTTTGCTAGTACCATTGTTATAGCCGCTGTTAGGCTTGTCTTACCGTGGTCGACATGACCCATAGTACCGACGTTAACATGTGGTTTGTCGCGCTTAAAATCTGCCATTTTTGAGGGTTCTCCTTAAAGTTACTTTGTTTAATTAATGTTTTCGCGGTCCTTATTCACTGAGTTAACAGCAAAAGCCCTCTCGCGAGTTACCCGTCAATGTTAGCATAGCCTCAATCTGTTTGTAAAGGGTGGCTTTTACTCGTGTCTGAGAGCGTCAATTGGGTTAATGTTAGCCGCGCGCCGAGCTGGGAAGTAAGCAACTCCATAACCAACTGCAAACATAAAGACAAGAATAGAAGCAACTAACCAGAGCGGGCTCGAGAAGATTGAAAACGAGTCTGCAACCCCTCGCCCGGAAGCAACCTGGTTTAGTAATGCGTTGATCAAAAAGCTGAAGATACCGGCTAGTGTTATTCCAAGCAAGCCGCCCAGCACGGCTAGCAGGCTAGACTCTGCGATAAATAACTGCCTCATGTCTTTATGCCTTCCACCAAGGGCAATCATTAGGCCGATCTCGCGAGTCCGTTCAAGAAGCGAGATAGTCAAAGTGTTGATCATTCCCAAGACTGCAATCAACATCCCGATCCCGCCGAAACTGACTAGAATAATGTTAAAGAAGCTGAAGAATTTATTGACTTGCTCGATAGTATCTATTGGAGATACAGTTTCAAAACCGAAGCCTTCAATCTGTTGACGCACCTTTTTGATGGCGCCGATGTCGTTAACTGAAATTTTAACTTGCTGATAAGCATTGACTCCGGCAACCGCATAAATAGAGTTGGGGATGTAGATTGACGCTCCACTCCCTGAATCAACTACGCCGACGATTTTAAATTGTTTATCAATTTTTTTATCACCTTCGTCGAGCTTTAAAGTTAAAGATAATTCTTGATTTATGGCTTTTTTATAATCTTTATAATCTAGTGATTTGAGTAACGAGACATTAACAAGTGTCTCCTGAGCACTCTTAAAATCCAGCTTTTTACCGGCGACAATGTCCAGAGAAGTCATCGTGAAATATGCATCATCGACACCATAAACTACACTGTCGGTGCTTGCGGCTTTAAAAGATATCTCGCCTGCTGAGTTGTTGAGTTTACTAATTTTTTCAACATGAGAAACATTCTGGATTCTTTCGATATGCTGAGAATCAAGCAGAAGAATTTCAGAATTAGGGCTACTAACATCGACGATCTTTATAGAATCAGCTCCGACTAGATCCTGGCTGACTAGGTTTTGGAGCCCCAGCCCAAATGACAGCAACATATAGACCGAGCCGATACCAATCACTACCCCAAGGATTGTCAAAAAACTTCTAGAGCGTTTGTATTTTAGGTTTTCTAGCGCCATATGTAGGAGAATTTTGAATTTTATTGGTTTTAGGGTATCGACAATTGCCATGAAACTTTTGGTAGCGTGGTTGACGGCCGAAGAAATGTGTTTTCTTGGTGCAACTATTTCGGAGCCAGACTTAGCCGACGGTGGTTTAGCTTCAGTGACCACACCGTCATAAACCTCGATTATTTGATTACCCATCGGTAAATATTCTAAGTTATGCGTAATAAGAATAATCGTGCGGCCCATTTCTTCGTTGAAATATTTAAGCAACTTCATAATTGCGTCGCCATTTTTGCTATCGAGGTTACCGGTTGGTTCGTCGGCAACAATATAGGTCGGGTTACTAACTAGTGCTCTAGCCATCGATACTCTCTGTTGCTCACCACCAGAGAGAATGGTCGGTAAATGTGCGGCGTGATGATCCATCCCAACCCTTTTTAATGACTCGAGCGCCTCTTTTAATGCGGCTGTCTTTTCGTATCCTAAGAAATATAAAGGCAAAGCAACATTTTCGAGGACAGTTAAACTCTGTACCCAATAGTTTTGCTGATAAACAATTCCCATCGTTTTAGCGCGAAAATGGGCCAGCTCTGAAGGTGTAAGGTTATAAATATCTTTTTGCTCGTACAGAACACTACCCGTAGTTGGTTTCTGTAAACCTGTAATAGTATTTAGTAGCGTCGTTTTACCGCTGCCTGATGGACCGTGAATAATCGTAAAGCTACCCTCAGGGATAGTGAACGACACATCCTTCAATACATCAATCGTCGCATCACCACTTAAAAAGCTTTTACTGACTTTACTGACGGAGATTAGACTATTGCTATCGAGATTTTTCATAAACCAAATATCTTACCCAATGTGTTAAAAATTATGTCCAAAACGCTATCGCTTGCTGCTCCAACTATAGCAGATTTGTCCTTACCTTTAGCCAAGTTTCTTGCAACATCATAAGAAATTGGCTGTACATGATATACCTGCGATGTGGAGAGGTCCGAAATAACAACTGTGTGCTCGGTAGTTAGTGAGCCATCTTCAGCAGTAGTTGATGCATAGCTAGTACTAGAGGTCCCCTAACCATAGGCAACTTGGCTAGTTGCCGGTTCGTCGGTTGTCCAGTACACAATCAGCTGTCCCCGGGCATCACTTCCGACTCCACGTATAGTAGTTTTTATTCGAGCGACCGATACATTTGGCGGCCTAGTGTCTAGTGCTGTACGGA
>JBBQBM010000045.1:0-4927 GCA_038317375.1 Saccharimonadales bacterium (SeqCode)
AAAACAAGTTTTCAAGAGATTGTTCCCTTGCAAAATGCCTCAGGCATTTTTCACCTCTCCCCCTTTCAGGTGTCTTGGTTCCGAGTCTCGAACGTTCCAATTCAAAAAGCCACATAGGGTGGCTTCATGAATTGGAGGGCCAGGAGGGACTCGAACCCTCGACATTTTGCTTAAGAGGCAAATGCTCTAACCAGCTGAGCTACTGGCCCTTAAATACAGGGGTGATTATCTCTTATAGGCAAACTAAAAGCAACCGCTACTTCTTCTTTTCGAGCTTTTGGTTATGCAGATTAAATCCGGTAACGACAAAGTATATCAGAGCCGACACTACTAAAAGTGTGATGAGTGACGACACCACTGCGCCCCAGCCTATCTCCATTTTTCGGCTACCGACATGAATTGTGACATTTAGGTTTTGGAGATTACCGTTGTCGCCAATAATAAACCCGACTACTGGGTTGAGCAAGTTCTTCACTAATGACTCGACCACTTTGCCAACCTGAGTACCAATTGCAAGACCAACGGCCAAACCAACCACACCTTGATTTTTAATAAATTCTGAAAAGTTTCTGAGTTGTTTTGTCATATTAAACCTTGATTAGTTTGGTGCCCGCGGAGGGATTCGAACCCCCGGCCTTTGCGTCCGAAGCGCAACGCTCTATCCAGCTGAGCTACGCGAGCATGTAACGAATTATACCAGACGTACAGGGGTTATTTACTGGGTAGTTTATCTTTAAGGTCGGGGATGGTGACAGAAAAAGTAGAACCTACATTAAGTTGGCTCTGAATATCGAAAGTAGCGCCAATAATTTTGGCTAATTTCTGGGTGATATAAAGACCGAGGCCGGTACCGCTACTTTCACGGGTTCTAAAATCTTCAGACCGGAAGAATTTTTCAAAAACCTTTTGCTGGTCGGTCTTAGAAATACCAATTCCAGTATCTTTGACCGAGAAGGTTACGCCACTAGGAGCTTTTTCGACGCTCAAAGTAATCGATCCTTGCTTGGTATATTTTTGGGCGTTAGTGATAAGGTTCTGCAAAATCTCCCGAACGTATAACTTATTCGAGACCACTGTCTTGGGAATGTCGGTGCCGGTCAATGTTTCAAGCTTTAGCCCCTTCTTTTCTATATCGGCACGATAGTCATTAGTTAACGCGTCAAGTAATTCTTTAGGATCAAATTCCTCGGGGTTTAGATCGAGTTTGCCTCGTTCGGCTCGCGACAAAGTTGAAATGTCGTTAAGCATGCCGGCCAGGAATATAACCTCGTCGTGAGCGGCCTTTAGCGAAGTTTTTATCGGCTCGATGTCTTTAGAACTGTCGGCTACAAATTGGGCATTTGAAATACTAGCTTCTGTAATTGTGACCGGCGTTCTAAGCTCGTGACTAACAACAGATATAAATTCGTCGCGTTCTTCTTCTAGCGATTTCTCGCGTGTAATGTCGCGCAAGGTCAAAATAAAACCCTCTTCTTGATTACTGCCGAACCCTAGACGCACCTGCGACACGAATAATCGAATACTAATTAACTCCCCGTCGCTATACTTAAGGAATAAATTATCTGCATTAATATTCGTGTTCTTAGATGCAGAAAAATTCAAAACATCGAGTGGCTTATGTTCTTCGTTTAAGATATTCAAAACTTCATGCAAGTCTTTGCCAGTCAGTTCTTCGTTGGTGTCGAGAATGTTCAGCGCTGCCGCGTTATATAGTGTTATCTTGCCACTTGGGTCGGTGGCAATGACAGCGTCGGCCATGCTGTTGATGAGCGTCAGAATACGTTGATGCTCGAGCTTGGCTTTGCTAACACTACCTTCTAACTCACGATGGTCACGATCTGTGGCTTCAACGGTATCGCTAAAGAACAGCGCAACAGCAATCATAATGCCAAGCTGAATCAATGCGCTAAATATAGCAACTTTTGTTATGCCGGTTGCGGCCTGGTGGCTGGTCCACAGTAACTGAAGTTTCAGGATTATGGCAAAAGCTAGCAGGCTGCCAATTGTTGCCTTCAAGCCAAAATAGAAATTTGTTAGAAAAACGACAATAAACCAAGTGTAGGCAAAAGCACTTGATAATGGAGCGAAAAATATTAAGCCAGTAGCTATCAACAGATAATAAAGCCCAATATGAAGCTTCGGATGCTTGTTGATATTTAGGCTGTTGTTGTAGCGCGCAAATCCCAAAGCACCAGTCATTATTATTATTACAATCAAAACCGCACGCTTCGCATCAGACGAATCGCCGTCCAAGAAGACTCCCACTCCAGCAACAAGTGCGACAACGAAGTGCGACAGCAGTGCACTTTCGCGGTGTAACTTTCTTAGTAGGGGGTTATTTTTCATAGTTAGTTTGCTAATAGTATAGCGAACGCTTGTGCTTATCTATATAGTCCTTCGGTTATAATATTAAAATGAAAGAACTTTCCGGTAGCGACATTGTTGACTTTGTGAAGACTAGGCAGCTACATGTGTCGCGTAACCTACGACAATCACATAAAATCACACCAAAACTCACGATTATTCGTACCAATCCCAATCAGGTTGTCGACACCTTTCTTAGGATAAAAAAGAACTATGGTTTAGACATAGAAGCAGAAGTTGAGCTGCATAACATCGATCAAGCAGATGCCTTAGCAGCCATTAAGAGACTAAACGAAGACGAATCTGTTCACGGAATCATAGTGCAGCTGCCACTGCTCGTTACCCAAGAAACAGACAAGATTCTCGCAGCTGTCGATATTGCAAAGGATGTTGACGGCCTTGCCCCACATACCAGTTTCGTACCGCCAACAGTCGCGGCGATCGACTGGCTCCTAGCTGGCCACAACTTAAATTTGCTCGGTAAGAAGATTGTAATTGTTGGCAGGGGTAGGTTGGTCGGTGCACCACTCGAGAAGCACTGGCGTAGCGCGGAGCTAGATGTTTCGAGTATCGACGATACGGTCAAAGACCTCACCGAAGCTCTAAATACAGCCGATATTATTGTTTCTGCAACAGGAAGCCCGGGAATTATAAAGTCAGAAATGGTTAAAGAGGGCGCAATTTTGGTAGACGCCGGAGTGTCGGCCGGCGAGAATGGGCTGGTGGGTGATGTCGACGACGAAGTCCGGAAGCGCGACGACATTCGAATCACTCCAAAAGTCGGTGGCGTCGGTCCTTTGACGATCGCCGCATTGTTTGAAAACTTGCTTCAAGCAGCCGCTAAAAGTCATAAGAAATGATCAAAATAGGTGTCTTTGATTCAGGAGTTGGGGGTTTATCGGTTGCAAACGCGATTAAAAAAGCCCTGCCTAAAGTCGAAGTAATATTAAAAGAAGACAAAGAAAACCTGCCCTATGGCAATAAGACTCCAGAGCATTTGCTTAGGCTAGTCAAACCAATCCTAAAAGAGTTAGTCGAAGAAGGATGCTGCGTAATCGTAGTGGCCTGCAACACGGTCACAACAACCATAATCAATGAACTCAGGGGTAATATAAGTGTGCCGTTGATAGGTATGGAGCCAATGGTCAAACCAGCATCAGCGCTATCTAAAACCGGCGTGATTGCAGTTTTCGCGACCCCAACAACCTTGGGTAGTAAAAGATATGCCGAGCTCAAAAGACTTTATGCCAAGAATGTTGAGATCATCGAACCCGACTGCAGTACTTGGTCTTGGATGGTAGAAGATAACCGGGTAGATAAAGAGGCGATTCGAAAAAATGTGCAGACTGTGCTTGAGGAACGAGCTGACATTATTGTTTTGGGTTGCACGCACTACCACTGGATCGAGGATTTAATCCAGTCTTATGCAGCCGGCAAGGCTATTGTCTTGCAACCGGAGCAGCCGGTTATTCAGCAGATAAAGAAAATACTTAACACGTCAAGTATTATTAAACAGCGAAACCTTTAACGACGGCTTTAAATTGTTCACCACGATCTTTGTAATCTTTAAAAAGTCCAAAGCTAGCACAGCCTGTCGATAGCAGAACGACATCTCCTGCTTGAGCTGCGTTTTTAGATGCCTCAACAATCTCACCCATCGTCCAGCTATTTCCGTCTTCATGGATAGTTGCTTTTGTTGCGTCGAACCCGGCAGTGACCGCCATATCGAGTATTTTCTTCCCGGTTGTTCCAATAAATATGACATGACGGAGGTCGTCCTTAGCTATACGCTCAGCTAGGGATTTGAATGGATTGCCTTTTTCGTGACCGCCTACAATCAACACCTTAGGATTACTAAAAGCATCTAATGCGACAATAGCAGTGTCGGGGGTTGTACCAAACGAATCGTCGTAATATTTCACGCCATCTATCTCGCCAGCCAGCTCCAAACGATGCTCGAGCCCGCTAAATGTGCTAATCACAGTTTTAAAGGCGTCGATATTTTGATGAATCTGCCAAACGACGGTTACGGCAGCACAAATATTCTGCAAATTGTGGGCGCCGATTAGCTTTACCTCTGACCTAGAGATAATCTGTATACCATTAATCGATACATAGCCATCCGAGTCAATTCTCGCTCCGGGCGACTCCGTATAAGGAATGTGCTTACCGGCTGAATATTGAACATTCCCAGAACTATACTCATTTGTTGGCAGATAGACTGCTATATCTTCGCTGGACTGATGAGAGAATATGTTTCGCTTTGCTTCGACATAATCGTCCATCGCCAGATGCCATTCATCAATGTGTTCTGGCGTCATCATCAGGTGCACAGCAATATGAGGCGAGTACGGGAATTTGTATAACTGAAAACTAGATAGTTCTAAGGCGACCCAATCACCCTCAGTAATATTCGGCAATAGATCCAGCACGGCGACACCAATATTGCCACCAAGATGGACTTTTTTGCCATCGGCCTCCAACATTTTTGCAATAAGTGTCGTTGTTGTGCCCTTGCCTTTAGTACCCGTGACTCCGATGATGTTTTTGGTCGGGGATTCTT
>JBBQBM010000046.1:0-4828 GCA_038317375.1 Saccharimonadales bacterium (SeqCode)
AAATGAGTAATCCAACTGCAACCACTGACAGTAAAATTTGTAATGCCTGTACCCAGGACCCCATTTTTAAGTCTTTCATAGCCATATATCCCCCAATATTAGTTCTTTATTAATCATAAACTATAAACCATAAGTAGTGTGGTTATTTTGAACGGTGAATGCAACCGGCCCAGCAACACGGGCGGCGCATACCAGACAGAAGTTTATCGATGCCAACCTTAACGCGGCGCTCCCTGGTCTCTTTTTGCTTAGGCGATGTCACCCAGCAGATCCATTCGTTTCTCGCGAGTGGCGTAATATCTTCCCAAGCCATTAGTGCAGTTGGTTCAGAGATAAGAGCGTCTTTTAGATCCGATGGCAATTTGTGCACCACACCACTGGAGACTTTTTTGTTCATAATTGTATTTTACATCTGATAGGGTTTAGGTCAAAGGTGAGCCGGACAGTGCGCTTCAATCTGTGCGCCGAGTATTACTCGGGCAACAGACTAAAGACCGAACCTGCGGTTCGAGACTCTGCTTCGCAGAGTGTCAAAGTAAATGAGCCGGGTGCAAGACCCGACTCATTTACTTTGGCTCCGGAGGCCGGGCTCGAACCGGCAACCTCGAAGTTAACAGCTTCTTGCTCCACCATTGAGCTACTCCGGAATGAATTGTTTACCTAATCACGGAATGTGCACCGGATTACAGAGGTGGAGTATAAATGTAAATTGAGTTCTGGTCAATTGCAGTAATAGCTGATGCCATACTCTTATTCTGCTATTATTAACTTGTGGACTTATTAAAGGAACGCCCTTTGACGGGAAGCAGCATTTTAAATAAAGGAGTCGAGAAATGAAGAAAGTCATACTGGTTTTGCTAGGACTAGCCTTGGTAGGCTTTGGAGTCTACTGGTTTGTGATAAAAGATACCCCTCAAAATGCAGTTATAGAAAAAGCTAATAAGCCGCCAACAATCGGCGAGGCGATCAAGGCGACATTTGTTAATTACACCGATGACGGATTTAATCCTGCCGAATATTACGGGGTTGTTGGCAGGAGCCTCACGGTCCAGAATAACTCATCTTCAGAACTTGATTTCGAATCAGACGATCACCCGTCACACGCTACGAACGAAGAGTTCAATCTTGGAATAATAATGCCCGGAAAGAACAAGACTTTTAAGCTAACTAAAGAGGGGTCCTTCGGATTCCACAACGACAACAAGACTACCCATGTTGGTAAAGTAACCGTCGTTAAGTAGTCACTAACCCCACCAAACATTTTTAGGGTTTGACCCTTAAGGAGGTGGCTATTTCCAGGAGCTTCGTGTTCCGAGTGGTGCCGACTTTGAACCCATTTGCGCATAGACACCAGCAAGTGTTACTAACAGCCAGCTAACTAACCAACCCCAAGACACGCTCGGCATAGCTATTGCTGCCCCGCTCTCAAATGCAGCAAAGCTAGTAACTCCTAACATAACCATTAGTCCCTGCACAAAGACCATTCCACCGGCCAGTGTAGTAACAACAACTAGCAAGTTACGTGGTATTTCCATTGCAAAGCTCGATAGCGCTACTACGGCTCCAACTAATCCCGCCACTAGACCAACCGTCCAGTTCCAATCAGCGCCAAAAACAGACAGCACTCCACCGGCTAGCAAGAAACCCGCTGAAGCTAGCAAGCTAACCATCGCAAGTTCATAAAACGAATAGGTTGCAAGCAACATCACGGCAGCAAACACTAGGCCGATTAGCCAGCCCATACTTGTGACAAGCCAACCGTCGCCGGTTGATGCTGCAACAATACCCGATCCGGCCAAAAAACCGACAAACGCACCCCAAAACGAAAGCATTACTTTTGGGCTAAACACTCCGCTAAAACATAAAAGGCCTCCGATGCTCATAGCAACGAGACCAACCAGTACTTCGTTCATACTACCTCTCCTCTTATATATTAATGATTATGCACTCTAACTTTGGATTTTCAAGTACATTCGAAATAAGCGCGGGCCTTATACTGTTAGCTGGATGAAGTCTAACAACCGTAAATATCTGAAGCTAATAGCCCAGGCAATTATACTTGGAGTCGCTCTTTGGATATTAATCCCCCAAGTTAGCGAGCTAGCTAATAATCGTCAGACAATTCGCGACTTGTATTTGGGTTGGCTGGTGGCCGGACTCGCCATCTTTCTGTCCTCAAATGTTTTAGCGGCGCTCGTTTATCAATATTTGAGTGTCAAGAAATTGTCGCTTCGGAAAAACGTCCAAGTTCAGTTGGCGACAGGATTCACGAACCGTTTATTGCCTAGTGGTATAGGTGGGATAAGCACCAACAGCTTGTTCCTGATTCGTTCTGGCTACAAACGCCCAACAGCTGTGTCGTTAGCCCTTGCCAACAATCTAATTGGGTTTTTGGCATTCAGTTTGGTGCTAGTTATATCCGGTGCCCTTGCTCCAAGCTCAATTTCCGAAATGTTTAGTAACATCTCGGGTGTTTATCTGTGGGTGGCTGGCTCGATGGTTGTCATAATTTTGGTGGCGAGCATAATCTCGCTTAAGTTAAGGAATCTAATCCGAAAGAACATCCTGCTCGGTTTTAACGTGCTTCGAGACACCTTAGCCAGGCCACTGCACCTAATTTTGGCCCTACTAACCAGCAGTGGCATCACTCTGTGTTTTGCGGGGGCCCTTTATTGTTGCCTCAGAAGCGCCGGGATTATCCTTCAACCAAGCGAGTTGATGCTTGTCTTTCTAGCCAGTGCTGTGGCGACTAGTGCCAGTCCAACACCGGGCGGGCTAGGCGCCGCTGAAGTCTCGATGCTTCTGGCTCTCGAGAAATTATCTGTCGCAGGTTCACCGGCACTAGCTGGGGTCATTGCTTTTAGGATAATAAGTTACTGGCTACCAATCCTGCCCGGTTATATCTTCTTCAGATTTGTTGGATCGCGCCGAATAATCTAAACCGTGAACTCAGCATTTGGTCTTTTGATATCATTCAACCGCCGAATATAGCTATAGGCCGCGCCTTCTAGCCCCAATATTTTTACAGCGCCAATCAGCACATAAAGTTCATCAATTTGCTTCTGCGTAACTATCCCCTGCTCGGCTTGCTTAAAAAACTGTTCAACTCTGCCGACTAGCCACTTTTCTTCGGTTTCGTTTATCCGGTTAACCGACACTCCTGCGCTAACAACGGCGCCAACTACTTCTAGCGACCTAGCGGCATGCTCACGCTTCCGAAGATGTCCTCGCTTGATAAGGTTATTCACATGCAGCGCAACAGTGGCAACCGACGTGTAGTTGCAACCCGTCATTATCTCGCGGTAGCTGGGGCTGTAACCATGCTTAGCAATAAACTCAGATATGAAGCTTAGGGTTTCAACCTGTCGTTTCGTTGGTCGAACGACATCAGGCTTTTCTTTTTTATCTATCTTTTCCACCATCTACTATCTTTTAATCTCTAGCTTTCATCGCCTGTCCCGTTGACCAATTCTATAAAAGTTCTAGCCAATATTTTTATATCAAGCCAAAACGACCAATTCTGAACATAAAACAAATCTAGCTTTCGACGTTCTTCAAATGGAATATTTCGCCTTCCCGAGATTTGTGCAATGCCGGTTATTCCCGACTTAACGCTTAGGATAAGGTTCTTGTACGGATAGTCGTCGAGCTCACGGTGCACTAAAGCCCTTGGGCCGACTAAACTAATGTCACCTTTTATAATGTTCACAAGTTGCGGCAACTCATCAAGTGATGATTTTCTAAGCCATCGCCCTATGGCTGTAATGCGCGGGTCGTTATCTATTCGGTCTCCATTTGCCCGAAACTTCTTTGCCAGTTCTGGTCTTCCCAATTTGGCGAAGGCCTCTTCTGGCAATAAACCATTAACCAATTTTTTATTAGACCGAAATTTGTAGATATTTATAGTGTTGTTGTAGCGTGTTAGCCGCTTTTGCTTGAAGATTACCGGCCCAAAGTCCGAGAATTTTATAAATATCGATATAAGGAGCAAAAGTGGCGAAGCAGCAAGCAGGATTATGCTCGACACAAAAATATCAAATAGTCGTTTCGCGATCCGCCCCCAACCCATTAGTGCCGTTTGGTGGATGGTCACAACCGGCATGCCCTGGAAGAGCTCAACTTCCATCGTTCCACTCAATAATCCTTCGCGGGCCGGCACAAATCTAAAGCCACAATGCTCAGCTTGAGCGGTTGAAGAAATAAGCGAGTTAACCTCCGGGTCTTTATAAAGTTCCGCCAGAACAATCGAGTGGACGTTTAGTCTTTGGATAGACTTCAGCCCCTGTTCTAGGCTGGTAAAGTGTTTACCTTTATAAAAGTTAGGCGGCGCCTTAGCACAAACCAACCCAACTACTCGGTAGCCGCTACTCAGCGGGTCGTGGAGCGCCTTCAGCAGCTCCTTCGACGACAATCCGTCTCCAATTAGCAGTGTATTGATTACCCCCCAACCATAACGTCGCAAAAGTCTCCGTACTCGCCTCAGAATACTCCGCTCGGCAATCAAGAATATAAAAGCAATCACCAACCCATAGACCGCAATAATTCTCGCTGGCAAAATCGGCCCTTCGCTCACAAAATTATAAGTAATAACTCCCATAACACCGATGACCGACCCCACAATTAAACGGCTCAGCTCGCGCCACCGCCACTCATATGTGTCCCGGCTATACAGCCCCAAAAAACCAAAAAGCATTAGCCAAAAAGGCGTCATGATCAAAAACGCATGGGCGTAATCCCCGGCATAAATTGTTCGAAATGGCTCATCGCTCAAAGAAACTCGCAATATATAAGCTAGGGTGAAGGCGCCCATAATGGCCACAAAGTCGCC
>JBBQBM010000047.1:0-4729 GCA_038317375.1 Saccharimonadales bacterium (SeqCode)
ACGAGGGCTGGTCGCCATTTAAGGATGACGAGATGAACTCCAAGCCACAGTTTGAGGTTTTGCCAGGCGACGAAACTTTTGTTCTTAGTGCGGCAGAAGCTGTGCTAAATGAAGCATCGCGACCCGAAAGAGCATTTAATAAATTCTTGGGGCGCACAAAGGCCGCACGGTCAATTGTTAGCTACTTCGAAGCAAACAACCATTAGTGGGGTCTCACCAATCCGGACTATAGATGATAGATTCCATCTTTTGCTATAGTTGAACCATGGTTAAGAAATCTATCTCTAGTGGTGTCGTGCATAAAATACCGGCGGATTGGCGCGAGGCCCTCATTTATGAGCCTACGGCGCTGATGGCGTGGGAGGACATTACGCTACTGCCCGCAATGAATGGATCTGCTGGGTGACTTCAGCCAAACAGCAAGAGACAAGAGACCGCCGGGTCAAAGTCGGTATCGATAAGCTACTGTCTGGCATGCGTCGCCCTTGTTGCTGGGCTGGCTGTATGCATCGCTAATTATATCTGTTATACGACTAGTTCCGGCTCTTGCTCAAGTCTGATTGTAAACTTCTCCTCGACAGCATCGACAATCTTTTGTTTGAAATCAAGTAAATCTTTAGTGGTCCCTGCGTGCTCATTTATCAATACTAAGGCCTGCTTCGACCAAGTTGCCATACCAGTTTCAGGATCATGGAAATCTTTGAATCCTGCTTGTTCGATCAACCAACCGGCGGCTATCTTAACTTTGCCGTTTGAAAGCATCCAAGCTTTAATACCGGCATGGGTTTGCTTTAACTCTTCATAATGCTCTTCACTAATTACTGGGTTAATAAAAAATGAGCCGTTATTGGCAGTTTCGAATGGATCGGGCAGTTTTCCAACGCGAATAGCAATAACAGCGTCTCGAATACTTTGAGATGTAAATTCCTTTATTTTGTGTTCATTCAGATAGTTTTGGAGGCTCTCATAGAAAGGCGGGGTGGGTGGACGATTGCTCAATTGTAGGGTAACAGAAACAATAATAAACCTATCCTTATCAGCAGTTTTGAAGCGGCTAGTGCGGAAGCCAAAAGAGCAGTCAGCGTTCTTTAACTCAACAAAATCTTTCGTTCTGCGATCATAAGCTCTCAGACTAACTAATACCTTAGCGATTTCTTGGCCATAAGCACCGACATTTTGAACAGGGGTGGCACCAGCCGTCCCTGGAATGTAACTCAGCGTTTCTAGCCTAGAGAGGCCAGCTTCGACGGTTTTGGCGACCGTTTCGTCCCAGTCATTTCCAGCGCCAATACGCACTTGCGACCCCTTAATAATCTTAAACCCCTTAATTGCTATGACGATAAGTAAACCGTCATAACCGGCATCTCCCCAGATGATATTACTCCCAGAGCCGCACACCTTTACGCGCAACTTCTTTTTATCTGCCCAGGCTAGTGCTTCCAGTAACTCGACCTCGGAGCTCACGATAACACAGTAACGTGCCACGCCCCCTAGCCGCATAGTAGAGTACTGTTTTAACGAAACATCTTCGAGTATTTGCATCTAGTCATATTATAGACCTCGTTTAATTATATAGAAAAGTAGTTTTACAAATCATCAAAAAAGTGTAATAATGCGTCGCGTAACGTGTGCTTTAGGTGCGAAAGTGCCTTAAAACCGCGGTTCGATACAAAGCTCATTAATAATTCGTAATAACAAAAAAACTCATAAGTTGCATACTATAGCAGATAGAAATGGCATCGATGCGGAGACGTTCCAACAGATATGTGAGAAACAGCTTAAGCACTGGATTCTATTACCATGACCAGGTAGTTTTTGTAAAAACCCGTTATGTTCGCGAGGCCAAAATGTAATCTGCAACTTCCTGATGACCGGCCTGTCCAATACGAACTAATAGCCAGAATAGTCGAAGCCCAGGTCAAGTTTAACGCCGTTTAGTCTTTGTCAGATACTCGTCGTCGCGCGAACATGTACAGCAAGTAGCTAACCAGCGCAACGATTATTAGCCACCAGTACCATGCCAGTCCAAGGATATTGGATTCGCTCTTCTTAATATCTTTAGCTGAAGACCCCAGTGAGGTAGTAGCCCCGTCGTGTTCTGCTCCTAGAACCTGAGTGTCTTCGTCGGCACCGGAACCGGTATTATCACTGGAGCCTTGGAGTAGATTCTGTGCTGTTGAAGCGAGAGTCGTACTACTAGTTGTCGTAGTTGTAGTTGTCGTTACCGGTACGGACTTCTTCCAGGTAAAACTAAAGGTCTCTGTCGAGGCATTGCCAGACGGGTCGGTAACAGTTAGATAGAACTCATATGTACCGTCAGCGCTTGGAGTAAAGGTTGGCTCTTCGATGGACGTATTGGAAATTATCGAAGCGTATGCAGCATTCGCAGCCATCCAAGAATATGTAACCGGAGCATTTGCTTCGACTACTGTTACATCTGGTACTACAGGGTTGTCGACAACTGGGTTGCTAACTGGCCCAAATGAGATTACTGGAGCTGTAGTGTCTGGGTCGTAGTAATGAACTAGTCCAAGAGCTGCGTTGTCCAATAGGTCATATAGCTTCGCATCTTGAACAGTGCGCTCACTATCTGTCAAGGCTGTTCCAGTCTTACCATTAAACAACGATCCTATAGCTTCGACGGTGGTAGATTGGTAGTTAAAGACGTCTATTGGGTTCCCAGAGAAGGAAAGGGTAGAAATATCTAGATCAGCGCTCGCCGGACCGCTAACTGTTCGACTTGGAGCTGTACTGCCAAAAATTTGTGGGTCCGTAGCGCCGGCTAAGATTAATCCAGTCTGGCCGTTGTTGCTGGAAGCATTACTGCCTGAAAAGCTTACCCCCGTGATATCCTCGCTCACTGTTCCTGAGCCGTTGTAGTTGTAGAAGGCGAATCCGTGCCAAGCGTTGTCCGAAACACTGACGTTAGAGAATGAAAAGTCAGAACTAGCTGTATCGCCAGCAACATATTTTGCACTAACGGCGACTCCGTTTTTACTATATCCACTTATCGTGACGTCACTCATCGTGACGCCATAAGTTGCGTTAAAGTCCATGCCACCAGTGCGAGGTGTGTATGCCGAACCACGTCCTGTGAACACCAAATTACTAAGACTAATGTCAGACGACTGGTAAACCTTTAAGTGGTAGCCTGGGTTACCGACTAGCCCAACTACGAAGGTTATGCCGCTAAAACTAACTCCTGATTTTCCGGTTATATCAATAGCGTAACCGCTTGGGGTTGTGCCGTTACTTGTTACTACAACGCCGGCGAGGCTCTCTCCGACGAGCTTTGTGCCGTTTTTTTGAATGGCAAACGATTCGTTATATGAGCCGTCCGCGATACGGACCGTACCACCAGCTACTACTCTAGTCAGTGCAGGAGTAATAGTTTGATACGGTGTAAGCGGTAGACCGTTCCCGCCAGGAGTTGCCGAGTCGTCAACAAATACATCCGACAGAACCGGTACGCCGCCAAATTGATTCTCGATGACCGCGTCATTATTGGCATCGCTTATAGCCACGACAGTCGCGTCGGGGTAGTTGTTTACGACGGCTCCAGGTGCAATTATTGCTATGTCGTTAATGTTTCTGGCAGCGCCCGTTCCCCAGGTATTGTCCGTAAATGTTACGTTTGAGTTCGATACGATCACCCAGCCTTTAGTACCGGCTACAAAGTTATCTGTAACCTGGCCCGATGCATTGTCGTTGATATAGGCCGGTTGGCGAAACCCGGAGATTGAGTTACCGCTAATAATGAAGCCTGTAACTCCGGGGCTAACTTCGACCGCTCGAGACACGAAGCCGTCAGTTAAAACAAAGTGCCCTGTAAATACATTGCCCATGACAGTAGTATCATTCGCTTGAATCCCAATAAGGTTCTGCGGCCCTACACTATCAGTTTTTTCAAAAGCTATGCCCGCCAGCACCGAACCGGCAGCAGTTAAAGTGAAGACGTTGTTCGTGCCACTTGTTGAAATACTGGCGGTGCTATCTCCTTGAATGGTGAGTGGCTTATTTACATTAACGGTTGTTGTTATCGTAAAGGCGCCAGACACATTGATTGTGTCGCCTGCAATTTGACCATCTACGGCTGTCTGCATGTCACTGTAGTCACAGCCAACCGGGCAGACGCTTGCGCTGGCGGCACTAGCTTTTATGGAGAACAGTGGGGAGAACACTAAAGCATTGCAAGTGGCGAAGATTAATAAACCCTTGATGAATTTTGTTTGTTTGATCTTTTTAACCACCGCAGGACTCGTTACCTTATAATTCATAATTACTCCCTTAACGCTTAAGACTAACTCTATAATAATATTGTAGCACTTACAAAGGCATTGATTCAAATTAACTGACAAATACTTAGAATTAAATGACCGCTTGCGTTAGAACCCTCAAAGTGTAATATGTAAGCATATACAACTAAGGAGGATAGATTATGGCTGACACAGCCCCAGTAAAGACAGCTTCGAAAGAAGACATCGAAAAAAACAAAACAAACGCGATTCTATGTTACTTGGGCATCTTAATGATCATTCCATTTATGAATGAAGACGCTAAGAAGTCACCATTCGTAAAGTTCCACCTCAACCAAGGTCTAGTCCTTTTGATAGCTGGCGTCATCGTTGGCTTCGTCAGCTGGATCCCAGTAGTTGGTTGGATTATAGGAATCGGTTGGTTTGTTATTTGGATCATGGCTCTAATCAGCGCCGGATCTGGCCAGATGAAG
>JBBQBM010000048.1:0-4615 GCA_038317375.1 Saccharimonadales bacterium (SeqCode)
TAGGTCGAGGTCTTCGTGGATATTGTCCTCATGGCATAGTTTTTTAGATATCTCCTTCCAAACATTTTTGCGTATTGCCATATTCGAGCCAGCCAAGAATTTTGGACGTCGACCTCGCCCGGCAAGTTTTGACTGAATATAAACTCCCAAGTGCTTAAAGAACTTTTGTGCAGGAAGTTCATAGTAATAAATCGGTCCGGTTGTGGCATCAATCCCGGTCGTCATAATCGAATCAATTCTTTCTAGCCAATTTTCGTCAGGTTTGGTATCGGCGTCGGTGCGAGCAATTATTTCACCGTTAGCCAGATCAAAACCCGCGTCTCTAGCCGCAGTAATGCCGAGAACATCTTGGCTAATTACCTTAACCCCCGAAAAACTATGGGCAATAGCCGCCGTGTTGTCTGTCGAGCCATTGTCGACGACAATAATCTCGTATGGCTTAACTGTCTGGTTATTAATGGCCCTCAAACAATCAGCTAAATAGTCTTCTTCGTTATGGGCGGGAACGACAACCGAGATTCTAGAATTTATGGTGGTATTTAGTTTCTTCAACATTTATAAGCCTACTATATAATGGAGGAAGATGAAAAAGCCGAAAGTAGAGCATAGGATGCGTAGCAAAATTATGCTTCTTATGACTATGGCCTTCGGTGGGCTTTTTATTCTGTGGGTGATAGGAGTGTGGTTGTTCGGCACAATTTATCAGCGACAACACAGGGGCGACAAAGTCATTATTGGGGTCAGTTTTGCCAAAGAAACCGCCGAAGATATGGGTGTCGACTGGCAAGCCAACTACACCTCACTTCTTGATGACATGAAAGTCAGAGACTTCCGACTAATGAGCTACTGGAGTCAGATAGAACCAAAACGAGGAGAGTACAATTTCGAATACCTCGATTGGCAATTCGCCGAGGCCGAAAAGCGTGGCGCGAAAATAAGCTTATCGATCGGTCTGCGCCAACCGCGTTGGCCTGAGTGTCATCAGGCACAGTGGGCAAGTGAGCTCTATAAAAGTAATTATGTCGCATGGGGGCAGGAACTGTCTATCTATATGACTGATGTGGTCAACCGCTACAGATCCAGCCCTAGCCTAGAAAGCTGGCACTTAGAGAACGAATATTACAATCGCAACTTCGGGGAGTGCGTCAACTTCTCGACAAAACGGCTAAGTGGCGAGCTAGCCTTAATAAAAAATCTTGACCCTACGCACCCGGTAGTATTAAGCCTCTCAGACCAAATTGGTTTCCCCTGGGGGAGCCTACGACCAGATACTGTTGCGACATCTCTTTATAGGAGCAGTTACGTTAAGCCGTTTGGCAATATCCAGTACAAGATTATCCCGACTCAGTTTTATAGCGCCAAGGCCTACTTTATTAATCTTCTAAAAGGCCGCGGGACATACATCCATGAATTACAGCTAGAACCCTGGGGGCCGAAGGTAACAAAAGAACTAAGTATTGCCGAACAGGATAAATATATGAGCACCGACCAAATTAAAGAAAATATCGAATTTGGGCTAAACACCGGGATGAAGAAGATGTACCTTTGGGGCTCAGAGTGGTGGTACTGGCGCAAAACTACCCTAAACGACCCCTCAATCTGGGATACAGTCAAAGATACTATCTCTGCACAATCGAGATAAAAAGAAAAAACCGCCCCGAGAGGAGACCCCCCTTTATTTGGGGTCTCCTCTACTAGGGGCGGGGCTAGGAGTTAAGAGCTGCGATCTTCTCCGCTAGGCACGTGTCGACGAACGGGCCGCTGAGCGTCTGCTCTATCCGATCGTATGAGCAACGCACTTCGTTGCCTCCGACAACCAGACTGATCCCGAAGTAGTGCACATGTCCGAAACCAACGCCAGACCGGTCGAGTGCCTCTGCGAACTCTAGGAAGATCTTCATCAACCAAGACTCACATAGCTCAAGAGTCTTTGGCGACTCAGCAACACTGATAGTGATATCGATAGCAGTGCAGGTCTGGCTAGTCAGCCACAAAGCTTGTTGTTGCACTTCGTGTCGAACTTCGTAAGGAGTATTGGCTACGCCTGCGTTCAGAACGATGGTGGTGAGGCTTTCTACGGCCTCATTGACGCCATGCCGGGCGTATCCATCATGCACCTCAATCAGGTGACTCAACAGGGTATAAATCTTGACCATCAAGGCCTCTTTCGTAGGTACGGGCGGGGTTGCCGCCTTGGTATAAAGTCGATTGACCCTATAAACTTATTATACAACTTTAACCAACGTATCTCAAGTTTGGGATGAGATTAAAACAACCAACTGAATGATAAAACCCCTGATATCGCTCAGGGGCGGGCGCCGGATTAGAACCGGGAGTGATGACTGTAACGTGTTGCAATTTTTCCCGCTGCTGGATGTTCGACTACTGAAGATATATGATG
Organism: Saccharimonadales bacterium (SeqCode); assembly: GCA_038317375.1. Taxonomy (GTDB): domain Bacteria; phylum Patescibacteriota; class Saccharimonadia; order Saccharimonadales; family JAGQMS01; genus JBBQBM01. The sequence continues at coordinate 2,402 of JBBQBM010000048.1, forward strand.
CTTCTCAAATTTCTCTCTCAGAGAAGCCCAGCCCATCAAGATTGAAAACCCTGCAATAATGATCGCGCTGAGTCCGAAGAACCCTAGGATGCCATAGTTGTCGTTCACTCCCGAGGGGTCAGTGCCAACCGGCAGTTCCGCACGACTCTTTGCAGCTTCGCGGTCCATCCACCAGAAGGACTGGTTGATAAACCATATAACAAATCCGAGTATTGCTAGGTTCCCCAGCACATAGACAGACTTAATTGCTCTTTTCATTTTCGCCTCGTTTCGATGAGCGTCAAGAAGGTTTCTTGAATATTAGTAGTATACCAGTTTTTTGTAGAAAAGCAAGCATATCCACAAATAGCTATTTGACTATTTTCGTTATTTATGCTAATATAATAGAGGTTTTGTTGATTAATTTCCAGAACCGAACTTTGACAGTTTATTCACGAGTATCTGTTTGGGATATAAACACTACACTCGGATGTAGAATTTATACCCCAAACAGATTCGAACCAGACGGTTCGGTCTTCTCAAAAGGAGGGGTTCAATGTTTTCATTCTTGTATTTCAGTAAGCCAGTCGGCTACTGGATGCCGCTTCTGTTTGTCCAAGCGACAATCCTGGCAAGCTCCCTAGTGTTGCTGTACGCAGCGTGGCGAGGCTGGGAAGTCAAAGCGTCGCGCATTCCAGGGTTTTTGTTAGTTGTCTTGTCCGTTGCGGTCTACCTGTTTTCGCAAGAAGTTGGATGGGTAGCCCCTGAATGGGTCGGTTCTGACATGGCTACCGTTCCAATGTCCTTTTTCATGGCCATACCAATCTGTCTATTCGGATTGTGGATGGTCGTCGTCGACCATCGACCAGTGATACACCTCAAGACAACAAGTTTGGAGATCGTCGCAGGCATCGGTCTACTTCATGCGTTCGTCGCGAACGTCTTCATCATGCAGAACTCGTGGTAAAACTGTCAGATACGGCCGGTGGGGCAACCCACCGGCCGTTTTACTTATATAACCTAGTTTAAATGTAATGTTGAATCCTGCATTTTATCCGCCGCAGCGTTCACCTTTCAAGGGGATTGACTGAAACATCTTTGACCGAGTATGTCTGAGCCAGATTTGGGTAACCAAGTCTGGTGAGTTACGAGATCGTGCTGTTTTGGTGCGGCCAGGCTAAGCCTGTCCAAGCCAAAACAGAGACCATGTCAGGTTAACGAACTGTTTCAGGCAAGACCATTGAAGGGCAGAGCGACTGCATAGCGGCGGTGCTTTTTGCCTACTTTTTCTTGCTGTTGAGAAAAAGTAGGGTCGGTTCAGTCCGCTAGCTAGCGGAAAACCGAAACGAACCCGTACGAAGTATTTTAAGTGGGGGAAAGTGTATAGTAATAAGATGAAAAAGAAGCCGTCTAAAAAGACGATATCCAACAAGAAGGCTAGATTCGATTACGAGATCGGCGAGACGATTGTCGCCGGGATTGTGCTAACGGGCGCCGAAACCAAGTCACTTCGCATGGGCCATGCAATTCTGCAGGGCAGCTTCGTCATGGTCAAGGATAACGAGCTTTGGCTCAATAACTGCCAGATCAACCCACTTGCGACAAACCTGCCCAACATGCCAGAGGAAGAACGTCAAAGACCAAGAAAACTGCTCGTTACTGCCAAACAGCTAAAGGAATTGGCAGCCCAAAAGCGCCAAGGCCTAAATATTATTCCGATAAAATTTCTAACCGCCAGCCGACACATCAAGGTCGAAATCGGTGTCGGCCGCGGCAAAAAGAAGTACGACAAACGCCAAGTTATAAAAAAGCGCGACCAAGAGCGTGCGAGCCGTTCAGGTGAATTATAAGACTTCATAGTTGTCAGTACGCAAATTTTGTTATATAGTACACCCACTTCGCATTGTAGCGAATGTTCCTTAGAAAGGTCTAGTAAATGACCAAAGTTTCATCGAAATCAAAGGTGGCCGGTTTTACGCTCTTTGCGCCACAAGCGCAGGGTGGCCAAGCCGACTCTGTAACACGTATCGAGTGGCGGCCAAATAGTCCGGCTTTTGCCGCAGAGGTGAAGAAGCGCAGGTTCACAAACCCGCACATCGTCATCGATGTCATGAATACGATTCAGGTGCCAGAATGGCCAGACTATGACAAACTGCAAGATAAGAAGGTCGTTGTTGATCGACATATTTTGCCTTTCAATAAGGGTGCCGCTTATGTTCAGTTCCGCAGGTCAGG
>JBBQBM010000049.1:0-4069 GCA_038317375.1 Saccharimonadales bacterium (SeqCode)
TCATAAAGCACTCATGATTTACAGCACTCAACTTGACTGTTCTTTATTCGCAACATTAGCCAGCTGTGATGGCAGCATTACAGCCCATATGCCCAGTGCTGCTTTTGCATCGGTATTGAATTTCAGGTAGAGTGGGCTTATATGAATCACGACAGAGAACCGAACGTGGCAATAGACGAATGGCGTTTAACTACCGCACGAGATATCGAGCCAGGCGAAGAACTGGTCATTTATTATCCCGACCTACTAACGCACCCCTGCAATAAAGAATGGGTGGTCCCAGAACTACACATCTAGGCCCTCGAAGATAAGCATTTCTGTTATTATATAAGTAATGAAAAAACAAATTTTGGTAGTCATTGCAGGCATATTGCTTGTTGGTGGGGGTGCTGTAGCTTACACCTATAGCCAAAATAACAAAGATGAAGCCGTGGAAGCGAATTCGGCTATGGATGATGCCGTGAAGAACGACGAACCTAAGGTCGAGAATAGTGACGAATCGATTAAGCCAGGAACTTACGTCACGCTCGCAGACTACGATGCAAACCCGACGAAGTACTCCGACACAACGAAGGTTTACTTCTTCCATGCCGGCTGGTGCCCAATCTGCAGAGGCATAGATAAAGAGATCACCGCCGACCCCTCTAGAATTCCCGCAGGTGTTACTGTGATTAAGACCGATTTTGACAGCTCAACCGATTTACGGAAAAAATATGGCGTCACCTACCAATACACCTTCGTGCAGGTCGACGGCAGTGGTAACAAAACGGCTAAATGGAGCGCGACCAATCTAGACAAAGCCTTAGCGGGCATAAAGTCTTAACCACGATGCTATTAACAACACTTCTATCGTTCATAGCTGGGCTACTCACAGTTCTCGCGCCTTGTGTTTTGCCATTACTGCCGATTATTCTAGGCGGTAGCTTCAACCCCGACGACAAAGACCGCAAGCGACCATACATAATCACCGCCAGTCTTGTGGCCTCGCTAGTGCTGTTTACGATTATTCTCAAAGCATCAACAGTGCTTATCGGTGTCGACCCTAGGGTCTGGATCTACTTCTCTGGAGCGCTTGTTATTGTCTTAGGCCTATTTATGTTGTTCCCAGACCTCTGGACCAAAGCTATCGGCAAGCTAGGCGTCGAACATAAATCCCAGTCACTGCTTGGCAGGGCGTTTAAAAACAAAAACAAGACTGTCTCGGCAATTCTTATAGGAGTAGCGCTTGGTCCTGTATTTAGTAGTTGCAGCCCTACCTATGCTTGGGTTCTGGCCACTGTTTTACCGTCAAATACACTCCTGGGGTTATTTTATCTTTCAATTTACAGCTTAGGAGTGGCGGCATCGTTATTAGCCATTGCCCTCCTTGGCCGAAAATTACTTGAAAAGGTCAAGTGGGCGACAAATCCGAAAGGCAGTTTCCAGAAGGCAATCGCGATACTTTTCATCATTGTCGGGCTTTTCATCATCACAGGTTGGGACAAAAAAGTTCAAACCTGGCTGGTCGATAAAGACTATCTGAACCTTATTCAATTAGAGCAAAAACTAGTACCCGATGAGGACAAGAACAATAGTCAACAACCTTCCGCATCAAGCAACAACAAAAAGAAGTTTAACGTCGACCCCTACCAAGCTCCAGAGCTTAAAGCTATCGCCGCCTGGATCAATAGCGACGCGCAAACCATTGCGGGCCTTAAAGGTAAGGTAGTGCTCATAGACTTCTGGACCTACAGCTGTATTAACTGCCAACGCACTCAACCATATCTAAACGCTTGGTACGACAAGTACAAAGATAGCGGGTTTGTAATCTTAGGTCTGCACGCACCAGAGTTCGCCTTTGAAAAAGTACCAGGAAACGTTGCTAAGGCTGTGACTGGGGAGGGTATTAAATACCCCATTGCTCTAGATAATAATTTTGCAACCTGGCAGGCCTATAGCAACCAATACTGGCCTGCTAAATACCTTATCGATAAAGATGGCCAAGTACGCTACACCCATTTTGGAGAAGGTGAATACGACGAAACAGAATCCGCTATCCAGGTATTGTTAAAGGAGGCGGGCAACCAGATCTCGCAATCTATCGAAGCACAGGGAAATGCTGTCGTTACTAAGAGTAACCAAACACCAGAGACATATCTTGGATATACACGAGGTGAACGGTTCGCTAACGCACAAGAGTTTAAGGCAGATCAAACCATTGATTACAAACTAACGACGAATCTCGCCAGTAACGGTTGGACACTTGGCGGCAAATGGCAAATTAATGATGAATCTAGCCAAGCTATGAGCGATGGCGATAAGCTGATATTTAACTATTCGGCTCGCGAAGTCTATCTCGTTATGGACGGCCCCACCGGAGCGCTAGTAACAGTATCGGTCGAAGGACTGCAGAAACCAGGTGGTCTTGATGTCAATGCTTCTAATCAAGTTAGCTTAGATGGTGCTAGGTTATACAAAATAGTTAGTACCGAATCTTTCATGAATAAGAAACTAACCTTGACCTTTCCAGCTGGCGTGAAGGTAAATGCCTTTACGTTCGGTGGTTAAAGAAGTTAGGCAGTACTCCTAACTATTAGAGATTTGTCCAATTCCTTCGGGAAGAGTCCGTAGTAGAGCCATCTTTGGGTTTCAGTGTAATTACTAAAGAAGAGGGGGTCGATGCCAAGCTCTCTACAACGATGCCAGTACAGCATTCGGCCGGTGCGGCCGTTGCCGTCAACGAAGGGGTGAATAACCTCAAATCTGATGTGACTTTCTAGCGGGTCGGTGGTTGGAATATTCTCAAGCCACTCATCCATTAGCTGCGGTACTAAAGTGGGCGACGGGGTGTCACGACCGCCGACATTAATAACCTCTGGGTTAAGTTCGCTACGATAATGACCACGCTCACGGGTAAGGAGCTTGGGCTGATGCGCGGTAATTGTAGCCTGGACAATCCCGATATCGAGGTGGGTCAATGGGCGTCGAAGCTCAGACAGATATTCCCAAGCAAAGAGAGATTGCTCGATTTCTGCTAGATCGCTGATGTCTTCAATTGAGTTACTGGCACGTATAAAATCATAAGGCTCAAAAGGGTGCGCCTTAAGCCTACTCTCATTATGATACATAAACTCGTTTTTCATTTGTGCCTCAACCCTATTATATTCCATCTCGGTCGTACTTGTATTTCAAGAGTTATGAAAGATACTTAAAGTAATGGAGAAGTTAAAAACCAAAAAAGATTATGAACTCGAATTTTGGGAATTGGTTAACCCAACCAGATATTTATCTAGTGGAGAATGTGTAGCTGGAAAAGTCTACTGGGTACGGGCTAGGAGAATATGGAATGTAGCAATCTGCCAAGATAGAACACCCGATGAAGTCAGCTTTAGAGGAATTCGAGATAAATTTGACAGATACTTTCTATTTGATGAATTCCATTATGACGACAATGGGGTATTTGGCACAGTACAGCCTCTATTTGAGCTAGGAGACTCTCCACACTTTGAAAATGATTCTCAGTTGATGGAATGGTTGCTCGACAAAGAGATTGAGGTCGCTACGACTCAACTTGATCAGCTACGTCATGTGCCAGATGCATTGAAGACGTTTGACGACTATACGTATCCATTTATACTTGAGGAGAACGATACGGCTCTGCAAGCACTTATACGGCTACGTGAGGAGGGCTTCCTAGCGCAAAGAATAAGTCCATGATAAAGCAGTTCCGGCAATGTATAAGTACCTAAGGGGCGTCAGAACCCAATAATTTTGTTGCTCCCATGCCCAAATGCCTACATCCGAATGCATCGGTAATCCATCAACTCTTTTTGCTTCGTGTAGTTAAGAGAGCGGGCGTTGTCCTATCCAAACAATTGCCTATTGTATATACGACTATTACGTTGTATAATATACCTAATATGGAATTCTCTAAAAAACCAGGTGTATTAGGAGTCCTCGATACGCACGCCGAGTGCATGATGTTGCAAGATCGTTTAGATGATTATTCTCAGCCATTTGACGCTGCTTACGAACTCTCTAGAGCACAAATATATACCCGCTTTGCTGCTCAGGTTATGCACGAGGGCTG
>JBBQBM010000050.1:0-3995 GCA_038317375.1 Saccharimonadales bacterium (SeqCode)
TAGCATCTTCAATTCCCGGAACCATTCTTGTCGCACCAAATTCTTCAGAAAGAAGAGTGGTTGGTAGCCTTTTCAATTTTTCTGCTAGGGTTATAGAAACGGCCCCTTGTTCGATTATTTCAACTCCAGAATCAGCAAAGCGTTTGTAGTATTTTCTTATTAATTTATCTAGTGTTCGCATAGGCATATGCGAAAACTCGGCTAATAACAATCCGGCAGGAACCATGTCGGCATTTTCGCCGGCCATCAAATTATGATGTTCACGTCTGGCTAAATCGAGCATCGAAGCATCTATAAACTCAAGGTTAAGAACCTTGTCCTTTAAAAGTTCGTCCGTTAGTTCGCCAAGAGCTGCTCTGTTGGACAATACAAAAATGACCTGACTAACTTCCGTCTTATAAACCTCTGTTGAAATTACCGACTTAACAACTATGCCTAAGGTGCCCTGAGAACCTACAAAAAGTGGCGTTAAATCTACGGAACCGTTATCGCTACGGATAGATTTTAGATCATAACCAGCACCACCCCGACTCGGTATAAAACTAGAGGTAATAGCGTCACTGTTCTCGCTCAGTATCCCGTCAATAGCTCTATATATTTCGCCCTCAAAAGTCGACAACCCCATCTTACGTCGCACCTCTTTTTTGGTTATGCGCCCGGTATCTATAACATCCCCGTTAGCCAGAACGACTCGTAGTGACTCTACAAAATTTGTCATTGTACCGCTTCGGAGGCTGCGCTCACCTCCGCTATTGTTGGCAATAGCACCGCCAATTGTGCTATAACCGATCGACGTTGGGAAAGCCGGTATATAGCTCCCATGCGAGAAGCTTAAGGTGTGCTGAAGCTTACCAAAATTAGCACCAGGCTCGACAGTCACCCGGCGACGCTTATCGTCATATTCTAAAACCTTGTTTAGGTATGGCTCGGTGGCCAATACAATCGCTTGCGCGATAGCCGCGCCGCTCAAATCCGAGCCGCCGCCACGAACCACGATTGGCATGATTCTACCCCGCTCCGCTAGTTGCCAAGCAAAACGTGTAATTTTACGTACGTCTTGTTCATTAATCGGCGAAACTATTATTTGCGGAAGCTGTCTAAGCGCCGAAGCGTCAGCAGCAAAATGCTGCCTCTTCGAAGCAGAAACCGAAACATCGCCTCCGATATGGTCTTTTAAATAGTCCGATACTTTGCTCATTTATCTCTTGAAAACCTCTTTATTTGGCTAGTCTTAGCATACCATAAATGCTTATGCCCAGCAGACTGTTCAAATAATACTTAACATGTTAAGTATTATTATCGATTCGTGACGAGTGGAGCGTCTTCGGTCAAATACATCCAGTTATGCACGTTAGCATAGCGCTCTGTCGACGAGGCGATCCGTCGAACATCAAAATTAAACAGCTGCCCATTTGTTACGAACAATAGTCTTGGTTGGTAGATACCTACGGCCGGGACATCGTCGCGCCAGACATCCGAAAACACACCATATTTTGCCGTTCGCAGGGTTTGATCTTGACGGCTCCGCCCGGAACCCAATGCGTCATCAGCTGTGCCAGACTTATATTCAGACAAATTAAATCGATCTGGTAATGCCTGCGATGAATGCCAATACGGGAAGACATCCGGATCAGAACCGATCGTAATTCCGTAAAGTAGAGAGTCATAATCGTGTGCCAATAGTGCCCTCTTAAACTCTTGACCGGACTTCACATCAACTGTTAGCTTAACGCCAACTTCGGCGAGTTGCCGCTGAAGTGAATCGGCTACCCGTGCATAGTCGACCTGGTCCTCGGTTAGTAAGGTGAACTCCAGCGCCTTGCCATCCTTTTGCCGCACAAAAGTTCCTTCGGCTTTCGTCCATCCGACTTTGTCGAATAAGTTGCCCGCCTCTGTCGTATTGGTTGCTTGCTGTGCATGGTTCGCGTCGAAAGCAAAATGAGCACGTAAGATAGGCCCCGGAACGCCAATTGTCGGATAGTTGAGTTGAGCCCTAAGAACTTTGGTGTCTATGCTTTTAACCAACGCACGCCTTATTGTTTTATCGGCTAATGCAGGGTGCGATATGTTGAAAAAGAGATACACGCCGCTCATTAACGGCACATTGTATTGATTAAACTTCAAAACATCAGACCTAGAAACGTCTTCCAGGGTCGACAGTGCTGCAGCATTTATTCGACCGCCTTTTAAGGCACTGATTATTTCGGACTGTGAAGGATAGGTCTCGATAACATAACGGCTAAGCTTGGGTGCGCCGAGATGGTATTTGCTATCGCTCCTAAAGGCAACTCTTTGGTGTTCTATCTGGCCACCCGTTTCGAGACTTAAGGCCCCATCCCAAGCAAATGGTCCGCTCCCTACTGGCAGACGAGTATTAAATTCATTACTGCGTAACTGTGCATAGGGTACGCTTGCAAGGCGATGTTTAGGCACAATCCCCTGGATAAGTGACGTGCTAAATGACGCCAAAGGGTTAGGGAGTGTCATCACAACGGTTGAATCGTCAGGCGCCGATACCAACACACCCTGCCAACTCAAGTTATAGGGCGATGCCGTGTCTGGGTTTTGGATTGCCTCGATTGTATAAACGACATCCGCAGATGTGATCCTTTCAGAGTCGTGCCAATACATATTCGGACGTAGTTTTATGGTGTATATCGATCCCGTCGTATCTGTCGACCAACTCTCGGCGAGGTCGCCGACTAAATTACCGTTTTCGTTGTAACGTAGGAGGCCGCTAAATAAAAGTTTAGAAACAGACATGTCGACACTAGAAGTTGCAAAAATAGGATTGGCATTACTAAAAAGGCCCTCTATGCCTTCGACGTATTCGCCACCAGCTAGGGCCTGCGGACCAAGATAATATCGTCCTAGAGCCTGCGCCTGAATAGCTACTCCCCCGAGAAGTACTATCAGAAGTAGCAGCCAAGAAACCACGAATCTCCAGGCAGCCGAGCCGAGAGAACCATCAACATGATCAAGCAAATGTTTGTCTAACTGTCGCCCAGCCTCGCCTCTTAGTTCACCGACCTGCTTTTGGCGCTTTCGAAATCGACGCTTCAATTGTTTTGTGTCTGGTCGTTCAAGCATATTTACTAACACCCACCATTTATTCTAATTATTTCAGAATGCTAAATATCAGACTTAGCGCAAAGGCTAGCACAACTACTACAGTTATTTGGTGCAAAGATCTCTCGGCTCCACGGCGAACTGTGTTTATCTCGCTACTACCCCCAAAACCTGCACCCATATTTGCGCCACGCGTTTGTATCAAGATAAGTAGCGCGGCAAGAGCAGCGGTTATAACTATCAAATAATCAAATATCGAATCCATACTAAACCTCCCTAGGTTCCACAATTTTAGTTACCAAAAAGTTAACAATACCGATTACTAGACCGGTAACAATAGCAGCGCCGAACGACTCGATGTTGAGTTGCCCATAAAACTTACTAAGCAACGACACCATTAGCCCATTCACTACTACTATAAAAAGACCGAGAGATAAGACTATGGCCGGTAAGGACAAAATAACAACGATCGGTTTAATGAAGGCATTAATGACCGCCAAAATGAGTCCGGACCACAGGATTACACTTAGACGCTGTTGATCAAAACTCACCGAGCCAATTAGGCTGGCGGCAATCCATAGCCCGAGGCTATTGATTCCCCAACGAAGGAGAAGGTTAAATACTTGCTTACGCATATCTTGTCTATAATTATATCACCTCAGACACCACGCCGGCAGATGTTACTGCTGAACTTTAGTAGCAAGCCATATGCCGAATATTCCGCCGACGAGTCCACCCAAAATTCCCCCGAGGCCAAAGAAGTTATGACCATCTAGCAAGCTACCCAGGAAAGAGCCGATAGCCCCGAAGATTGAAGCTCCAATATAAACAACTTTTTTGTCCATTGCCTTAAAGCTTATCATTTTTATTGGCACGAAGGTACTGCCTCAAAATAGTAGCTTGTTTTGTGCCCAGTACTTTTTCAA
>JBBQBM010000051.1:0-3602 GCA_038317375.1 Saccharimonadales bacterium (SeqCode)
TAAGGAGGATAGATTATGGCTGAAGCGCCAGTAAAGACAGCATCAAAAGAAGATATCGAAAAAAACAAAACAAACGCGATCTTGTGCTACCTAGGCATCTTAATCATCATTCCTTTCATGAATGAACAAGCTAAGAAGTCACCATTTGTAATGTTCCACCTAAATCAAGGACTCGTCCTACTAATCGGTGGAGTTATCGTAGGTGTAGTCAGCTGGATCCCAGTAATTGGTTGGCTCCTAGGAATCGCTTGGTTCGTTATCTGGCTTATGGCGCTCATTAGCGCCGGATCTGGCCAAATGAAGCGCGCACCGCTTGTTGGTAACATCGAAATCGTTAAATAGAGGTCAAAAACATGGCCGACAAAAAAGTATCTGAAACTTTAAAAGTGTCAAAAGCGGAGCAAGACAGCGTAGCTGTCCCACCAAGGAAGAGTGGCGGAAACAACAAAACTTTAGTTATTGTTTTGATTTTGGTCTTCGTGGTCTTCGTCTTACCAGGTTTCGTTATAGCGGGTAGTTTTTGGTGGTGGGGGCGCGGCAACAATGCTAGCAAACTCACAGAATCGATCATCGAAAACGCCACTGGTGGCAAAGTAGATGTAGACAGCAAAAGCGGCGACTATACCGTTAAAAGCAGCGACGGGACTTACGAACTGACTAGTAGCGGAAAGTTGCCAGAGAACTTCCCGGACGAAGTTCCGCTGTATGGCGACCAGGACATCACCGGCTCGTACCGCTCTAGCAACGATAATGCTTCGTCTTGGTCGGTTGTCGCCGAGACAAAAGACAGCGTTTCTAGGGTCGGCGATTTCTTTGATGAAGAATTCTCGTCATGGGACAACCAAGGCGAATACGCCTCAAACGACACTACGACTACGATATACAAAAAGGGCAATTTGTCGGTAACTGTTTCTGTTGGTCCCAAGACAAACGATGCTGGTAAAACCAGTATTTCATATCTAGCGTCCGAAGACACTGCGAACTAACAAAAACCAAAGCGACTCTTAAAAACGCCCCGAGTTTCGGGGTGTTTTTATCTATAGGAGTCTAGAAAATCGGCGTCTTGTTGGAGGCGATGTTCTCGAAGTTCGAGAAGGAGGGGGAAACGTTCCCGAAAGGGCTCCAGCCTCCGCTCTGTCACAATTAAGCTCCGCCGAAGCGTCTGGCTTGTCGTAATTCCATTTTGCCGTAGGGTTTCCATGCCATTCATATTATGGGTTATCGTGGGCACGATTTTGTCAACAATAAACACAAAGACTGCTTCGTCGTCGATTCCCGGTTCTTCTGGTTCATAGCCATCCATTAAATCAAGTAAATTGTTAGCGAATGGGTACTTGGCCCTCAATCGCAGACTACCGATGGCTTCTCTGGTCTTTTTGTCAGTTAGCCCTGATTCAGTTATTCCAAGAGTTGGAGTGTCGCCACCGTCAGCCTCAATTTCGGCAAGATCATGTACCACGCTGAGTAAAGCTACTCGACCAAGGTCAAGATCGGGGTAAAACCTGGCTGCGAGCTCCAGAGCAATCATGGCTAATGTATGGCTGTGCTCGGCGATACTCTCTCTTCGCCCATCTGGGTAGATAGGCAGTCTAAATTCCCGTGCCGAGCGCATCGACAACTCGCCTGCTTGGACCAATGACATGTTGGCAGTTTCTAAATCTTGTTGACTAACTCCGCTCGTCATACTTAGTAATCCTCAGGATCATAATATAGTTTGTGCTCATTAAAACTAAAGCCCTCGCCACTGCAGTATTCATATGTTTCTCGCATACCCTGAAAAACCTTGGGTTGTGAGTTGATCTCTTCACTAGTCATCCACGCATTACGTCCGCCCTCAAAATTCTCGATTAGCTGACCTTGGAAGTTTGTAGCCTTTATAAGTAAAAAGAACTTGTCCTCAAGTATCTCTTTAGAATCGGACCGGTAATCCATCTTGTGATATAAGCCTTTGTATTCATGATCAGCTTCAAGGCCGGTCTCTTCTTTAAGCTCTCTGGCCGAAGCTTCTAAAATCTCTTCTCCCCAACGGATTTTTCCGCCAATACGTGCCCAATAACCGAAATAAGGGTTTTTGAGACGTTCCTGAACTAGAAACTCAAGTTCTTTTGTGTCTACTCGAGTTCGCCAACCGGTGATGATCACCGATATCTTCGGTTGTCGCTCAATAGTATTAGTATTGGTGTCTAGCTTATTAGCGTGCTCCTTACCACTTTGGGTGAGGCGATATTTGCCAGGTTTATGCTTTTCAACATAGCCAAGCTCCACAAGGCGCGCAATGTGGAATTTGAAGTGGTCGCTGTCCAGTCCAGTATTTTTCTGAAGCTTAGCGAAGCCTTCATCAGGCTTAAAAAGCAGCTCCCGAAGAATGCAGGTTTGGACATCATGTATTTTGACTTCGTGGCTTATAATAACTCCATACAACAGAGGATAGCGCCCTCTTAGCAAAAATACTAGGGAAGTTGGCTTCCGGTTTTTAGAATTGTTGTTTGGTGTATTCGAAATGGCGCTCAATAAACAGTTCGGAATGCTTGGTCTTATCTATAAAACCAAGTTCGATATCGACGCTGTCGTATTTCTTTTCTAGCTTCATTACTTCACTGGGCTGCATCCAAACATTTCTGCCGCCTTCGAACTCTTCTATTAGTTTTCCTGTGGGCCAAACTCCGTGCATTACAAAGAAAAGTTTGTCTTCTAAGAAGTCTTTTGTTTCTTTACTACTAACATGTTCGTGGTAGACTCCAGCAATTTCGAACTTAGCCTTTAGACCCGTCTCTTCGTCGAGCTCACGCTCTGCTGTTTGAATGATTGTCTCGCCCCAACGAACCTTACCGGTCGGGAAGCCCCAGAACTCGAAATAAGGGTGTTTTGTCCGCTGGTGCATCAGCAAATAACGTTTGCCCCTTATTTGCTTTTCGACAGCAATAATGACAGCAACCTTTGGTTGACGTTCGATAGTGTTGTTATCAGTATCTAGTTTGTTGGCGTGCTCCTTGCCTTTAGGGCTTAGGCAGTAATGGCCTTTAGCTAGCTTTTCGATCAAGCCTAATTCTAGAAGCTTCTTTATGTGAAAGTTAAAATGGTCGCTTTTTAACGCTGTCTTATTTTGTAGTTGCGCAAATCCGGCCGATCTATGAAACAGCAGTTCGCGCAAAATACTAGTTTGTGCGTCATGAATTTTGACTTCGTGGCTCATGGTTACTCCTTATTATAACAGTACAGTAACGGTTAAACAAAACCGTGACTAGTAAAGTCGACTTTAGCTACAATGTTATTAGTTACCAAGGTTCAACCTTGGTAAGACTTGGCGGAAAACTATTAATGCTTACGGTTGGCGTGATACAATTTTATCAAGATTAAATGAGGTTATAGATATGGACGCACCACAAGCACCGACACCAGCACCAATAACGCCGATAGAAGTAACACCCGTAGCAACATCTACGGTTAAGACTAGCAAAAAGAAGCTTCCACTCAAGAAGATATTGATGGCATTTTTGGGACTGGTGCTCCTAGCCGTTGCGGCAAGCGGTGGCTACTGGTGGCGCGGTCGTGATGCCAAAAAGCAGTCCGACTCACAACATGCACAGATGGCGGAACTCGGT
>JBBQBM010000052.1:0-3426 GCA_038317375.1 Saccharimonadales bacterium (SeqCode)
ATACATGAAGTACATAATGCGTCAGGACGACGTCATTACAATATCCCGAGCAATCTTGTACGGGACGATTGCACTGTCGCTGATCTGGGTTAATCCTTCGATCGGTACGGTGGTGCTGGCGTCAACTTGGATGGAACGAGCATATTCTAACTTCGGGCGACTAACTGAATTTCAGCGTCGTTTGAACGAGGGGCTAGAGTCTTTAAAGGAACTAGTCGATATTATGCTCTTGCCGCCAACAATTAAGCAGGCAGAAGACCCGCTTTGGCCGGAATGCAGCCAAGGAATCGTCGAATTTAAAGACGTGTCTTTCGTATTCCCAGAGACCGAGCAACCTGCTATTTGTAAAATCTCGCTTAGCGTCGAGCCGCACACCACAACGGCCTTTGTTGGCTTTTCGGGGTCTGGCAAAACTACGCTCATGGCGTTACTTCAAAGAGAATATGACCCGTGTCAGGGCCAGGTTCTAATTGACGGTATCGATTTGCGTACGCTTGATTACAAGCGCTATCGCAGAGAGATGCTAGGAGTAGTTAGCCAAGATGTGCAACTTTTCAATACTACAATCGCCGAGAATATCCGGCTCACAAAGCCGGAAGCAACCGACGAAGAAGTTTTGAACGCAGCACAAAGGGCTTATGCCCATGATTTCATCATGGAAACAAAGCTAGGTTACGACACCATGATTGGAGAAGACGGTGCTCGTCTTTCGGGCGGGCAACGACAGCGTCTGGCGATTGCCAGGGCGCTGATTCGTCAGCCCAAAATCTTAATTATGGACGAAGCTACGAGTGCACTGGATGCAGTAAGCCAGCAGAAAATCCAAATGTCGATCGATGATTTGATCGCCAAACGGGAATGTACCATCTTCATCATTGCCCACCGTTTTAGCACCATTATGAGTGCCGACAGGGTGGCGGTTTTAGAAGACGGAAGTCTGGTAGAAATTGGAACACATGCCGAATTGGCCCGCAAAAACGGACTATATTCACGGCTGCGCGACATGGAGTTGCGTGGTCTGCTTGACTAGGTAGAGTCTTAAAATCTACTGCAAATAAGCCCCTCGGTCACTACGGTGACTTTGGGGCTTTTTGCTTTTTTAATTTTTAACTCTTGTAAGCTTGTAGTGCTTGGAAGAACCGACCTTGATCGAAGGTCCTAATCTCTTCAATAACTGGGTCAAATTGACCTTTAATTTTATCGAGCTCATAAATATTAATTCCTAAGAAGAACTTAGTTTCAAGGCCACCTTCGATCTCGTCTCGCCGGACTTTCATAGTGCCATACGTGTCTCCGTTGCCGATAAAGACATCGAGATCGTGCCCGTCTTCACCTATGTAACCCTTTATATAACCGTAGTGAGTTGGGTAGGTTACCCCTAAAATTGGGTATTCATCTAGATTATCGGCAAATTTCTTATATGATCCGCTGGGGTTTTCTATAACTAGTTCTAGGTCGCTTATTGTCATACATAAAATCTATCACGGTTTATTGATAGAATAATAGGGTGAAGAAACTCGTAACTAATTATCTTATTCGCCGAACAGCGAAGTTTATCAATAAGAAACGTCCAAAAATCGTGGTTGCTACTGGTAGCGTCGGCAAGACCTCAACCACCCAAGCTATCGCTACTGTATTGAAAGCAAAGTATTCGGTCCTTACTACCAAAGGTAACTACAACACTGATATTGGGGTTGTAATGACTATTTTTGGCCAGCATTCGAAGACAAATGTTTTGGCCTGGATCTGGCTAAGTCTAAAGGTATGTTTCTTATCATTCAGAAAACCGAAGCACGAGGTTTATGTCCTAGAGCTAGGCACAGATCACCCTGGTGAAATAGCTACCTTCAGTTTTCTAAAGCCCGACATTGCCGTCGTTACGGCTGTCGCGCCTGAACATATGGAGTTTTTCAAAACGATCGAGGCTGTTGCCGAGGAAGAATTATCAGTGTCGAAATATAGCCAGACAACCCTTATTAATAAACGAATGGTAGCTGATAAATTCCTTAAGGATCTGGGGGATATTGGGTTCTATGATCGAAGCGATGTCTTGGCGCACGCCCCAAATCTAAAAGTTGTCGGCATACATAGCCTCGACGCGGTGGCCGCTGCAGCAAAATTGGCAGAGATGCTCGGTATGAATAAGGGCGAAATAAGTGACGCCATCCAACAGATCGAACCCCAACCAGGTCGTATGAATGTTCTAAAAGGTGTAAATGATTCAGTACTAATAGACGACACTTATAACTCAAGTCCGGAAGCTGCCAAAGCCGCCCTAGACTATCTTTATTCACTCAAGGCACCACAAAAAATTGTCTTACTAGGCAATATGAATGAGCTTGGTGACACCTCGGCAGACTCGCACCGAGAAATCGGTGAATACTGCGACCCAGGTAAGCTAGATATGGTCTTGACCCTTGGTCCAGATTCGAATAACTTCTTAGCCGAAGCCGCGGAAAAAAGAGGCTGCAAGGTTGTTAGGTGCAAAACTCCATATGAGGCCGGTGACAAAATCAAAGAGTTTATTAAAACTGGCGCCGTGGTGTTGTTGAAGGGTTCACAGAATGGTGTCTATGCCGAAGAAGCTACAAAGATGTTGCTTGCAGATTCTAATGACACTTCTAAGCTTGTTCGCCAAACAAGTTATTGGCCAGCTAAAAAGAAGGCTAGCTTTAAGGTGGGGGAATGAGCTTGGCTAAAATATTAGTGCTTGGCGGCGGCGAATCTCCGGAGAGATAAATTTCATTTTGGTCCTCTACAGAAGTCAGCAATGCTTTAAAAGCGGCCGGGTTTACGGTTGCCAGGTATGACCCTAGTGGTCCGGGGTGGAAAGAAAAACTCCAAGTGCTAGCAAAAGATTTTGATATGGTTTTCCCAATACTACACGGTGAAGGAGGCGAAGATGGAGTCGTCCAGTCTGTACTGGAGTCGTCCGGCGTGCCATATTTAGGCTCAGATCCTGAAGTATCCGAGAAGTGTTTCGATAAAAATCTGACACGACAGGCATTTATCGACATCGGAGTTCCGGTTGCCGATGGTGGCGTATTCGATTCAGAATCTGCTGAGGACTTTATTAAAAAACACCCACATTTTGTCGCCAAGCCTTGCCGCGGTGGTTCGAGTATCGACGTTATTGTTGCGCGTAACGGTATTGTCCCCGTCAAAACAGAGCTGAGCAGACTGTTTAAGAAATACGGTACTTTGTTAATCGAAGAGTTGATTGAGGGCGACGAACTAACGGTTGCAATAATCGGGGGAAAGGCCCTACCCCCAATACTAATCCGCCCTCCTTATGGTGGTGAGTTCGATTTTGACAACAAATATAATGGCAAAACTGATGAGGTATGTCCTATACCAACCGACCTAGTCACCGCCGAGCTTGTACGGGGTGCCGTTACTTTAGCCGAGAAAATACACGACAAGCTA
>JBBQBM010000053.1:0-3146 GCA_038317375.1 Saccharimonadales bacterium (SeqCode)
AGGTTTGGGATCACAAGTCACCACTAATCTTTGCGATCAACGGCGGCATGCACGCTGTTATGGGTGGGAATATCGTTCTGCACCGAATCTTTTTGTGCCTCGTGGCGTTCCTCACGCTTTGGGTGTTCTATTTGACGACAAAGCTGGTATTTGAGCGTGTCGGCAAGCCAGACGTGACTTTGAACGCACGTGTAGCAACTCTGGCGTTTGCCGTCTTTGGGAGCCTCTCGCAGTTTACGAACAGCGGCAATAACACCGAGAATTTTGGTGTATTAGCTCTAGTATTAGCGGTTTACTGCTATCTCCGTTGGCGCAAGTCATTAATGTGGAAGTGGCTAATATATAGCGGGGTCGCGATTTCTTGCTTGGTGTTTTTGAAGATTAACTTTTCTATCTTGATTCTACCTATGGTCATCGACCTTCTGGCGCTGCTACGGCGAAATGTTCGAAAGCTTATCTTCTATTCTGTTATTTGGATATTGCCAACATTAGCCCAGGCGGCCCTGTGGCTTAGTTACTTCATGCCAAGAAAATTAGTTCAAGAATTTGTAATTGCAACGATTAGCTTCAACGGCAAATACCTGAGAGCTGGTTGGGCGGGCAATTTGAGCGGACAACTAGTGTTCGTAGCCGTTTTAGCCGTTGGCTCCTTGTTCTTCATGGGTGCATACTTCTATCTTTTCAAGAATCGACGGCAAGAAAAGCCCTTCTTATTGACCGTCGGGGCATCGGCTCTATTATTTAGCGTAATCCTGGGCACGTTTTATTCGCACTACTACTTGGTTGTTATTCCTTATTTCTGTTTGATCTTCGGCGCTTATTGGCAACAAGTAGCTAAAAACAAACTATGGGTTCTATTGGGTATTGCCGGCCTGGTACTGTCGTTTGGGATTTCGAGCAAACAACTGTACAACCGTTTTTATGGCTCAGTGGCCCTAGAGGCCAAAAACATGAGCCTCGCAGCTGATTATGTTAATAAACACACTGCTCCTGAAGACAAGATAATTTTCTATGGCTATGGGGCGACCTTTTATAGGCTGTCGGGTAGAGATGGTGGCTCGCGTTATATCAGTGCCTCACATCCCTTGATCGACGAGCGCGAAGGCTTTGGATATAACTTTACGGCTAAATACATTGGCGATATGTCTACAACTCGACCGAAGTATTTGATAATAGACCGATCAACTATTGATATATACAGTCAGAATAAACGTGCAGTTCAATACTTTAATGGACACTACGGGCTTGAAACAAACTTACCGGGATACGACATATGGAAAATAAAAAACTAAATAAGAAGCGCATCACCCGCTTCGCCATGGTCGGCGTCTTTAATACTGGTTTTGATTTTGGAGTCTTGAACGCGTTGGTTTTTGTATTTGGTTTTTCGGATATTACTGCCAACATTATTTCCGGAACTCTTGCCGCGGCAGTATCATTTTTTCTGAACCATAGCTTTGTCTTCAAAGCATCTGGACAGGGTAAGCTCCGTAAGTTCATCATTTTTATAACAATCACGATGGTCGGACTCTATGGGCTACAGAATCTCATTATCTATGCCTTGAGCCATCATTTCACCACCCCTTCGAGCTGGTGCTTCGACCTGCTCAATTGGCTGAGCCCGGGAACCTTCAACCAAGATTTCGTTCGGCTGAACTTTGCCAAGATGATAGCAACACTTGCTTCGTTAACCTGGAACTATGTTTTATATGCTAAATTTGTCTTTAAGCAAGATTCAAGTTCGACTTAATTCGAGCCACAACGTCCGACATCATAACTTGCGATTTAACTAAGTAGTCGTCCGCGCCGAGGTCTTTTGCTCGCTTTTGATCAGATTCTTGGCTAAGAGCTGAGAGCATAATTATTCGAATGTTAGCTGTCTCTGGGGTGTTACGTAGTATGTCGAGCACGTCAAAACCGCTAACCTTTGGCATCATAGCGTCTAGGATAATCAAGTCTGGCTTGAACTCTTTTGCGGCAGACAAACCTTCTTCGCCATTACTTACACGCCGGACTTCGAAACCTTCTGCTGTTAATCGTGAGGTATATGCACCGGCTAGTGCATCGTCGTCTTCTACTAATAAGACTCTTTTCTTTAATGCTCCGTCCGTTGGTGCGGGCGCAGGAACATCAGAATTTTGGGGTACTGCTTGTGTTGTATCCATTGGCTATAGCATAGACTATTTTTTCTTGTTTTTCAAAGCACTTATGAACCCAACAAACAGCGGATGCGGCTTGAAGGGCCTAGACTGAAACTCAGGATGAAACTGCGAGGCAATAAAGAATGGATGGTTTACGTGCTCGACCATCTCGACCAGAGAATTATCCTGTAGAATGCCGACCATATTTAGTCCCCCGGACTCCAGCTGGTCTGTATATGCATTATTAACTTCGTAGCGATGGCGGTGTCTTTCGTGGATTATCGGCGCATTGTAGAGCTTTCTTGCCATCGAGCCTTCTCTCAGCACACACGGATAGCTGCCAAGACGCATAGTGCCTCCCGTTTCTAAAATATTTGCCTGGCCGTCGAGTGTTGAAATGACCGGGATCTTTGTTTTTTTATCAAACTCGGTAGAGTTTGCTTGCTTCAGGCCTAACATTCTGGCTTTTGCGATAACCGCTACTTGGAGCCCCAAGCAAAGACCGAGGTATGGTACTTTATTTCTAATGGCATACTCGGCTGCGCATATCTTCCCCTCCACTCCGCGAACGCCGAAGCCGCCCGGGACTACAATTCCGTCAAAAGTACGAAGATATTTTTTTGCTGTAATTTGGTCTTTCAAATTTTCTGATTGGACCCATGTTATATCTAGTTTTACGCCCTTGTCCCAACAGGCACTTTTTAATGCTTCGACAACTGATATGTATGTGTCGTCGTTATCTAAGTACTTGGCGACTATGCCCACTTTGACTGTCTGCTGGTAGTCTTTTTTGATTCTTCTAAGTAATGATGCCCAAACTAAATTATTTGCTTTCCTTGGTTTAAGACCCAACCGAGATAGTACAAAGTTTGCGATGCCGTCTCTTTCCAATATTAGAGGTACTTCATAAACCGTATCAGCATTTGGTAGTAGCGTGACGGCGTCTGGACTGACGCCACAGAACATACTTAATTTTTCGATAATCTTTTGAGGTGGACGGCGTTC
>JBBQBM010000054.1:0-3074 GCA_038317375.1 Saccharimonadales bacterium (SeqCode)
TTTTGCTATGGGCGCTTTTAATATCGATAACCAAGAGACATTGGTGGCTATTTTACGTGCTGCTAAGAAACTTAAAGCCCCGGTTTTAATTGAGATAACTGAAGGCGAGGTGGGTGCTTTGGGCGCAGATAATATTCGGGACATGGTCGATAATTATAAGCTGGAACACGGCGTTGAAGTTTACATAAATCTTGATCATAGCCCTAGCGTCGAGTCGGCAATTATTGGGATCGAAGCTGGCTTCGAGTTCATACATATCGACATATCTCAAGGAAATCATAAGGCTACAGATAAACAAATTATCGAGGCCACCAAACAAGTTGTTGAGTACGCCAAGTTCACCGGCGCACTGGTGGAAAGTGAGTCGCATTATTTTGCAGGCGGATCAAACGTGCACACAGAAGTAATTGATTATGCAGAAATAAAGAAAAGTTTCAGTACTCCCGAAGGCGTATCTAAATTTGTCAAAGCTACGGGTGTAGACACTTACGCCGTAGCGATTGGCAACCTACATGGTAGCTACCCGGTACCTAAGATTCTAGATCTAAACCTGCTCCACAAAATACGAGAAAAGGTTGATTGTTATTTGAGTCTGCATGGCGGCAGCGGTACGGCGTCACATTTCTTCGAAGAAGCCTGCCGTATTGGGGTTAGTAAGATAAATATCAATACTGATATTCGAATCGCCTATCGTAAGACTTTAGAGAAAGTACTTCGGGAGCACCCCGAAGAAGTTGCAATTATGAAGATAAACCAAGAAGTATACGATGCCGTCCAGGCAGTAGTAGAATCGAAACTTCACATGTTCAATTCTTCTGGGAAATCTCTAGTCTAAGCTCAGGTGCGCTTACCAATTGCAAGCACTATCTCTTCGTAGGACTCTAAGAACTTTTTAATACCGTCGTTTTCTAAGGCGGAGGTTATTTTATTAAGATCAATTCCGTTTGACTCAAGAGACGCAATTACTTTGTGGGCATCCAGCGCAAATGTCTCGGGCGGTAGGCTCCATTTATCCATCGGTTCTTGATGCGCTAGTTGCAGGGTTGTTAAAGGCATTGTGTTGACGCAGCACGGCAAGAGCAATGAATTAACATATAGTAAAGGGTCATAATCTGGGTTTTTGACTGATGTTGAGGCCCAGAGCGGTCGTTGAATATTCGCACCTCTGGATTCTAGTGCCTGCCAACGATGGGCGACTGGGTTGAACATCTCAAGAAACAAACCATACGCGGCGTGCGCCTGGGCGATCGCTGCATGACCAAGCAGAGACCGTGACTGGGGCGACCGATTCTTGTTGAGAATATGATCAACGACTGTATCTATCCGACTAATAAAGAACGAGGCTACGCTATGAACTTGACGGAGACTACCTTCACGCTTTTCTAATCCAGCCAGGTAGGCATTCATTACCTCCAAATATCGTCTAAGACTAAAAACCAACGTAACATTGACGTTAATCCCTTCAGATATTAGCTTGGTTATTGCAATAAGACCCTCGCTTGTAGCGGGGATTTTTATCATTAGGTTTGCTCGCCTGACACTTTTCCATAACAATCTGGCCTGTGCGATTGTTTTAGCATGATCATTGGCAAACTTTGGACTGACTTCTAAAGAAACATAACCATCGGTACCGTCGGTTTTGGTATATAAAGGTCGAAGCACGTCAGCGCCGTCCCGAGCATCCCTTATTGCAAGCTCCCAATAAATTGCTTCTGGCCGACGTCCTTCTGCCGTCATTCGCCTAATCTCTTTAGTATATGAATCGCTCGAAGAAACGGCTTTAGCGAAGATGGTGGGGTTAGAAGTCACGCCTCTTACTCCCCTATCGACAAGCGTGGTTAACTGGCCGCCATCAATTTCATCGCGACTTAGATCGTCGCACCATGGGCTGAGAGAGAAGGTGTCATATAGACCTTTAAGTGACATATCATAAGCAGTATACGATATTTAGTATAACTTTTCGGCAGACTGTAGGTTCTTCGATGGTATAATGTTTATGATTATTGAATTAGGGTAGGGGAAATAAAAAAATGTCTGATGCTGTAAAGATTGATGTTCTGTCGATAGGCGATACTTTAACGGACGCGTTTATTAAGTTAAAGGATGGGAGCGCTACAGTTGCCGAGAACGAAGATGGTCGTTTGCTAACCATCCCGTTCGGTACTAAAGTGCCATTTGATCATGTTGAAGTCGTAGAGGGAGTCGGCAATGCCGCTAACGCCTCAGTAGCACTCGCAAAACTCGGTCTAGGAAGTGCGTTAATTGCAAATGTTGGCGGAGATAGCTGGGGCCGGGAAATTATTACTGCTCTTGGTGAGAATGGTGTTGACACTAGATTTGTTCGCGTTAACCCAGGGAAAAAATCCAACTACCACTACGCTCTTTGGTATAAAGACGATCGTACAATTCTAATAAATCACCAGCATTACGACTATCATTTTCCACATATTAAACCTACAGAAACTCCGGCCTGGGTCTATTTAACATCGATTGCTGGTGATACAGAGGAATACCATGACGACATAGCTGATTGGTTAGATGCTAATCCGGGTGTCAAGGTCGGCTTTCAACCCGGCACCTTCCAGATGGAAGCGGGGGCTGAACGATTAAAAAGATTATATCATCGTACAAATATTCTATTTTTGAACCGCGAAGAAGCTGTGACTGTCGGCGGAGGCAAGCATGAGGATATAAATGATTTATTCGATAAGTTACACGTACTAGGTCCTAAAATAGTATGTATTACCGATGGTCCAGACGGTGCCTATGCCTCAGATGGTCATAATCGCTACAAAATGCCGAACTATCCCGACCCAGCGCCGCCTCTAGAACGAACAGGTGCAGGAGATGCATTCTCGAGTACTTTCCTAGCAGCTATCTTAAAGGGATTGACTATTGAAGAGGCCTTGCGTTGGGCGCCGATAAATTCGATGAGTGTTGTCCAAAAGGTCGGTGCGCGGGAGGGCTTATTGAGTTTAGATGAGCTCAAAGCTTTTCTAGCTAGCGCGCCAGACACCTACAAGCCTAGTAAGCTATGAAATCTAATAACCCAATAACCAATGGCTAAACTACTC